>CAMDSM010000010.1 GCA_945906905.1 Altererythrobacter xiamenensis | reverse complement strand
GCACGGCCCGGCAGGATGCCCGCCAGCCGCCGCCCACACCGCGCGGATTTCGGCCGGGTCGGACAGCACGCCATCGGGCACATTGAAGCGCCAGCTGCTCTCCTCATAGCGGTGGACGATCCGCCAGCCTGCATCGGTTCGGCGCAGTTGGTCGCGATACCACAGGCCTACGATCATCAGGTGGCCGTCGTTCGATACCATCGGATTGGTGCAGATGGTGCGGGCCCAGGCGCTGTCGCCATTGATGCGGACCTGGCTGGTGGAGATATTGTGCTGGCTGTGCGCGACGCCGGCCATCGCTACGGCCAGCCACGCCTTGGCTTCGGAGAGGTTGCCGCGAAATGGTGCCATCTCGGTGTAATCGATAATGGCATCGGGCGTGAATACGTAGTCGAGCGCCTCCCAGTCGAAATCGTCGATGGCGTGGCAATAATCGATCATCACCTGTTCGATTTCCATGCGGTCAGATATTTCCGTGAGTAACATGTTGGTCAACTCCTGGTTGGCTGCATTGCGCAGATGATGGCAGGTTCGCCAGTAGAGTCAGCCTGTCCGCTGGCAGGTCTCAGCCGGGCCAAGGCGAGGGATCGAGCGGCGATTGATGCGCCGTTGGAGGAATGCCCGATGACCTATGTCCGCTATTACCGCATGACCGCCCGCGAAGGCCAAGGCACTGCACTGAGGGCTGTGCTCGAAACGCTGTTGGCGAAGGTCGAACCGCTGGCTGGCTGTCAGGGGGTGGAACTGCTGAATGACGCAGACAAGGCCGATATCTATGTGCTGCTCGAACGCTGGACCTCTGGCGAAGCGCACAAGGAAGGCGGCAGGATGCTGGGCAAGGAAGCCTTCGCCCCGATCATGGCGGTGTTGAGCAGCCCGCCCGAATCTGCCTCACTCAACACGCTCGATTGATCCTGCGGCCTATTTGCCCCGGCTATTTGCACAGCCCGCGCATAATGAAATCGAGCGCGAAGGCGCGGGTTTCTGCCGGGCTTTGTTGCCAGCTCCGCTCGGAATAGCGTTGCAGCATCGTGCTGGAGGAAAGACAGCCAACGGTGATGATCACCGTCATCAGTTCGATCCGGTTGCTGTCCACTTCGGGGTGGAAAATCCCTGCCGCCTGACCACGCGTGACGACACTGGCCAGCTTATCGGCGAGCGCCTTTTGCAGCATCCGGATTTCATTGATCGAACGCAGCTGGGCACCACCGTGCATAGACTGATCGAGCGAGACCATCCCCAGCAGCGGATCTTCGGCGTAAAGATCATACACGCCTGCGACATAGTGGCGTAACGCTTCGTCCGGCGGCAGATCGTCGAACGGGATCTGCAACAGCCGCTGGTTGGTGTTGATGGAAATGTCCTTGAGCAATTCCCAGTACAGCTCGTCCTTTCCCTTGAAATAGAAATAGACGATCTGCTTGCTCACCCCGGCGCGACGGGCGATATGTTCGACCTTCGTGCCGTCAAACCCATTGGCTCCGAATTCCTCGCGCGCGGCTTCCAGAATCCGGCGGATGGTCGCCGAGGGATCGCGCGGGGTGCGCGGCCGTGCTGTGGCTTGATCCTCTGTCACCTGCCCATCCCATTATCGGCACCTGGTGCCATTGAGCGCGCAGTATAGGCCCCGATCCAGAAAAGTCCCAAGCATCTTGCCGAAGGGCAACCTGTCATCGGGCAGGGTTTGCGCAAATCCGGATCGTGCATCCAGCGGTATGTTCCGAGTGGGGAGAGATGCTGCGATGGTCGACGAAGGTGATGCGATGGCAGCGGCAGACGGGTTCACAGCCGCATGGCTGGCGCGCGATATCGGGCGTCTAGCCACGTTTGTGACCGACGATTTCGTGCTGTGGAACAACTGCTCCAAGGCCGACATGCCCAAGCCGGACGCGACCACGTTTTTCAGCTGGCTGACCACGGTGATGCGCGGCAACCAGTATTATGACATCCAGCAACACCTGACGTCGGCCGGGCTGGTCCAGCAGCATCTGGCATCATTTGAGACCGATCAGGGCGCGTTCAAGGACATTCCCATGATGCTGGTTTTCACCACGCGCGGGCAGCTGGTGGCGCGCTGCGAGGCCTATCTTGACAGCACTGGCCTGCCCAAGCTCGATTGGCCGCAAGGCGCTGTGTTCTTCTAAAACGCGATCAGGGAAACCGTTCATGACACAAGCAGATGCGATCAGCACCGTCGAAACGTGGAACGCCTTTTGGCTGGCGGGCGATCTTGAGGGCATGAAGTCGGTTGCCGCCGATGACTTCATCCAATGGCACGCCACGGTGCGCAAGAACCTCAGCAAGGATGAGGAATTCGCCATGCTGGTCGAAGCGCTCAAGGTGATGGATATCAACTTCAAGGACATCCGGCTGACCCCGATGTCGGGCGGCACCGTGCTCCAGCAATGCCTGGCCGACATTACCATTTCCGGGGCGGGAACCAGAACCGACGTGCCGTTTGCGATGGTCTTTCACACGCGCGGCCAGCAGATCACCCGCTGCGACGAATATATGGACGGAATGTCGCTCCCGCCGATTGATTTCACCCCCAAGAATTGAAGGCGGAGAGCTGAAGTGATGAGACGATTGGAAGGCAAGGTCGCCGTGATCACCGGCACCAGCGGCGGCATCGGCGCAGCCACGGCGCGGCGGCTTTCGTCCGAAGGGGCGCAGGTGGTGTTGGCCGATATTAATCTCGATGGCGCGGAAGCGACCGCCCAGACCGTGCGCGATGCGGGTGGCGAGGCGATGGTCCACTATCTCGATCTGGCCGACGAGGCGAGCATCAAGGCGCTGATCGATGCGGCGGTGGCGCAATATGGCCAGATCGACGTGTTGTTCAACAATGCCGCCGACACCCGCATGGAAACAATGGTCCGTGATGCGGCGGTGGAATTTATGGACGCCGATATCTGGGATGGTGTGTTCCGGATCAACGCACGCGGCACCATGTTGATGATCAAGCACACCTTGCCGCACATGATTGCGGCTGGCGGCGGCTCGATCATCAACACAAGTTCGGGTGCGTCGCTGCGCGGTGACCTGTTCCGCGTGGCCTATGCCTCGTCCAAGGCAGCGATCAATGTGCTGACCGAATATGTCGCCACGCAATATGGCAAGCAGGGTATCCGCTGCAACGTGGTCTCGCCCGGGCTGGTGGTGACCGAAACCACCGAGGAAAATCAGGGGCATAACCTTGATCTTTACCTCAGCCATCACCTGACCCCGCGGCTTGGGCGGCCCGATGATCTGGCCGCGATGGTGGCCTTGCTCGCCTCTGACGATGGCAAGTTCATTACCGCGCAGATCATCCCGGTTGATGGCGGCATTTCCACGCACTTCCCGCATGTTGCCGAGACGCGCGGTGGAGTTGACGCTTACGAACCGGTCAAGACCGAAGGAGCACGATGATGGGCAGATTGACCGGCAGAACCTGCATCATCACCGGCGGCGCAGGCGGCATCGGTGCGGCCACCGCACGGCGGCTGTGCAGAGAAGGCGGCCAGGTAGTGATCGCAGACATTCTGCTGGAACCCGCCGAAGCGTTGGCTGCCGAAATATGCAGCCAAGGGGGCGATGCCATCGCGCTGCATTTGGACCTTGGCGATCCCGCCAGTATCGCTGCGCTGATCGGCGATACGCTGGCGCACTATGGCAAGCTGGAGGTGGTGTTCAACAACGGCGCGGCCACCCAGCCCGAATTGCTCAACCGCGACGGTGCGGCTGGCGAGATGGACATTGATGTGTGGGACACCACTTTCGCGGTCAACGCGCGCGGCACAATGCTGATGATCAGACACGCGCTGCCCGCGCTGATCGCATCGGGCAACGGCGCGATCATCAACACCAGTTCGGGCGCGGCGCTGCTGGGCGATCTGGCGCGCACCGCCTATGCCGCATCGAAAGCCGCGATCAATACGCTGACGCTGTATGTGGCGGCGCAATATGGCAAGCAGGGCGTGACCTGCAACGTGATCTCGCCGGGAATGGTACCCACCGCCAATTCGCGCGCCAACCAGCCCGAAATGATCCGCATGGTCGAACGCCACCATCTGACCCCAGAACTGGGCTATCCCGAGGATATCGCGGCCATGGTCGCGCTGCTCGCTTCGGGTGATGGGCGGTTTGTGACCGGCCAGATCCTGCGGGTGGATGGCGGGGTGAGCAAGGCGTTCGCGCATGTGGCGGACAATCGTGCGCAGTTCGCAGCGCATGTTGCCAGCACCTGGGGGACGGGCGCGCCATGACTACTTCGGGGCCGGTTGTGCTGGCATGCGAGATGGACCGCAAGGTGTTCGCCTGGCTCGAAGCAAATCTGGGCTGCGTGCTGCGCCTGACCCCACATGCGCGTTGGCGCACGGGCTGGGATGCAGAGATTGAGCGCGGCGGTGAGGTGACTGCGCTGTATATTCGCGGGCCACGCGGCGACAATTACATCTCGCCGATTGATATGCGCCAGGAAGCGGCGATCCATCGGGCATTTTTGGCCGGTGGTATTCCGGCGCCAAAGGTGCTGGGCCTGATCGATGACCCCGAAGCGCTGGTGCTCGAACGGATTGCGGGCACGATCAACACCGCCACCATCGACAATGCCGAAGAACGGCGCGCGGTGCGCGAGGAATTCGTCGAAATCATGGCCCGCCTGCACACACTGCCGCTCGACCATTTTGATGCAGTCGGCCTTGAAATTCCGGTTGGTGCCGATGCGGTATCGCGCAACCTTTATGCTGCATCAGAAGCGATATTTGACCGGCTGATCGGGCGGCCCTGGCCATTGATGCGGTTCGTGGCGGGCTGGCTGCGCCGCAATGTCCCGCAAGGCCGGACGCGGGCGGCTTTCGTCAATGCCGATGCCGGGCAGTTCATGTTTGCTGATGGCCGGGTGACCGGGCTGATTGACTTCGAGATGTCGGCCTTCGGTGATCCGGCGGCGGAGCTTTCGGGGATGCGGCTGCGCGACACCTCCGAACCGCTGGGTGACTTGTCCGCGCTGTATGACCACTACGAAAAGGTTAGCGGTGACCGGATTTCCAAGCGGCTGATCGAATATCACACCGCCGGATTTTGCGGGGTCAACGGCTTCATGTTGTGGCCGCTGATGTTCACTTCCACGCCCGAGCAGGACTATTCCGCCTATATGAACTTTGCCGTGGCCACGTCGCGCTGGTGCGTGACGGCGATGGCTGCGCATGACGGAGTGCAACTTGCCGATCCGCGCACTCCGGTGGCAAGCGCGATGGGGTTTGAGCAAGCCGGGCATCACCTTGTCCGCCAGATCGGGGCTCTGCCGGGGGTTGATCCAGCGGGCGAATATACGCGCGATTCGGCGGCAGCTCTGGCCCTTTATCAGCAACGCTGGCTGACCTTCGGGGCCGATGTGCTGGCGGCGGATATGGCCGATACCGAAGCGCTCACCGGATCGCATCCATTCGGTCAGGACGATATGTTTGCGCAGCTGGAGGCATTTGTCCTGCAGGCTGGCCCGGAACATGACGCAGCCTTGATCCAGCATTTCCACAAGTGGCTGCGGCGGCAGGACTTCCTCCTCACCGGCTGCGGGATTGCATCGTATTTTGTCGGGCTTGATCTTCAGGTCATTCCCGAACGCTGACCGTTCAGTAATAGACCTCCATCCGCCCGCCATCGACCAGCATGTATTGCCCGGTGATATAGCTGGCGTTTTTCGAGCACAAATAGGCACACAGACTCGCCACTTCCTCAGGCCGGCCGAAACGCTTCATCGGGATGCGGTTGATAAGGTCGGTGCGGAATTGTTCGAGGCTCTGGCCGACGGCATCGGCGCAGATGCGGAAGAAATCATCATACGCCGCGCCGGTGTCGATGAAACCGGGCGGGATGGTGTTCACCGTAATGCCGAAAGGGGCAAGTTCGTCGGCAATGGTCCGGCTGAGGCCAAGCCCGGCCGGGCGCACGGTGTTGGCCAGCACATATTCAAATCCAAGCGTGGCAAGCCTTGCAGGCAGCCGCCCATGGCCCGAACCAATCGTGACGATCCGCCCCCATTGGCGCGCCTTCATCGCGGGAGAAACTGCTCGCACGAAATGGGCAAACGCCTTCACGATATTGGCAAAGGCTGTATCAAGGGCGCTGTCGTCAAACTCGTCAAAGCCGCCCGAACCTGGCGCAACGGGCGAAAAGATGGCGATATCGGGGAGGCCGAACGCGGCCTCAGCGGCGGCCACCATGCCCAGATAGCATTCGAAATCGGTCAGATCGCCGACAAAGGAAATCGCCTCTCCCCCTTCCTCCCGGATCGCGGCCACAGTGGCATCGAGCCTTTCCTGCCCGCGCGCGACGATAACCACCTTGCAGCCATTGCGCCCGAGTTCCTCGGCGATACAGCGACCGATGCCACTTGAGCCGCCGGTTACCAGCGCAACCCTGCCTGTGATGCCCAGATCCATAATGCCTCCCTATTGTGGCTTTCGATCAAGGATCGGTTCCATCTTGGCCAGCGCGATATGTCCCGGCGCGGGGTCCGCCCCGGCAATGATCAGGCATTGGCGCAGGAACCGGCGGTGGAACAGGCGGGTGAGCGCGGCATCCTGTTCTGGTCCGGCAGCGGCGATGAAGTGGGTGAGGTCGGCATCCGCTGCGACCAGATCGGCAGGCTCGGTGCCCGTGAGTGCCTTTGTGTCCGCAACATCCTCTGCCTCGCACCATTGCCGATAGTGCCCGCGATTCATCAGGTAATGCGGGATCGAGGCCAGCACATTGCGCTGCCAGCCAGGTAGGGCATCGGTTTCTGGCAAGCGACCAAGTTCGGCAATCAGCTTGCCCAGCGCGAGGTCTTCCAGCGGCGTCGCTGCGGGCGCTGGCAGGGTGAAATCGTCCAGTTCCAACCCGATAATTTCGGCCAGCGCCTCCATCGCCCGGCGCGCAATCACCGCCACCTGGACCATGCTTTCCACCCAATCTCCGCCCCGCCCCATATCATGCAGGCCGAACATCGGGCCGTAATAGGCCTCGCACAGGAAAGCGACGGTATGGAAGGCAATCGCGTCATAATCGAGCGGCTGGCCCGATGCCTGTTCGTAATGCAGGAACAACGCCGGCACATCGCCCATGTTCTCGATCGGATGACGCCCGCGATAGCAAGCCAGATCGCGCATCGGATCGCCCAGATGACCGATCTCGACATCGAGGATACAGGTTACGTCCGGCCCGTCGGAAAGGAACTGCCCGCAATCGCCCGTCAAGAACGACACGCGGCTGCGCCCTTGTGGATAATTGCGTCGCAGCCAGCCGGAGTAGAAAGCGATGAACGGATCGCTGATCCCGCTCATCCCGGTCATGGCGTGAAACAGTTCGAAATTCCCCAGCGCGATGGCCCGGTCATCGGCGGGCATCAAGGCCCCGGCTACGACGAATTTTTCCGGCGCGATGGCGTGCATCCGGGCGAGGATTTCCATGTAGCTGAGCGAGGCCTGCCAGCGGTCCTCGGTCATTTCGGAAGCCTGTTCGATCGCCTGCTGGATCAGCCCCGGATCGCGCCCGCCGCGCACCCATTCCATGACGATGGCGGCAGGTTCGGGGCAATAGGCAAGGATCGCCGGGATCGGGATGCCGTTTTCGTGCAAAGTGCGCTGCATGTCGCGCTCGTAATCGAGCGGGTAGGGATGGGTCAGCCAGGTGCGCTCGCCCTTGAGCAGCATTTCCACAGGTCGACCATTTCGGACCATGCCCGCCCGCCAGACAGGCCGCCAGCGCCGTTCCTTGTGCAGGGTTATCTGACTGCAACCCAGTTCATTTTCCAGGTATGCCGTGAGCTGCGCAACATCGGCATCGTGCGTATCATGTTCGCGCGGAGTGGTTCCCTGTGGCTTGAACACCCGGATCAATCCCACAACACATGCAGCGCATCAGGCCCGCGCATGTTCAGCCCGCGGATTTCCGGGTGGGGATAAGCCGGATCGAAGCGCAGGCCGGGCAGATCGAGCATGGCATCAAGTGCCACTTCCATTTCCGCCAGCGCCATATGCATCCCCATGCACATATGCGGTCCGAAGCCGAAGCTGAGCAGTGGGCGCATCGGGCGCTTCAGCCACAGCCGGTCGGGGTCTTCATAGGTTTCGGGATCGCGGTTGGCTGACGCGACCGACAGCAGCACGGCAGTGCCTTCGGGGATCACTACGCCGCCCACCTCCATATCGCGCGCGGCGATCCGCCCGAGCGCGCCCGCAGTCGGATCGCGACGCATGGTTTCCATCACCGCCTTGGGAATCAGCGTGCGATCGGCGCGCACTTCGGCCAGAACATCGGGGTTTTCCAGCAGTTGGACCATCATATTGGCAAAGCTGCGGGTGGTGGTTTCTCCCGCCGCCAGCAGCAACATGCGCAGGAACAGGCTTATCTCTTCATCGGTGAAGCGCTCACCGTCATGCTCAACCTGCATCATATGGCCGATGATATCGGCGCGCATTTCGCCGCGCGCGCGATAAGCCAGCACGACGGGAAGAATGGTATCGTACATCGATTGCCCGGCGACCATCGATTGCGGCACGGTTATCGCCGCCAGCGCGGGATCGGCTTGCGGTGCGGCGACCACCTGGATTGCCCAGCTGGCCAGGTCTGACAGCAGGCTTTCGTCGTGCGGGAAGCCGAAGTAGGCGTAGATCGCGCGGATCGGGAACGGCAGGGCAAATTCGCGCACCAGATCGGCCTTGCCGTTCGGGCGCAGCTTGGCGATGAATTCGTCCATCACCACCGGGCGGATCAGCGTTTCGATCAGTTTGCGGACTTCAGAGCGCATAAACGGCTTCATCAGCGTCGCGCGGAACTTGTCATGTTCCACCCCGTCCATTGCGGTGAGCAGCATATTGTCCACTGCCGCACCAAACCCGTCGCCAACGATATAGCTCAGCCAGTCCTTGGGGTTCATCAGGACCGCGTGAATATCCTTATAGCGCAACAGGGTGACTGTCGGGCGGCCGGTCATCATGTAATCTGCCATGCTGGGAACCTGGTGCTGTTGCAGCAGATCACCATGCATCACCGGGCATTTTCCGCGCAGGTCGGCGAACATCGGATAGGGGTTGTTGGGCGCGGTGCCAGCATAGCCATTGGTCACCAGCGAATAGTCGGCAACCATCTGGTCGAGGGGATCAAGGGCGGTCATGTTTCAGGCTCCGTCGGCAAAGCGGTCATGCTTGCTATTGGGCTGTTCTAACCGCCTGGCGAACCTGTCCGAAGACATGTTCGTTTGACTGCCGTAAAGCGCGCTGGTTTGGCGGAGCGGGCGGACCCTATCCTTCCGCAGGTAGGCAGCGGTGTGCAGGCTGGTAGCAGACAATCCAGGATCAACCATTTGCGGGAAACTTCGATGTCGGGCGCACAAGTAACACAAGCACCAGCAAATGGTCCGCTCGAACTGGCGATAGATATCTCCACCCTGTTTTCTTCTGCACGCACCTATAATGCCTTCGAGGAAAGGCCTGTCGCGCCTCAGTTGCTGCACGAACTTTATGACCATATGAAATGGGGGCCTACTGCCGCCAATACCTGCCCCGCGCGGTTTGTTTTTGTCACTTCGCCAGAGGCCAAGGCGTGGCTGGGGGAATGTGTCAATCCGGGCAATGTGGCCAAAGTCGCCTCCGCCCCGGTCACCGTGATCGTGGCTGGAGACAGCCGCTATTATGATGAAATGCCCAAGCTGTTCCCGGCGCGCGACTACCAGTCGATCTTCGCTGGCAAAGATGCGCTGAACGCCGATATGCTGGCGCGCAATGTTCCGTTGCAGGGCGCCTATCTGATGATCGCGGCGCGTGCGCTTGGCCTCGATTGCGGGCCGATGTCGGGCTTCGATGCTGAAAAGCTGGATGCCGCCTTCTTCCCCGACGGGCGCTGGCGCTCGAACTTCATCTGCGCCTTGGGATATGGCCGCGAAGACAGCCTGTTCCCGCGCAACCCGCGGCTCGATTTTGACGAAGCGTGCCAGATAGTCTGAACAACAGGGGGAGGGCCGATGGCTGATTTCGACCGGGATTACAGGGATCCACTGGCCGACTTTGACAAGCGCGAGGTGACGCTGCTGGGCCAGACCAAGCGCGTATACGTTTCGGGCAGTGGTCCGGCGGTGATCGTCATGTCGGAAATGCCCGGCATCAGTCCCTATGTCGCGCGCTTTGCCCGCTGGGTGCGGGATGCGGGGCTCACGGTCTATATGCCATCACTATTTGGGGACGACGGTGTCTTGCCCGGCAATGGCAAGACGATGGCCATCCTTGCCCGCGCCTGCATCAGCCGGGAATTCAGGGCCTTCGCCAGCAATGCGTCCAGCCCCGTCACCCAGTGGCTCCGGGCATTGGCGGCACAGGCGCACGCAGAGTGCGGCGGCAAGGGCGTGGGTGCGATCGGGATGTGCTTCACGGGCAATTTCGCCCTGTCGATGATGCTGGAGAAGTCGGTCATTGCCCCCGTCATGTCGCAGCCATCGTTGCCGATGCACAATCCCTCAGGTCTCGCCATTGATCCAGACGAGCTGGCACAGGTGAAGGCCCGGATGGAAGCCGAAGACCTGACCGTTCTTGCCTATCGCTTCGAGGGCGACAGTTTTTGCAAGGCCGAACGGTTCGCAGCCTACAGCGAGGCGCTGGGTGACCGGTTTATCGGCACGGTCCTGCCCGATTCAGCCGCCAATCCCGATGCACCGCTCAAGACGCCGCACAGCGTTGTGACGCTGCACCTGATCGACGAGGCAGATCAGCCGACGGTTCAGGCGCGCGACGAAATACTCGCCTTCTTTCGCGCGCGCCTGATCGCCTGATCAGAAATTCGGGCGGATCAATAGGCGCCAGGGGGCGAGATCGGGTCTGCGCCGGCGATGTTGCGGCCGTAGATTTCAAAGCCGATGGTCGGAATGTTCTGGATGTGGCGCAGGCCCATCGACACGTCCTTCCAATAGCGGCTGATCGGTTTGTCGAGCGAAAAGGCTGACGAACCGGCTTGGAACATCAGCGATTCACTGGCCTGATGGATCAGTTCGATCAGCTTGGCGCACTGGCCACGACCCCGCGCTTTTGCTTCAAGGCTGAGTTCTGCGCCATAGCCAACGGCATCAAGTTCGGCAGTCAGATCGAACAGGATCAGCCGGGCGGTTTGCAAGGTCGCCGCCGTTTCGCCCAAATCGCGCATGAACGCGCCCGAATTGGTGCGCGGCATGATCGTGGTGGTCAGGACAGGCTTTTTGGGTGCTTCGGCCTGCACGATTTCCAGCATCGCCTCGACCGCGCCGAGTAGCTGCGCAATCCCGGTTGTGCGAACCACCGGGATTGCCGGGAGAAGATCGGACGGTGCGCCAAAATGCCGCTTGGTCCGGTCGATCTGCCCAGCACGTTCATCCATCAGCACCATTTGCGCATCGGGAATGAACACATCCTTGGCCACGCTGGTATCGGAGCCCGTGCCTTGCATCCCGGTGACATACCAGGTGTCGACAATCGTCAGGTCACTGAAGGGAATATAGCACATGCTGATTCCGGGGACGACCGGGCCTTCATAACCTTCCAGCACCACACCTTGCTGCGCCCATGTCGATTGGCGCGAGCCTGAAGTGTAGGGCCACGCCCCGTTGATGATCCAGCCGCCATCGACCTTGCGGGCCTTGCCAGGTGGGTTGTAGGCACCGCACACTGCGGCCGGGCCATTGGCGAACACCGCATCCTGCACACCATCAGGCGCAAGGCTGGTGATCCAGCTGGTGCCGTTGACGATCTGCACCACCCAGCTGATCGAGGGATCACCCTTGGCAATTTCGATCTGAACGCGGCAAAGATCAGTGGGCGATAAGCCAAAGCCGCCCAGCCGCTTGGGCAGCAACATGCGCAGGAAGCCTTCGTCCTTCAGCATCTTGTCGACCGCAGGCGTCGGGTTGCGCCGCTTTTCGCCTTCGGGGGCTTCGGCCATCAGGAACGGCCGAAGCTCCCTGGCGCGCGCTATCAATGCGTCCACGGTCGCCTTGTCGGCATAGGTGGCGAAATCGGGTGTTCCAGCCTTTGATGCAGTAGCCATTATCGTGTTCCTTTCCGGCTCAATTTCGTGAGGCAGCAATTGCCAGGGCCCATTTCTGGATGTTGTCGGCCGTGTCGTTCCACACATGTTTCCACTGATCGCTGGCGGGAATCAGTAATATGCTCAGCTGGTTGCGCACCAGCCCTTCGACAAACCCATCACGGTTCATGGGTTCGCCGAGCAGTGTGTCGAGATAGTCAAAGGTGGGTTCCAGCACCTCGGAAACGGCCTGCTTGTAGCGCACAAAGCGGCTGCGGAAGAAGGCCAGATGGAAAGCCGGCTCCACCTCGAACACGCGGCCAGGTGAATTTTCCTCGGTATAGCGGGCATAGAACTGCATGACCGTTTTGAGGCGCAAAATCGGGTCTTCGATGCCCCCGCCAGCTTCGCGGATACCGCTCTCGAAGCCGGTGCAGACGTATTCTGCAACCGCCGACAGGACCTGATCCTTGTTGGAGAAATAGCGGTAGAGCGTGCCGCGCGAAACGCCGCTGGCATCGATGATGTCGCTCATCGACAGACGCTTTGCCCCGCGCGCGGCAATCGCATCCAGAGCGCCGCTCATGATACGGATCACGCTTGGCGGGAGTCCGGCCTCGGCTGCTGGTTCTTCATCGGTTCGGGCGGTGGCCATTGTCATGCGCCGCCCTGTTCCAATTCTGCCAGATTGTGCGGGATGCTGACGTAGCCCGGCAGATTTTGTCCGCCATCGACATTGATCATCTCGCCAGTGACGAAGCGCGACATTTCTGAGGCCAGGAACACGACCACTGGGCCGATATCCTTTTCAGGGTCGCCAGCGCGTTTCAGCGGGTTGGATGCAACCACCGTCTCCATGAAGCCGGGAACTTCGTCGACCAATTTTGCGAAAACCTGGCCAAGGCCGGTTGGGGCGATCGCGTTAACGCGAATGTTGAAACGGCCCCATTCGACTGCCGCGCTGCGAGTAAGCCCAACGATGCCCAACTTGTTGATGTTGTAATCGCCATGCAGCCATGCGCCGGTTTGCGCATCAATCGAGCTGAAATTGACAACCGAACCGCCGCCACGCGCCTTCATGTGCGGGAACGCGGCCTGCATCGCCCACCAATTGCCCCAAATGCCGATTTCCAGCGTTCGGCGCAGCATCTCGTCAGTCTTGTGCTCAAGCAGAACGCCCGCTGATAGCAGAGAGGCATTGTTGACGAGAATGTCGATCCCGCCAAACGTATCAACGGTTTGCTGCACCATGGCCAGCACGTCTTCCTTGATACCCGAATCCGCCGCGATGCCGATGGCCTTCGTGCCGAAATCGCGTTCAATCTCCGCTGCGACTGCTGCCGTTGCAGCACCGTCACGCCCGCTAATCAGTAGCGATGCACCTTCCTTGGCAAGGGCACGCGAAATGCCGTGGCCTAAGCCTTTGGCTCCGCCGGTGACGATGGCGACTTTTCCTTCGAGCAGTTTGCTCATGCGAACTCTCCCACTTTAGCATCCATTTCCATGCGCTGTTCGCATTTGTCTTGTGTCAGGACGTATCCGCGCACGATCCCGCTGGTATCGGTGAACACATATTTCGATCCTAGCGCATCGTCTTCCGCGCAGCGCCATCCGCCAGCGGTATCGCGCGGCGGGGGCAGGAGGTTGATCGGCAGCAGAGTTGTCTTCACTTGCACCGAAAGCGGCGGGAAGCGGATTTCGGTAGGGGTGCCGAGCGCCGTTGGCGCAATCCCGCGCGCAGCCGCCATGATCGGGGTGACGTAAGCGGACAGGCCGTGCTGGTATTCCGCACAGTCACCAATTGCGAAGATATGCGGATCGCTGGTCTGGCCGAACTGATTGACCTTGATACCCAGTCCGATCTCCAGCCCGGCTTCTTCTGCCAGTTCAACATTGGGGCGCAGGCCAACAGCTGAAAGCACCAGATCGGCCTCGATCAGGGTGCCATCGTCGAGCGTGGCGACATAGCCTCGCACTTCGCCCCGGTAGTTGATCGCGGTGATCTTGCGTCCGAGATGCCATTCGACGCCTGCATCGGCCAAGGCATCGCGCACCTTCTCGCCCACGGCGGGCGGGACGAGTTGGGCGAGCGGTAAAGGTAGCATGTCGACGACCACCGGCCTGTATCCGGTGGACACCAGATCATTGGCAAATTCCGTTCCGACCAGCCCGGACCCCATGATCAGCACGCGGGCACCTTCGGGCAGTTCCTTGCGCAGCTTTTCATAATGATCGAGCTGGTTGACCGAAATGGCGCGGTGGGCGGCTTCACCGTCTATCGGCGGGCGAACGGGCAGGGCACCCATGGCCAGCACCAGCGCATCATAGGGCACCGGGCCGCCAGTTGTCAGCAGGGCCTTGCCTGCCCGGTCGATGGCCTCCGCCGCCCTCCCGGACCGCGAGTCCAGTTTCAACTGGGTAGCCATCTTTGCCGCATCCGAGGTGACCAGCGTTTCGGCTGTCTTACCCTTTGCCAGCGCGGTAGAGAGCGCGGGCTTGGAATAGAAATGCCCGTCTTCCAGCGTCACCATGGTCAGCTTTGCGTCTGGTGAAAGCCTGCGCAATTCGCGCAGCACGCCAAACCCGGCCAGCCCGCTGCCCACGACGACTATCGATGGAGGAACGGTGCTGGCCACGTTGATCAGAGAAAGACCGCAAGGTTGGACATGCCCAGCACCGACTGGTCGACAATGATTTCACGCCGCGAAAGCACATAGCCGCCATCAGCGCTGCGCCAGATATCCCGACGTTCGGCGGTGAGCTGCTCGTTGTGCGGATTGTCGCCCCGGCTGCGTTCCAGAAACAGATAGCTGACGACTTCGTATTCGCCCGCAGTCTCGCACTCGGCAACGCGCACATTGGTGACGAAGCGGCGGCAGCGCGAAGGCGGGTCTTCCGCCCAGGCGCTCTTTTGCAGGCGGCCAGTGCGCATCAGGATCGAGGTATAGTCCTCGTCAAAATGGAACATGGTCCGCATCACGTCACGGTCCTTGTTGGGGCCGGTGCGGGTGATGCGGATCGGCGCCTGATAGACCAGATCCGGTGTCAGCATGGCCACCCAGTCATCGAAACGGCGCTCGTCGAGCGTGGCGGCTTCGTCATACAGTGTTTCGAGCAGTCGGTTGTATATCTCGCTGCCGAGCGGCACCCGCCGACGCGAAACCAGTCCGCGCAGAATCGTGGTGGAATCGGGGGCGGCGGTCGATTTGGTAACCCAGGTCATGTCAATTTCTCCCAGCGTTCTTGGGGCAATTCTCAGCTCTCGCTCATCAGCTTGTGGTAAGCCATCCACCAGTTCCACTGGGTGTCGTCCTTGGTGAAGCCGGGATAGAGCAACCCGCCGCCCTTCCAGCCTTCGGGCTGTTCGTGGCCGTGCAGCGCCTGATACTTCAGCGTCATGTGCTTGCTGACGCCGCCGCGCGCATTGCGCATGATCACCGGCCAGACATCGGCATCGTCCTGCTCGATCGTGCCCGAAGTGCCAGTTCCCTGAATCGCGTTTTGCAGCATATCGCGCTTCATCTGCTCGGGAGCGTCCTTTTCGGCGAAGATGTAATTGACGAATTCCACCTGATTGGGCCCCTTGGGCACATAGGTGTGGAGCGCCAGCGCACCCGACGACCCTCCATCCATCCGGGGGGCGAAGATGAACGCGATCAGGATGTTGGGGAACATGCCGCCCACTTGCGGCGGGAATGTCGCGAGTTGTTCGACCTGGTCTTCCGACAGGTTGTTGAACAGCTGCGGGATCATCTCCTTGGTGATGCCCGGCGGGGTCAGCAGGTTGAGGCGCTCCACGGTCGATTTGCCTTCGAACGGAATATCCGCAAACATCTTGAAGGTCTTTTCGGCTTCGAGGCAGCGCAGCGAATGGCCCTGCTCGCACGAAACATCGACACCATACATGCCAGGGGCTTGATCGTAGATCGACTCGGCCGTGCCGCCCATCACCCCGCCTTCCATCAGCGAGCGGTGGAGGGTGAGGGTGTGAAATCCGTCCGAACCCGATTGTTCGCCCGGCACTTTCCAGTTGCACGGCAGGACAAACCGCTGCGGGGGGCCAAGCAGTTCCAAGCCGCTATCGGTACGGCAGAACAGCTGGTCCATGTAGTATTTGATGTCGCCCAGATACTCGTCAAACGAGGGGCCATCGACATTCCAGGTGGCAAAGATCAGCCCGCCATACAGATGCACGCGCGCCTTCTTCAGGCCCAGTGTGGCCTTGTCGACATTGTTGCCGTGCATCTTCTCACGCTCGACCGGTGCGCCGATGAAGTCGCCATTCGGCTTGAAAGCCCAGCCGTGGTAGATACATTGGTGGATCGGCTTATTGCCTGCTTCACCCAAGCACACGCGCATTCCGCGGTGCGGGCAGACGTTGAGCGAGACATTGACGTTGCCTTCGCGGTCGCGGGCAACGATGACATTATCTTCGGCCATATCGCGGACGACGAAATCGCCAGAAAGAGGAATTTCGCTTTCATGCCCGAGCAGCAGCCATGTCTTGGCGAAAATGCGCTCCATTTCATGGCCGTAGAGCTCCTCGTCGGTCATCACGCGGAGCGACACTTCGTTGGTGTCCCGCATGATCAGATCATCAAGGGTGGTTCCGTCACGCAGGGTGAGGCTTGCTTGTTGCAGCATGGCGATCTTCTCCTGTGGTAGATTTTTATCGTTGATTCGTGTTATACATATTGAATGAAAAATGTTCAAGGTGTAAGTTTGGCGTCAATAAATCGATGAGAGGAGAATGCGCATGTCCGGTGAGGGCAAACTCAAGGTGGTGATCAACAAGGCGGCTTGCTGCGGATACGGCGTGTGTGCGGAAATCTGCCCGGATATCTACAAGCTCGATGAACACGGAATGGTCTATGTCGAGGACGAGATCGTGCCTGAGGGCATGGAAGCGCTGGCGCGCGAAGGTGCCGATGCCTGCCCGCAATCGGCACTGAAGTTGGTGTCAGCCTGATTTCGCGATCGGCATCAATGCGCCTTTGCGATCAGGGCATAGAATTTGTCTGTCATCTGGCGCCACGCGGCATCGAACTCGGCTGACCAGCGCTCTCCGGCAAGGTCTTCCAGCGTGCGGACAAACACGTCCAGCACATCCCGATAAAGCGGCAGCGAAAAGTTGCCATAGCAGCGATGCGCGGAGACCTGATTGTCGATCGAGAGTTGAACCCAGCTTTCATCCGAAGCCAGCGCCAGCAGGTTTTCGAGAATCTCATTGACCATTTCTCCACAGGCTTCCGAAGATTTCGGGAACAAGTGTTCCTGATCGGGATGGAGTGCAAAGAAGCGCCGGAAGAAGATCGGCGTCAGGTCCTGACCCGATTCCGCCACGACATAGAGCGACCTTTCGAGCACCCCGCCGATATCATGGGCCGGTTCGCTTGAAGGTGCGGGCAGATCAGAACCCTTCCGACGTGGCATAGATATGTATCCGGGCAGCATTGGCGTTACCCGTCTGCTCGCACATGAACATTATTGCCTTGGCAATGTCATCTGGCTCCATGCTCGGGATAAATTCATCCCAGCCAGGCTCGCCCCGGCTTTTCATATCGGCGAAAATCTCGGTGCTGGTGGTTCCCGGCGCGATCAGGCCGACGCGCACGCCGCTGCCCGCCAATTCGATCCGCAGCGTATCGGTAAACCGTTCAAGCGCCGCCTTGAGCCCACCGTAAATGCCAGTCCCGGCAGCCGTCAGGCTTGCCCCGAGGCTTGAGAGATTAATGATCTGACCGCTACCTTGCGCCTTCATATGGCGCGCGAACAGCAAGCTGGTGCGGACCACGGCGGTGTAATTGACGGCGATAAGCGGCTCCAGCTCGGCAAGATCAAACGCGTCGACATGGCTGGTGCGCAGAATTCCCGCGTTGTTGACCAGAATATCGACCTTGCCCATGTGCGCGATGGCGGCATCGAGCAAAGCCTGGGCTGCGTGTGCCTCACCCAGATCCAGCGCCAGCGGGATTGCCGCCCCCCCCGTTTCTGGGCCGATTTCCGCCGCCAGTTCCTCCAGCCGGTCAAGCCGCCGGGCGACCAGCATCACCCGCGCGCCCGCCGCTGCCAGCCTGCGCGCGGTTGCCGCACCAATGCCCGATGATGCGCCGGTAATAATGGCATTCCTGCCGGTAAGGCTGGTCATGGTGCTCCTTTCATTCAAGCAACAGCGCATGGAACTGGCGGCGGGCGATCTGCCAGCCGTTGGCCGTGCGCGTGAACTGATCGTCGTAATAGCCTACGCCGCGATGCAGCGGGCCGCCTTCGATCATCGGTTTGAGCAAGGCATCGACATAGCACCGGGCATAGACCAAGCCGTCGGCTGAGCGAATGGCGATATTGCTGATCCGGTGAAGCGTTGCACCCAGATCGGCATGGGCCTGTTTCATATATTCGGTGATGGCATTGGCCCCGTGCCACTTGCCGAAATTGCCATAGTCCGCCTCGCAATCGGAGGTGAACAGCGAATGGAACAGCGCCCAGTCACGCTGGTCGATCCCGGTGGCATAGGCGATGACCACGGCGCTGATCGCCCGTTCGTCCTGTGCGCTGAGGCCGGTGCCGACGCGAATGGCCTGGTTCATAGTCTTTCCCCCTCATGCTCTTGTGGCAAATCCTAGGAAGTGCCGGGAAGGTTTGGCCCTTCTTTGGGTAGGCGCTCTGGGTCAGCGGCCCACTGGGTAGAACACCGATTTCTCGTGCTGGTATTCGCGCAGCCAATGCGGACCGTATTCGCGCCCGACGCCCGAACGCTTATAGCCGCCGATGGGGGCATAGCTCATCGTGCCGGTCCCGCCATTGAGTGAGACACTGCCCGCGCGGATACGCAGGGCCATGGCATAGCCGGTGGCGGGGTCGGCTGTTTCGATTGCGCCGTTGAGGCCATAACGCGAGGCATTGGCGATTCCGATTGCTTCCTCATCAGAATCGAAGCCGATGATGCAGCCTACGGGTCCGAAGATTTCGTCCTGCGCGATGGCCATGTCGTTGGTGACATCGTCGAACAGGGTCATTTCGGTGAAGTAGCCGCCCTCAAGCCCGGCAGGCCTGCCGCCGCCGCACAGCAGAGTAGCGCCCGCTTGCTTTCCCAGCGCGATATAGTGTTCAACCTTGGCGCGCTGGCTCTCGCGGATCAGCGGCCCCATGGTCACGGTAGGATCGGAAGCATCGCCCAGCTTGATTTGCCCGGCGACTGCCTTGGCCACTTCGGCAAAGGCCGGGCGGATGGAGTTATGCACCAGCAGGCGAGTGGGAATGGCGCAGCCTTGCCCGGCATTGACCGAGAGGAACCCCACGGCCATCGCGGCGGCGCGCTGCACATCGGCGTCGTGGCGCACGATCATCGCCGACTTGCCGCCCAGTTCGAGATGGACCTTCTTAAGGCTGGGTGCGGCCTGCGCCATGATCGCCGCGCCGACGCCTTCTGACCCTGTGAAAGTGACCATGTCCACCCGTTCATCGGTGCACAGCAACTGCCCCTCGGCAATCCCGCCGGTGACGATGTTGAGCACGCCCGCCGGCAGGCCGATCTCGTCGCAGATTGCGCCGAATAGCAGCGCCGAATAAGGGGTGAACTGCGACGGCTTGAGCACCATCGTGCAACCTGCCAGCAGCGCCGGGGTGATTTTGGCGAGGTTGAGCAGGAACGGAAAATTGTAGCCGGTAATCGCGCTAACCACTCCGAACGGTTCGCGCACCACGGTGGTGCCGCCCATCGCCATCGGTCCGCCGGGGACGAACATGTTGGGGGTGATGTCGATCGGCAGACGCTCGTCCTCCTCGCGCCGGGCATAGCGGATCGCGGAGGCAAGGTGGCCGATCGGAGCGGCGACTTGCATGGCGTGGGTGATGTGCTGCGCGCAGCCGACTTCGGCCACGATCAGCGCCGCGATATCTGCTTGCCGCGCGTGCAAAGCGTCGACCATGCGCTGCATCACGTCGGCGCGTTCATCCATTGTCATGGTGGGCCACGGGCCATGGTCGAAGGCCCGGCGAGCAGCGGCGATGGCGGCCTCCACTTGGGCCGTGCTGGCAAGCGGCGCTTCGCCGATGACTATACCGGTGGCAGGATTGATCACCGCCTCGCGGCCAGCTTCGGGGGCGACCCATTGGCCGTCGATATACAGGCGATCAATTTGTGTGAAGGGAACGGTCATCAGCTTTGGTCTTTCGCAAGGATCATGTCCGCCGCATTCATCGCGATGGCCATGGCGGGGGCATTGGTGTTGCCGGAAACAAGGGTGGGCATGATTGAGGTATCGCACACGCGCAGGCCGTCCACTCCGCGCACGCGCAGTTGCGGGTCGAGCACGCTGCCCGGGTCTGCGCCCATCGCGGCGGTTCCGGCAATGTGGAAACTGGTGCCGCCCAGCTTGAGCAGGTTGGCGAGAATGTCCTCGTCGCTGCGGATATTCGCGCCAGTACCGGTCTCGCTCACGATCCACTTGGCCAGCGCCGGTTGCTGGCCCAGCCGCCGCAGCCACTTGAACAGGTCGAGAGCGGTCTGCCGGTCCACTTCTTCGGCAAAATGGTTGGCATTGATCGCGGGCATATGTGCCGCATCCGCACTGGTTATATGCGACGAGCCCCGGCTTTCTGGGCGGGTGAAATAGCCCAGCACGCGAAGGCCGGCAAAGCTGTCGAGCACGACCTGCCCTTTGGCATTGGTGCCCATCGTCACCAGCATCGAACCGATCTGCGCGTCAGGCCGGTCAAGGCCGGGCCGGGTCTTGATAAACCCGCCGACCTCGTGCGCAGCATCAGTCATCGGGCCGCTGGAGAACAGGAAATAGCGCAGCACCGATGCGATCAGTCCCAGCCCTTGCAGGCTCTGGTTGGAACTGTGCCCGGTTACCTTCCAATCCATCGCGACATAGCGATGTTCGCGCAGGTTTTCGCCGACCAGCGGGCTGTGCACCAGCGGGGTGATCCCCAGCGCGGTCAGCCGTGCACTATCACCAATCCCCGAAAGTTCGAGCAGTTTGGGCGATTCAACCGCGCCTGCACTCAGGATAATTTCGCCCCGGCAGCTGATAGTGCGATCTGCCAGTTGCACCCCGCAAGCCCGCTTGCCCTCGAACAAAACCCGGGTCGCGCTGACTCCTGTGAGGATATCGAGGTTGGGGCGGCTTCGCACCGGATCGAGAAAGGCGCGCGCGGCAGAAAAGCGCTTGCCTTTGAATGTGGTGACCACCTGATAACCCATGCCCTGATCGGCGACGACATCCGGCTGGTTGACGTCCTCAACCTCGGGCACGCCCAGCTCTCCGGCTGCATCGAGAATGGCCTGACACAATGGGTTGCCCTTGGCTTGGCGTGTGATCTTGAGTGGGCCGCCAGTGCCGCGCCATTCGTCAGCGCCCAGCACATGGTCTTCCAGCTTCAGATATTGCGCGCCGATCCGGTCCCAGCCCCAGCCGGTGCAGCCTGCCGCTTCCCAGTCGTCATAGTCCTGCGGGGCTCCTCGCATATAGACCATGCCGTTGATCGAGCTTGAGCCGCCAATCGCGCGCCCCTTCAACCACAGCTCCTGCGGCTGGTTGCCAGCAGGAGTGACCGGATAGGCGAAGACATGGGGATTGGTCGGATCGAGCAGTTTGCCCACACCGCGTGGCATACGGATCAACGGGCTTTTGTCGTCCGGGCCGCTTTCCAGCAGCAGCACGCGGGTGGCCGGGTCTGCCGAAAGGCGATTGGCCAGCACGCAGCCCGACGATCCCGCGCCGACGATGATGTAGTCGTATGGTTCGGCCACGCGGTATTCCTATCCGATCAGGTGCCCGCCATCGACGACGAGCGTTTGGCCGGTGATATAGCTGGCCGCGTCTGATGCCAGAAACAGCACGGCGGCGGCGATTTCTTGCGGTCTGCCAGCGCGGCCCAGCGGGGGCATGAACTTGGCAATCACCTCGGGCGGAAAACCTGGTCCGCTGGCGGTGCCCTGGCCCGGGGTGGTGGTGTTGCCGGGGCAAACCGCGTTGACCCTTATGCCGTCCTTGGCCACTTCCATCGCCGCTGACCGGGTGAGCGAGACTACGCCCGCCTTGCTGGCGGCATAGGCCATAAGGCTTGGTGCCATAGGATGAAACGCGCTGTTGGAAGCAATGTTGACGATTGCCCCCTTGGTGCCGTCCGCGCGCATTACGGCAACGGCCTCGCGGATCGCCAGCATGACCCCGCGCAGGTTGATATCCAGCGTCTGATCCCAATAGGCCAGATCGGTATCTTCCAGCATTCGGCGGTGCTGGACGCCGGCATTATTGACCAGAATATCCAGCCGCCCGAACCGCGCCCGAGCGGCACCTATCAGCGCCAAGATGCTCGCCTCGCTGGCCATGTCCACTGCCATCGCTACCGCATCGCCGCCAATGTCGCGGGCGACTGCTTCGGCCTGATCGGCGCTGATATCTGCCAGCATCACCCGCGCACCTGCGCCGGCAAAAGCGCGCGCCATCGCCTCGCCCATGCCTTGCGCCGCGCCAGTCACGATGACTGCCTTGCCCGCCAGATTATAGAGCTCGTTCAGATCGAGTTGCATCATTCGCTCTCCCAAGCATTCCCAATCGTGGCCCCCGCAATAGTCCGCGCCTATCTCAAGACGGGTGAGCGGGCGTTTTGCTGTCCTAGCTTGCCTGCATGATCACAGCACAAGATATGCTGGCCGAAGCAGGCCTCGAAGGCGAATTTGCCGCTGGAACACTTCCCGGCCTGACCGCGGCACTTACCGCGCTCGATGCAGAACAAGGCCTGACCGAAGATGGGCGCGGGCGGGCGCTGGCGCAGTTTCGCGATAATCTGGCGCGCTTGGCCGCGATTGTGGCAGACCGGGCCAGATACCCCGAAATCGCTCAGGTTAAGATCGAGCGACCGGTGTTCATCCTTGGCCTGCCGCGGTGCGGAACCTCCATCCTGCATTCGCTGATCGGTGCCGATGCACAGGTGCGCACACCGCTGCAATGGGAAGTGGCCGCGCCATCGCCACCGCCCGACGCCGCGACTTTTGATAGCGATCCACGCGCGGACGGGTTCGATGCCTATGTTGCCGCCAATTTCACTGGTGCCTGGGCCGATGTCCTCAAAGCGCACCCGATAGGCGCGCGTATTCCGCAGGAGTGCGGGATGATGCTGGAGACCGCGTTTCAGGGCATCAACCCGACCATGCTGTTCAGCCTGCCGGGATATTATCAATGGTATCGGCAGGCCGACACGAGCTTTGGCTACCAGGTCCACAAAATGTGGCTCCAGCACCTGTCATGGAAGAACCCGCGCTCGCGCTGGGTGCTGAAGGTGCAGGAACATGCCTATCACTTGCCCGAATTGTTCAGCGTCTATCCCGATGCCGTGCTGGTTCAGCCGCACCGCGATCCGGCAACGGTTATGGCCTCGATCTCGCGGCTGATCGAGGTCATCCGCTGTATCAGCTTCGAGACAATCGACCGAGCGGCGCTGGGGCAGGAATTGCTCCATCTGTGGCACGATGGGCAGGTTGCATCGATGGCCTGGCGCAAGGCCAATCCTCAGGTGAAAGTGCTCGACCTGCGGTTCAAGGATATCGTGGCCGATCCCGTGGCAGCAGTGCGGCAGGTCTATAGCCATGCGGGCATGGATTTCACCCCGGCGGCGGCGCAGGCGGTGAGCGATTGGTGGGCGGCCAATCCTTCGGACAAGCACGGCCAGCACAAGTATGAACTGGCCGATTATGGCATGACCCAGGCCGAGGTTGAGACTGTTTATGCAGACTATATAGAGACTTACGGAAACTATATATGAGCGATTGGGAAGAACGAATTGCGGCATTCGGTGCAACGCAGGAATTGCTGGCGCTGCTGGCTGATCCGGCTGATCCGCAAGCTGGCGCTGAGGCAGAGCGATTGTTCTGGATGGCCTTGGCATCGGGTTGGTTCACCGCCTTTGCCGATCCCGATTTCCCCGATTTTGTGCCTGCGGTAAATACCCACATCCACTGTGTCGGCACCAACCCTGATTTCATCTATGCCTCGGCCAGCATTGATGGCGCAGGTAGCTATGTGCTGAGCGGGACACGCGGCGCGGGGCTGTTCCTGCTGCTGGATATCGCAGCGGGCGGGCTGGGGGTGATGGACACGCTGGGTCGCTCGCTTGGCCTGCTGGATTTTGATCGGCTAAACCTTGATGGGCAAGGTCGCTTCTCGCTGTTGCTGAGCGCCGAGCGGCCTGCTGATTGGACGGGGGATTGGCGCCAGCTCGATCCAGCGGCCCGCTCGCTGACCTTGCGGCAGGCCAGCTATGACTGGGGCGCGGGAAATGAAGCGCGCATCGCGATCGAACGGACCGACAAGGCGCATTCCCCCCGCCGCCGGTCCGCAGCCGATATTGCCGAGCGCCTTGCCGCACTGGCAGCCTATCCCAAACGTCTGGCAGGAATGGCGTTGGGTTTCATGGCCGGGCAGCGCGCCAAGAACCTGTGGAACAGGCTCGAACATGATGACTGGGCCGGGCAGGGCGGGGTCCAGGGGCAGCATTACTATCAGGGCCTGTTCAAGCTGGAGCCGGGCAAGGCGCTGGTGCTGGAAACCGAGCTGCCGGACACGGTCCGCTATTGGAACGTCCAGCTTTCCGACATGTTGTGGAACTCCGTTGACTGGATGAACCGCCAGTCCAGCCTCAATGGCGGGCAGGCGCGGATCGACAGCGATGGCCGCTTCCGCGCAGTGATCGCGCTGGAAGATCCCGGAGTGCCCAACTGGCTCGATCCCGGCGGCAACAGCGAAGGCGCAATCATGCTGCGCTGGACCGAGGCGAGCAGTGGACCGGAACCAGTGCTGCGGTTGGTCGATCTGGCTGATCTGAGAAGCGAATTGCCGCCCGATACACCAAGCGTATCGCCGGACGAGCGCGAGGGGCAATTGCGGGCACGGCGGCGCAGCGTGCAATGGCGGCGGCGTTGGTAGTCGGCCCGCTATTCCTCCGGCTGCGTGCCACCTTGTGCGGCTTTTCCGAATTGCTGCCACCATGCCATCAAGGCCATGATGGTTGGTTCAAGCGCCTTGGTCGCCTCGGTCATGCTGTATTCCACGCGCGGCGGCACTTCGGCGAACACTGTGCGGGTAACCAGGCCATCGGCTTCGAGTTCGCGCAACTGGCGGGTCAGCATGTGCTGGGTAATCCCCGGAATGGTCTTGCGCAGTTCGCCGAAGCGGTGCGTGCGATGATACAGCAGCCAGAGGATTTCCAGCTTCCACTTGCCCGAAATCAGCGTCAGCGCCTTGCGCAGGTCGGCATATTCTTCGGGCGGGACCGCTCGGTTTTTGTCGATGGTCATATTATCCATACTTACCTACGCAAATTCATCCTGATTGCCGAAATTCATGTTAGCCGATATTCGGCGTCAGCAACAGCCTAGGGCAAATCAAAATTCACAGGAGCGCAAAGTCATGCAAATCCAGTTTCCCGAACCCGTCATCCCCGATCACGTTCCGCCCGCGCTAGTGCTGCCGTTTCCCTACATTTTCGGGATGACGACCACTGCCGACCCGTTCGGTGATTGGGCGACTGCGGTGCATGATGGTCCGGCCATTTTCTACACGCCATATGCCTATCCCGGCGGTTCCGGCGCGTGGATTGTCCGACGGGTGGAGGATCTGCGCAAGATCTATCTCGATACCGACACCTTCTCGAGCAAGGATTTCTCACCTTTTTCCAAGCTGGTAGGCGAGACCTGGACCAATCTGCCGGTGGAGATCGATCCGCCCCACCATGCGAAATATCGCGCCTTCATCAACCCGCTGTTCACGCCGGGCGCTATGGCCAAGCTGGACGAAAAAATCCGCGCCTATGCGATCGAATATATCGACAGCTTCCGCGACAAGGGTTCAACCGAATTCATGGCCGATTTCGCGTTTGAATTCCCGATCAAGGTGTTCCTCGAACTGATGGATTTTCCGCTCAGCAACACCCAGCAATTTCTCGAATGGGAATATGATCTGCTGCATGTTGCGGATTTGAACAAGATCGCAGATGCCACGCGCAATGTTGTTGGCTTCCTGCGCGAGCAGATCGAGGATCGGCGCAAGACCCCGCGCGAAGATGTCATCACATATGCGCTCAATGTCGAGATCGAGGGGCGCAAACTTACCGATGATGAACTCGTTGGCTTCACCTTTAACCTGTTCATCGGCGGGCTGGATACGGTGTCCACCAATATGGGCAACCAGTTCGTCCACCTCGCGCGCAATCCGCAGGACCAGCAGTTCCTGAAGGAAAACCCGAAGCGTATTCCGCACGCCATCGAGGAAATGATGCGCGCCTATGCCGCCGTCACCACATTCCGGACCTGCACCAAGGAAATTGAATTCGGCGGCGTCAAGATGATGCCGGGCGACCGGGTTGCCATGTCGACCACGCTTGCCGGGCGCGATCCGGAGGAGTTTCCCGAACCCGCGCAGGTCCGTTTCGATCGCAGTCCGCGCCATGTGTCATGGGGCTTTGGCCCGCATATGTGCGTCGGAATGCACCTTGCGAAGCGCGAGATGCGGATTGCCATCGAGGAGTTTGTCGCCCGCGTTCCGCAATTCGCCATCCAGCCTGACCACGAGATCGAATACCACCTCGGCATGATCCAGCCAGTTACGCTGCCATTGGTGTGGCAGCCAGCCTAAACAGAACCGAGTTTTTCCGCACCCGAAGTCAGCACGCGGTCGCCCATGCGAACGCGTGCGGCTTCTTCGGCGGCAAGCCCGACCGAGCTGGGGTTCTGCACCGCATCCTTGGTGAGCATGGCTGTCAGCCAGTCCCAATGCGTCACGCGCAAGCTCGCCTG
>CAMDSM010000009.1 GCA_945906905.1 Altererythrobacter xiamenensis | reverse complement strand
CGAAGCCTTGAAACCGGCCTCATACGCCGTCACAGATTCCTGCGTCACCGGCAGCAACGAGAGATAGCTGGCCGCTGACAAACTGGGGAAACTGCCTGCCTTGTAGCCGCGCGAAACGTTCGCGTAGAGCAGGACATCTTCGGAAGCATGGAAATCCACACCCACGCGCCAGGACACATTATCCTCGCTGAGCTGACCAGTGATTGGCGCGATATTTGTGAAAGCGGCGGTATAGGTGAAGCATGTTCCATTGAGACCAGCACCACCGAACAACGTGTTCACACGCCCTGTAGGCGAAGTGTAGGAGCAGATGCTCGAATCGATCGTGCTGTTGGTGTAACGGGCCGCTGCTTTCACCGTCAGCTGGTCGGAAATGTCAAACTCGAGATTGCCGAACGCGGCGTAGTTTTCGATGTCCTGGCGATTGGTCACGCCACTGAAGTTGATCCAGTTGACATTCGGGGCAAAGTTCGAGTTGTCGAAATATCGCAGTCCCTGGTCTTCATAAGTGGTGCTATTTTCGTAGTTCGCACCAAGCAGCCAGCGGAGCGACGAAGAGGCATCGTTCGCCAGGCGCACTTCCTGGTTGAAGGTCTGGATAAAGCCATCCGCCCTTTGAAGGTCGAAGGTGACCAGCGCATTGCCATCCTGATCGATCCGCTGCTCCTGATCAAAATCGGTGTAGGATGTGAGCGAGGTCAGGGTCATGTCAGCACCGATCTCGATGTCGGCACGCATCGCCAGCTGCCACAGTCTGCGGTCGGAGAAGGGATCGAAATTGACCAGGCTGCCCGTTCCCGCAACATAACCGCCGATGCCGTTGCCGACCGCACCACCAAATGCTTCCGGGGTAAGGATCACGCCCGTGCCCGGGTCGATCGCAGAGGCGGTCCAGTCAGCCGCACGGGCATTGTCGGGCGCAAATGCGGATGCATTGATCCGCGCTATCGCTGCGACACCGCCCGGATTTTGCGGATTGACAGCAATGAGCTGCTGCGCCTGCGGCTGCGACTTGTCTCTCCAGCCATTGGCGTTGAGTTGCAGCGAGATGCCTTCGGCCGGTTCGAGGTCGATCAGCAGGCGACCAGCGATGTAGGACATGGCGCCGTTGGTATCGTCGCGTGTGATGCTGCGCTGCCAGTCGTCAGAGTTGAGTCCGTTCAGGGCCAGGCGCATACCCGCACCTTCACCCAGAGGGCCGCTGACGAAGGCATTGCCTTCGATTGTGTTGAAGCGACCATAGCTGATATCGCCACCAGCCTGCCACGTATCGGTCGGCCTGGCGGCAATGTAGTTGATCGCACCACCGGTCGAGTTTTGGCCGAACAGCGTGCCCTGCGGACCCTTCAGAACTTCGATCCGCTCAAGATCGAACGCGCTGTGCGCGGCGAGGATCGGGAATGGCAGTGGGGTCTGGTCAAGATAGACGCTGACGGCGGGATAAACGCCCAACGAACTTTCCTGGAAGCCGATGCCGCGCAAGGTGAAAATGGGCGTATTCGCCGTGCTGGCCGAATAGGAAAGACCCGGAACGATCGAGGCAATATCTTCCAGCGACGAAATTCCGCGCTCTTGCAACTGCTCACCGCTGATGGCGGTGATCGTCAACCCGACGTCATTGAGGTTCTGCTCGCGCTTGTTGGCGGTGACCATAATGACATTGCTTTGTGCGCTTTCTTCCGCTGGCGGTGCATCCTGCGCCGCAGCAATCGATGGCACGAGCAGGGCGGCCAACGCCACGCCCGCAAACAGATTTCGCTTACCGTATTCCATCCTGCCCACTCCCGTTTGAACTCAGTTTTCTCATTGGTATGACCATTGCTAACATCGGGCAGGCATTTTGGTCAAGTGGTTTACTAAAAATCTCGCCACATTGGTGGTAGGGCTGGGCCCTCCGGGCGAAGTATCTTCGTCACAACAAGCAGTTGGCAAAGCCAGCCAAACGAGATGGGTGGCTCGCGCCCGGCATTAACAGGGCCAGGATTCGTTCACGCGGCTGGCCATGTGGCGAGCGTGCTGGCGAGATTGTCACCGGGAATTGATGCCGAAACGACTCGACGGGGCAGGGCAGGGCGGGGCAGGGCGGTGATCGTCAACTTTGCGGATTGCTTCATTTCGGCGAATTGAGCGTCTCTTCATAACGCAGCAGCAACTGGTTGGTGTCTTGCGTGTGCATCCTGATAACGCGCTCTGCTTCATCGCCATGGCCGGCCCGCATCGCGGCAACCATATCGCGGCGTGCGGCAACCGAATCAAGTCGCGGTCGGTGTGGAAGCGACGCCAGCATTTCGGCAACAAGGTCTGCCATTGCATCGACCAGCATCACCATCAGCGGATTTTGTGCCGCCCTCGCGGCCAACCGATAGAAATCGGTCGCCGGGCCGATCGCATGCACTTGATCGTCGAACTCCGCGATGTTCGCTTCGAGTTCGTCGATGTTGCGTTCCAGCTTGTCGAGATCTTCGGCAGATGCGCGCTCAGTCCCCAGCCGAGCACATTGCCCGAGCAAAGAGGCACGGATTTCAAGCAGGTCGGTGAGCGGAAGCCGACCCAGGATAAGCATTGCGCGGATCGAAGCGGCAATTCCGTCGGGCCCACTCTGGCGCACAAATGCACCGCCATTCGCGCCCCGTTCGAACCGCAAAATCCCTGAAATTTCAAGACTTCGCAAAGCCTCGCGCACCGCTGAACGACCGATCCCTAGTGAAGCCGCCAGTTCGCGTTCGGCGGGCAATTTGCTTTCTGTTACCAGGTGTCCGAGTTTGATCTGGTCAAGGATATGCGCCTGGACACCCTCAAAGGCGCGCATGGCTCGTGGTTTCGGGCGCTCGGGCATTGCCGCAACGAGTTTTGACGTCAGCGGCAATGGCGTCCCAGCCGGAACCTCCGGGCGGTGTGAAGATGCGCCCCCAGCAATCAGTTCAAGCGCCCGCAGCAGTTCGGTAGCTTCGCTCCCCACGCCGCCCGCCTGCGGATTGTTGAACGCCTTGCTCCAATCTGATTGCCGACGGCCGGCTTCGAACAGCGCCGCGATCCCTTGTTCGGTCAAGGCAATCAAGTGCCCCCGCTTGTCATGCGGGTTCTGGTGGGTTCGCAGCATCCCGAGTTGTTTCAGATCGTTGATGATCCGCTGCACGCCCTGCCGCGAAAGGCCAAGCTGCCGCGCAACGCCAGATGCCGTCGCGCCGGGAGCATCGCCTTGTGCCGCCTCAAGCACTTGCCATCGGGCGCTGGTCAGCCCGAGATCGCGCACCAGGTTGTCACGTTTGGTCAGCAGCGCATTGTTCAGCCGGAATGTTGCATTGATAAACTCGTTAAATCGATCGGGCGTGGAGGGTGAAGCATTGGCCATTTGGTGAAAGTGCTAGATGCGCAATATATTGTCAATATATACGGCGAGCCAAAAGCCCAGATTTTCCTGGCGAGCGGGCGCAATCATCCGGATCAGCCTTCGCTTGCCGCATATTGCAGCGGCTTATCTACCCGGTCCGAGTGGCTGCGGCGAATTGCAGGAGACCCGACAGGCTTCCCAGATAGGCGGGAATAATATGCCGCGAAGCCAACAGATAGTCGGTTTCGAGCAGCTCTTCGGCGGCAAGGCCTGACCTTAGCGGCTCCAGCTTTTCGGCCAGCGTCGATATAGCTTCAGCCAGCTCCGGCCGATGTAACAGCCAGAAATCCGGACTCACGCGTTGTTGCACGGGAGCCCCACCTGCTTCGTTGCCGAGCAGGCCGGCGCTGCGCAGGGTCGGCGTCTGGGCAAGTTCCAAGCGGACTATTGCTTCGGCTGCCGCAACTGCCTCAGTGACCATGGCGCTAGGTCCACCGGCACGCCTTGCCTTGTCGGCGGCTTGCTTGCCCATGAACATGGTGCGGATCATGTTGCGCGGTTCGGCGCGCTGGATCAGCCGCGCGAATACCGACGTTTCCGAGCGGATCGCCCCGTCGAACGGTTGCATCAAGCCCAATTCAACGCAATCGAGGATCGCGAGTGGTGCAGGTTCGTGGCCCAGCATCCGGCCTAGCTCACGCGCGCGATGGGTAGCAATTGCAGCAATATAGTCGCCATGGTTGAGGGAAACGCTGGCATGGTGATCCCATGGTTGGATTGCCGCCGCAGCATCTGACAGCAACCATGCCTCGGCAGCGGCCACTTCCTCGCCCTCCGCTACTACCAGGTGAACCAGCCCCGCTTGCAGGGCCTGCTGTCCGGCCAGATTGCGGCCCTGCAACAGCACTTCGAGGCCAAGTTCGACACCGACGAGGCGGGGCATGCGCTGGGTTCCGCCCGCACCGGGTAACAGACCCACGGCGCATTCGGGCAGGCCCAGCATGGCCCGTGGCGAGCCCGACACGACGCGGTAGTGGCAGCCTAGCGCAAATTCGCAGCCGCCGCCCAGCGCCACCCCGGCGATCGCCGCCGCCACTGGCTTGCCCGCTGTCTCGAGCCGCCGGATCGCATGGCTGAGCGGGAAGAAATGGTTGAAGGCAATATCGAACCGGTCGGCTGGAGGCGCAGCTACGATCATGTCATAGGCCACGCCCAGCTCGGTCAGGTCGGCTCCCGCGCAGAAGCCCGAGGTCTTGCCCGAACGCACCACCACGCCGCGTACGGTGCAGCGATGCAGCCATTCCGCGAAGATGCCTAGTTCGTGGATTGCCTTGTTGGAAAAGACATTCATCGACCGGTCGGGGCAATCGAATACCAGGTGAATCAGCCCGTTGTCCCGCGGCTCGATACGGAACTGGGTGAGCTGTGGCAGGCTGTCGGTCATGCTGTCTCCTTGAGCTGCGGCTTGCGGAACTTGCCCGCGTCGTCGCGGACCGGTTCGGTGGTGAGGGTGATCGAACGGGGGTGTTTGGCGCGTGTGAGATGCGCATCGAGGAAGGAGCCCAACTGTCTGGTGGTGAGCACGGATCGGCTTTCGATTACGGCATGGACAATCATTCCGAGATCGGGGTCTGGCAAGCCGTAAACGGCGCAGCTCAGCACATCGGGATGCGCCAGCAGCGCGCCTTCGACTTCGGCGGGCCAGATGTTGATCCCGCCTGAAATGATCAGATCATCCTTGCGGTCAGCGAGATAGAGATAGCCGTCGTGATCGACCCAGCCGATGTCGCCAACGCTTTCCCAGCCTCCAGCGATGCTGCGACGTTCTGCGCCGATATAGCGATAGCTGGTGCCGGGGCCGGCCGCAGGCATAGCGTAGATTTCACCCGGTTCGCCAGGGGGCATGGCAGCTCCATCGGGCCCGGTGATGCGCAGCTTTGCGCCGTTCAGCGGGCGCCCGACCGAGCCGGGCCGATCGAGCCATTCGCGCCCGCCGATCCAGCAGCGCACAAGTGCTTCGGTCGCGCCATAGACTTCCCAGATGTGATCCTGCCCGAGCCAATCGATCCAATCGCGCTTGAGCCACGGTGGCATCGGCGCTGCGGTGTGGACCACGCTTTGCCAACAGGAAATGTCCACGCTCGCGCGCGTTTCGGCGGGCAGCAGCATGATCCGGTGCATCATGGTGGGCACCATCAAGGCCCATTCGATCCGCTCCGCTGAAATCAGCGCCAGCGCCGGGCTGGCATCGAAGCGTGGCATGGTCACCACCGTGTTGCCCTTCCACAAGGCGAACACCGCAGCGCTGAAAGGCGCGTTGTGATAGAGCGGACTGGGGATGAAAACCCGGCTGTCCTGCGGGATCGCAACAAAATCCGTCTCAGCTGCAAAACCAGCCGCGCGGCCATCGACGATCACCTTGGGCCGTCCGGTGCTGCCGCCACTGGTGCAGGCTTTCCACGATGCTGCAACGTGCAGCGGGGCGATTGGCTGAGCTTCGATTGTGTCCGGCTGGGGTAAATCGGCTGCCGTCAAAAAACAGCACGGTTGCATGATCGCGAGTATGGCATCGCGCTCGGCGTCGGGCAGGTTGGGTGAGAGCGGCGCCGGGATCGCCCCGCACCGATAGATCGCAAAGGTGAGCGCGAGGAATTGCGGGCCATTGGGCAGTGCGAAGGCGACCAGATCGTCGGGCCCGGCACCGCGCTGGCACAGCCAGCTGGCCAGCTGTGCGGAACGCAAATCAAGCGCACCGAAGCTCCAACGTTCGCCAGCGTGGACAATCGCCTCGCGTGTCGGCGGGATCCGCGCGAATATGCCGGCCAGCGGCAGCAATTGGTCAAAAGCCGACCGCATCGCCGCCCTTGAGCGCGAGAATCTCGCGGGCTTCCTGCGGGGTCGCCACTTCAAGCCCGAGCCCTTCGATGATCTGGCGAACCCGCATGACCTGCGCCGCATTACTGGGCGCGAGTTCGCCGCGCCCCAGCCAAAGCGAATCTTCCAGCCCGACACGGACATGGCCGCCCATGCTCGCCGCCATCGCCGCAACTTTCATCTGCGCCTGCCCTGCAGCCAGCACCGACCAACGATAATTGTCGCCAAACAGGCGGTCTGCGGTGCGCTTCATGTGCATTACATCATCGGGATGCGCACCGATCCCGCCGAGCAGACCGAAGCAGGTCTGGATGAACAGCGGTGCCTGCACCAGTCCCTCGCTCCAGAAATAGTGCAAATTATACAGATGGCTGGTGTCGTAGCACTCGAACTCATAGCGCGCGCCAGTAGGGTTCAGGGTATCCAGCGCATAGCGGATATCCTTGAAGCTGTTGCGGAACACCAGATCGTGGCTGGCTTCGAGCATCGGCTGTTCCCAGTCGTGCTTGAACTCCTTGTAACGCTTGAGCATCGGGAACAGGCCAAAGTTCATCGAACCCATGTTGAGGCTGGCAACTTCTGGCTTCCACTGTGCGGCGGGGCGCACGCGCTCCTCAACCGACATATAGGGCGAACCGCCAGTGGTGAGATTGACCACCACGTCGCTGCTTTGCTTGATCACGCGCAGGCACGGCTCGAAGGCTTCGGGCGTCTGGTCGGGTCGGCCGTCGACGGGATTGCGCGCGTGGAGGTGGACAATCGCTGCACCGGCCTCAGCCGCGCCAAGCGCGCTGGTCGCGATCTCTTCCGCCGTCACCGGCAGGTGCGGTGACATCGATGGGGTATGGATCGATCCGGTGATGGCACAGCTGATAATGACCTTGTTGGAAGCCATGGGCTCTTTCCTGTCAGATTTGCGCGGCGACCGCGTGCCAGGCGCGTTCAAGCGGCTCGCGGTGGTCGGGTGCGGCAATGGTGATCAGCGCTGCGGCGCGCTCGGCATAGGTCTTGCAGCGCAGATCCGCGGCACCTTGTTCGGTGACGATGATATCAACGTCGAAGCGGGAGAGCGAAACCGGGCCGAACGCTTGATCCGGCGTAACAATCCGGCTGGTTGTGCCTGCTGTCGAGGGCAGGGCGATGATCCTCAGACCGCCTGTGCTGGCCCGCGCGCCGCGCGCATAATCACTCGCCCCGCCGGGACCGGACTGGAATCCGCGCGTGGAGGCTTCGGCATAGACCTGGCCAAACAGGTCGACCGCCATCGCGGAGTTGATCGTGACCAGCCGCTCGATCTGGGCGAGCGTGGCGGGATCATGCGTGACGGTCACCGGGCGGAACTGGAAATGCGGATCGTCCAGCCCGGCGTAAAGCGCAGGACTGCCGATTGCCACCCCAACCAGCGCCGATTCGCCCGGTGCCATCGCGCCCGATTGGAGCATCGCCAGCACGCCATCACCGACAAGGCCAGTGTGCAACCTGAGGTTTCGATGGCCCGCCAGCGCGCCAAGCACTGCATCGGGAATCTTGCCAAGGCCGGTTTGCAAGGTCGCACCGTTGGGAACCAGCGCCGCAACATGCGCGGCGATACGGGCACTGACCGGATCGGCGGCAGCCCCGGCGATACCGCGCAAGGTCTGATCGCCCTCGAAACAGGCAGTCAGTTCGGCAAACGGAATGCCGGGATCGCCCGGCGTGCGCGGCATAGAAGGGTTGATATGCGCGATTCGCACCGGGATCTCCCGCCACAGCGCAGCAGGGAACGCGACCTCGGTTCCGAAGCTGCAATTGCCTGTCGCGTCGGGCGGTGCGCACATGAACAGCGCGGCGCGCGGGCGCTGCCCTTGGATGAAGCGCAGGATATCCCCATAACACAGTGGCAGGAATCGCGCCGCCGCGCCGCGTGCGCGCAGTTCGGGGGTCTGGAAGTAAGTGGTGACGCGCGATGCCGGTCCGGCAGTCCAGTGATGCTGATTGAGCCCAGGCACGAAAATCCCGGTGAAATCCATTTCGCCAAGCGCCGCGCCTGCTGCGGCGACCTCAGCCGCAAGCAGGTCGGACTCCGCCGAACAGGACGAAACCAGCGTCATCCCGCCGGGCGGCAGCAGCGCGGCAAGTTCGCCGGAACGCAGCAGGCGCGGGGACATGGTCATCGTTCTGCCCCGCCGCCGCTCACTTCACGAACGAAGGGAAGTCGGGCGTCCGGCGTTCGGTGAAGGCCCGCACCCCTTCTTTGGATTCCTCAGTATCGTAGAACAGCTTGACCGCGTTCAATGCCATCAACGAAATGCCGCGAATGTTCTCGCTGTCGGCATTGAACGAGCGCTTGGCGAGCGCCAGCGCGGTGGGCGAACGCAGCGCCAGCGTGTCGGTCCAGGCGTTGACCGCATCATCAAGTTCCGCCGCCGGAACCACCTTGTTGACCAGCCCCATTTCATAGGCTTCCTGCGCGGTGTACTGATCGTTGAGGAACCACATTTCCCGAGCGCGTTTGTCGCCGATATGGCGGGCGAGCAGCGCGGTGCCCCAGCCCCCATCGACCGAACCGACCTTCGGGCCGACCTGGCCGAACTTGGCGTTGTCTGATGCGATGGTGAGATCACACAGCGTCGCAAAGACATTGCCACCGCCGATTGCAAAGCCGTTGACTCGTGCGATCACGACCTTGGGAATATCGCGGATGATCGACTGGAATTCCTCAATCGGCAGGCCGACGATCCCGCGCCCGTCATACTGGCCCTCATGCGCGCTCTGGTCACCGCCGGTGCAGAAGGCTTTGTCGCCCGCGCCGGTGAGCACAACGCTGGAGACGCCGCGATCATCGGCCGCCAGCTTGAAGGCGGAAATCAGTTCCTCGATCGTCTGCGCGCGGAACGCATTATAAAGCTTGGGTCGGTTGATGATCACCCATGCGGCGCGGCCGCGCACTTCGTACAGGATGTCTTCGAACAGGGGTGTGTCGCTCATTGCGAGGCCTTTCTTTGGGTATTGCTGTAGATTGCGTGGGAACGGGCGACGACCCGCTCGCCAACGGTCACTAACGCCTGGGTAAAAATCATGGATTTCGTCGTTTTGACGAGCGTTACATCGGCTACCAGCCAGTCGCCGGTTTTGGGCGGTGCCATGAAGTCTACATGCAGCGATATTGTCGGTGTGTGATCGCTACCGTCAGCCGCACGCTCGCACACGGCAAAGGCTTGTCCATCCACAAACGTCGCCATGGCGCCGCCGTTCATGGCGCCAACAGCATTGCAATGGTGCGGTTCGACTTTCATCGCATAGCGCCCCGTTGGCCGATCTAGCCAGATTGGCCCGACCGACCAAGCGCCGGTATTGGTAACCTCGGTCAGTTGCCAGTTTCCGGCGATATGCTTAGGGCCATCATCCGCCATGATCAGACCATGTTCATGCCGCCGGAGACCGAAATGGCCTGGCCGGTGATATAAGCACCGTCGTCAGAAGCGAGCAGGGCGACAATCCCGGCATAGTCTTCTGGCTCGCCCATTCGCTTGAGGGGAATGCCGCGCAGCATGGCGTCTTTCCACTTTTCGGCGTCAGGGCCTTCGCCCACGACCGAAGCCATCATCGGCGTGTTGGTCGGTCCGGGACAGACGCAGTTGGCGAGCACATTCTTGCGCGCCAGTTCGCGGGCAATCGATTTGGTAAAGCTGATCAACCCACCTTTGCAGGCCGAGTAAACCGCCTCGTTGCTGGTGCCGACCTTGGCCGCATCCGAAGCGATGTTGATGATCCGGCCGCCGCCGCGCTGGACCATGCGTCCGGCGACCGCGAAATGAGTGTTGAGATTGCCGGTGAGGTTGATCGAAATAACCTTGTCCCAGAACGCCGGATCGGTGGCGAGGAACGGCTGCGGCTTGTCCCAGCCTGCGTTGTTGACCAGCACCCAAACCGGGCCAAGATCAGCTTCAACCGCCGCGACCGCCGCCTCGACCCCGGCAAAGTCGCTGACGTCGACCTGCCAGGTCTTGACCGTGGCACCGCCTGCCAGCGCGGCCGTTTCATCGCCCGCAGCGGTGCTCAGATCGAAGATCGCAACCTTGCAGCCTTCTTCCGCCAGTCGGAGCACCAGTGCTCTGCCAATGCCTTGTCCACCGCCAGTGACGATCGCAACTTTGCCTGCCAAACCCTTCACACATTCCTCCATTATTGCTGGTGCCGACTAGGACTCAATGTCCTGTCCGCCTTCGACGTCGCCGCCGACGATTTCGAGCAACCGCCCCTTGATCTTGACGAGCGCGTGCGCCGCCTGGTCGAGTTCACTTTCGGTGACTTCCGACAGAATATCGGTTTCCACCACGTCGACATTCTCGCGAATGGTGGCGACCAGCCGCTGCCCGGCGCGGGTCAGGAACACACGGCGGGCGCGGGCATCGCGCTCGTCGGCGCGGCGCTCTACAAAACCGCCGGTTTCCATGCGGTCGATCAGGCCACCGATCGCGACTTTCGTCAAATCGAGGTCTGCGGCCAGCGCGGTCTGGGTCATGCCGTCGCGACGCGAGAGGAACGCCAGCACCCACCATTGCGAGCGGGTGATCCCGAGCGGCTTAAGCGCGCGGTCGACAACGATGCGGCGCAGGCGCGAGACATCGTGAATCAGGAAGCCGAAGCGAAGGTTGGCATCGAGGTTTTTCTGCATGGGCGAGGCTCCGGAAGGTGTTTCCTTCTGGTTATCGCTGCTTGCAGGCTCTGCAAGGGGATTGCTGACCTTGTTCACTTGCTCCGTCCAAGTCGGCCCTTGAACATCTCGCGCGCGATTATGGTTTTCATCACCTCGATCGAGCCACCAGCGATCTTGACGATTCGCGCATCGGCATAGGCGCGGGCGATGGGATATTCCCACATATAGCCCCAGCCGCCGAACAGTTGCAGACACTTGTCGGCAGTTTCGCAGTGCAATTCCGATGTCACCAGCTTGGCCATCGCGGCATCGACCGGATCGAGTTCACCGGCCATGAACAGTTCGATGCACTTGTCGGTAAACACCCGCGCCATCACACAGCGCGCCTTGAGATCGGCCAGCACGAACTGGGTGTTCTGGAAATCGGCGATGCTCTGGTCGAAGGCGCGGCGTTCGCTGGTATATTCCACCGTCATATCGATGATAGTCTCAGTCACCGTTGCTGAACGGACTGCTTGTGCAAGCCGTTCCTGCGGGAGCTTGGTCATCATCAGCTTGAAGCCTTCGCCCTCGGCGGCGAGCATGGCGTTGGCGGGAATGCGTAGGTTGTCGAAGAACAGCTCCGAGGTATCCTGCGCCTTCATCCCCAGCTTTTCGAGGTTCTTGCCGCGCGTGAAGCCGGGCAAGCTGGTATCGACAAGGAACAGCGTGACGCCTTTGGCGCCAGCGCTGCTGTCAGTCTTGGTCGCGAGGACCAGAACGTCACACATCTGGCCGTTCGAGATAAACACCTTCTGGCCGTTGATCAGGAAGTGCTCATTACCGTCACGTTCGGCGCGGGTCCGGATTGCCTTGAGGTCGCTGCCGGCGTGCGGCTCGGTCATCCCGAGCGAGCCGATCGCTTCGCCTGTGACCATCCGGGGCAGCCACTCGCGCTTCTGTTCTTCGGTTCCGGCAGTCAGGATATAGGTGGCGACGAGATCGGTGTGGATCAGGAAGCCGGGCCCGCTTGCGCCCACCTTCCACATTTCTTCGTAAACGATAACGTCAAAAAGATAGTCGAGCCCCAACCCGCCATATTCTTCCGGAACGGTGCAGCACAGCATCCCGGCCTCACCCGCCTTGAGCCACAATTCGCGCGGGACGATCCCGTCCTTCTCCCACTGATCGTGGAAGGGGACTATTTCCTTCTCGATAAAGCGGCGCACACTCTCGCGCCACATGTCATGCTCGGGGCTGAACAGGTTGCGCTCGATCATGAATTTACGCTCCGCTGCGATTTTTCCTTGTCGACGGTGGCGGCAATTGCTTCTCGCGCGGCCTGCCACTGTTCGGGGGTCAGGTTGGACAGGTCGGCAAAGGTGCCCGGCCCGGCGAGATGCTGGCCGCCATCGATGGCGATGGTTTGGCCAGTCAAATAGTCGCACGCGTCCGAGAGCAGGAAGGTAACCAGGTTGGTCAATTCGGGCATCCGGCCGAAGCGGCGCATCGGCACCGTTTCGGCGCTGGTTGCCGAGGAGGTCGTGTCGGGGATCGGATTGAGCTTGTCCCATGCGCCTTCGGTGGGGAAGGGGCCGGGCGCGGTGGCGTTCAGGCGGATGTTGTAGGGACCCCATTCCGCCGCCAGGCTCATTGTCATGGCGTGGATGGCGGTTTTGGCCATCGCCGAGGGAACGACGAAAGCGGAACCCGTCCACACCCAGGTGACCAGGTTTGAGACTACCGAACCGGGCAGCTTGTCGCGAATCCAGCGTTTGCCGCATGACAAGGTGACATGGAAGGTGCCGTCCATCACGGTCGAAGTGATCGCCCGGAACCCGCGCGCGGAAAGGTCCTTGGTGGGGGTAATGAAGTTGGCGGCGGCGTTGTTGACCAGCCCGGTGAGCGGCGCATCCCGCCAGATATCCTCGATCATGGCATCGACCGCGTCGGCATCGCGAATGTCGCAGGCATGCGCGATCAGGCGCGAACCGGTCGCGGCCGAAAGTTCAGCGGCAGTCGCCTCGAGCAGCGCCAGTCGGCGGCCGCAGATGTGCACCACCGCCTTGCGCGCGGCGAGCGCGGCTGCGATCTCCTTGCCGAGTCCGCCACCACCGCCGGTGACCAGAATCACCTTGCCGGATAACGCGTCATCGCGAAAAACTTGCCCAGAATTGCCCATTCAACCTCCGCGATTGACCTTGCTGGGAAAACCCGCTTGCCAATCAATAGTGAACGTGTTTACGAAAGCCTGCGCTGCTGTCAAGGCGCAGTGTTCGAATCATTTGCTGCAATGTCAGTAATCACGTGAATGGTATTGGAGAGCGAAATGCAGATCGGTATTGCCGCAGTGGGAGGATATCTCCCGCAGCTTCGGCTAGACCGCAGGCAGGCCGCCAGAGAGCTGGCCTGGTCGGGCCTCGCCATGCCACGCAAGGGCCACCGCGCGGTCGCCGGGTGGGACGAAGATCCGTTGACAATGGCGCTCGAGGCAGCGCGCGGCCTTGTCGGCACCCCGCCGCAAGTGCTGCGCTTCGCTTCGACTTCGGCGTTTTTCACCGATCGTGCGCAAAGTGCGTTGCTGCTTGAAGCGCTGGCGCTGCCCGCCAGCGTGCGCACCGCCGACCATGCAGGCAGCCGCCGGGCGGGCACCTCAGCGCTGCTCGATGCCTTGCTTGGCGGTAGGGAGGAAGTTGTCGCCGCAGCCGAGAAGCGTGACACTCAGCCCGGCAGTGCCGCGCAACTGGCCTATGGCGATGGCGCGGCGGCGATCCGGACCGGGCCTCACCCTGCCGCACGGCTGGTCGGTCACGCCAGCCTGACCAGTGATTTTGTCGACCGCTACACCTCGCGCGGCCATCCCACGCCTTATGCCTATGAAGAGCGTTTTGTGCGCGACACGGCGGTGGAAAAGCTGCTGGTTCCGGCAATCGCGGCAGCCTGCGCCGCCGCAGGGATCGCACCTGAGGCGCTGGCCCACGTCGCTTGCGTCGAGCCAGTCGGCAATTGCTGGAAGGCTGTGGCAAAACGCCTGCGTTGCGCTGCGCCGAACCATTGTGAGTTACTGACCGACGCGGCAGGCGATCTTGGCGCCGCGCATCCATTATTCGCTCTCGCACTGGCGCTGGCCGCCGCCAAGCCCGGCGATTTTGTGCTGCTGGTCGGATTCGGCAGTGGGGTTGACGCGCTGGTGTTCGAAGTCACAGCCACTATTCCGGGCGCGAGCGAAACGGAGGCGCTGCTGGCAGAAGGTGAAGTCATCCGCGAGTTCACGCGCTTCCTCAATCTCACCGGCGCAATCGCGCTCGACTGGGGGATGCGCGCCGAGTTCGAGCAGAAGGCACAGGCGACCGTGCTCGAACGGGTCGGGCGCGATACGATCGGTTTTATTGGCGGGCGCGACAGCACCGGCAATGTCCAGTTTCCCAAGAGTGCAATCCCGGTCAATCCGGCCATCGATGGGCCGGAAGTATTGGAGGACGTGCGGCTCGCCGATGGCGAGGCCACAATCATCTCAGTCACCGCTGACCGGCTCAATTTCTCGCCCGATCCGCCGTTCGATTTTGGTCTGGTGCAGTTTGAAAACGGCGCGCGGGTATTGATGGAAATGGTCGACCGGCCAGCCGTCGGCTTCAGGGTCGGTGATCGGGTGCGGATGCGGTTGCGGATAAAGTCGCAAAATGCGCGCCTGGGCTTCCGCACCTATTTCTGGAAAGCCGCTCCGATCGCCCGCCCACTGCTGGGAGACGCCTGATGGCCAGCGGGATCAGGGACAAGGTCGCGATCATCGGCATGGGCTGCACCCGTTTCGGCGAGCGCTGGGACGTTGGCGCAGATGGCCTGATGGTCGAGGCTTTCACCGAGGCGTTGGCCGATGCCGGGATCGAACGTAAGGCGATCGAAGCGGCGTGGGTGGGCAATGCGCTCGACGATATCAACGTCGGCAACTCGGCGCTGCCCGCCGCCCATGCACTGCGGCTCGACAGGATACCGGTGACGCGGGTCGAAAACATGTGCGCGACCGGGACCGAAGCGCTGCGCGGCGCGGCCTACGCGGTGGCTTCGGGTGCGGTGGATATTGCACTGGCGATCGGGGTCGAGAAACTCAAGGATACCGGCTACGGCGGGCTACCGCTGCGCACCAAGGGGGTGCAGAACGATCTGTGGATGCCCTATGGTTCGGCGCCGGGCACTTTTGCGCAGCTGGCCGGGGCCTATGCCGCACGCCATGGGATCGATGCCGCCGATCTGAAGCGCGCGATGGCGCATGTTTCGTGGAAGAGCCACCAGAACGGTGTCCATTCGCCCAAAGCGCATTTGCGCGTCGCGGTCGATATGGAAAAGATCCTCGGCGCACCGATGATTGCCGATCCGCTGGGCATTTTCGATTGCTGCGGGGTCTCCGACGGAGCCGCCTGCGCGATTGTCACTACGCCCGATATCGCGCGCGGGCTGGGCCGGGCCAATCCGGTGACGATCAAGGCGGTGCAGCTTTCGGCGAGTAATGGCTGGGAAATGCAATTCGGCCAATGGGATGGGGCCTCAGTGCCCAACACCCGCGCCGCAGCCGCCCGCGCCTATGCCGAAGCGGGCATAGGCGATCCGCGTGCCGAACTCGACATGACCGAGGTGCACGACTGCTTCTCGATCACCGAACTGGTGATAATGGAAGACCTCGGCCTATCGGACGAGGGCCGTGCGCCCGCCGATATTCTCGAAGGCCGCTATGACAAGGACGGCGCGATTCCGTGCCAGCTCGATGGCGGGCTCAAGTGTTTTGGCCACCCTGTCGGTGCCTCCGGGCTGCGAATGGCCTATGAAGTCTACAACCAGCTGCAGGGTCGCGCCGGAGAGCGGCAACGCGGCAAGGTCGATTTTGGTTTAACACACAATCTCGGCGGCTCGCCGTTCAACAGCGTCGCGGCTGTCGCCATTCTTGGCCGGCTCGACTGAGGGAGATATTGCAATGGCAGGACTGTGGTTTGAGGAATTCGAGGTCGGACGGGTGTTCGCCCATGAAATCCGCCGGACGGTGACCGAGGCGGACAATATCTGGTTCAGTGCGATGACTTATAATCCCGCGCAGATTCACATCGACTATGACTATGCAGCGAACACCGAATTCGGCAAGCCACTGGTCAATTCGATCTTCACGCTCGGGCTGGTGATCGGGCTGTCGATCCAGGATACGACACTGGGCACCACCGTGGCCAATCTCGGCATGACTGACACGACCTTTCCCAAGCCGGTTTTCGCTGGCGACACGATTCGTTCCGAAACCACGATTGTGGCGTTACGGTCAAGCAAATCGCGGCCCGGACAGGGTATTCTGACAATGGAACATGTCGGGCTCAACCAACGCGATGAAGTGGTCTGCAAGACTGTCCGCAACGCCTTGATGATGAAGCGTCCGGCATGAGGTTGCGCTCGCTGCTGTTTGTCCCGGGGGACAGCGAAAAGAAGTTCGTCCGCGCCTGCACCAGCGGCGCGGATGTGCTGATCCTCGATCTCGAGGATGCGGTCGCGCCTTCGATGAAAGACGCCGCGCGCGCGCTGGTTGCGGGCTGGATTGATCGGGCCGACGAGGTTTCGCCAGCGCTGTTCGTACGGGTCAATCCGCTCGATACCGGCCTGACCGAGGGCGATCTTGCCGCCGTGGTCCGCCCCGGCCTTGCGGGGATCCTCGCCCCCAAGGTCAATGGCACGCAGGATGTCGCGGCGTTGGCGGCGCTACTGGATCGGCTCGAAGCCGATGCGAGCATGGCGGCGGGCAGCGTCAGGATCATGATTGTGGCCACCGAAACCCCGCTCGCGATGTTCCACCTTGGCAGCTACACGCCGCCGCACCCTCGGCTGGTGGCGATGACCTGGGGGGCGGAAGACCTTGCTGCGGCATTGGGGGCCACCGCCAACAAAGAAGCCGACGGGGCGTGGACTTTCCCCTATCAAGTCGCGCGGGCGCAGTGCCTGTTTGCCGCCGGAGCCGCCGAAGTGTTCCCGGTGGATACGCTCTATGCCGATTTTCGCGATACCGCGGGGCTGGAAACGGACTGCCGCCGGGCTCGCCGCGATGGCTTTCTGGGCCGCATTGCGATCCACCCCGATCAGGTCGAAACCATCAACCGCTGCTTTTCGCCCTCCGACGAGGACATTGCCGAAGCCCGCAAGATTGCCGCCGCCTTTGCCGCGCAGCCCGAACTCGGGACAATCGGGATTGACGGCAAGATGTACGACATTCCCCACCTCAAGGCCGCGCACAAAGTGCTGGCCGCTGCCGGAGACCGCGCATGAGTTCTGCACGACCGCTGCCCACCGAGGAAGACCTCCAAGCAATCCGGGAAGGTGTGCGAGCGGTCTGCTCGACGTTTGGCGACGACTACTGGCTGGCGCGCGACGATGACGGCAAGTTCCCGCGCGAGTTTCACCGCGCGATGGCCGAAGGCGGCTGGTTGGGGATCACAATGCCCGAGGAATTCGGCGGATCGGGCCTCGGTGTGACCGAAGCGATGACGATGATGAACGAGGTCGCGGCTTGCGGCGGCGGCTTCGCGGCAGCTTCGACCATCCACATCAACCTGTTCGGCCCGCACCCGATTGTGGTCAAAGGCACCGACGAACAGAAGGCGCGCTGGGTGCCGCGGCTGGTTTCGGGGGAAGACCAGTGTTGCTTCGGTTTCACCGAACCAGATGCGGGCCTCAATACCACGCGGATCAAGACCTTTGCCGAGAAAGTGCCGGGCGGCTACGTCGTCAACGGGCAGAAGGTCTGGACCTCGACGGCGCAGGTCGCGAACAAGATCATGCTGCTGACCCGCACCACCAAATTTGAGGATTGCGCCAAGCCGACTGACGGCATCACCATCTTCTACACTGACCTTGATCGCACCAAAATCGATGTCCATCTGATCCCCAAGATGGGCCGCAAGGCAGTCGATTCGAACTCAATCTTCATCGACGGACTGTTCATCCCGGAGGAAGACCGCATCGGCGAAGAGGGCAAGGGCTTCGGCTACATCCTCCATAGCCTCAACCCCGAACGCATCCTGATCGGCGCCGAGGCCATCGGAATTGGTCGCGATGCGCTGCGCCGGGCGACAGACTATGCCAAGGAACGGGTGGTATTCGACCGTCCGATCGGGATGAATCAGGGCATCCAGCATCCGCTCGCCGAAAGGTGGATGTATCTCGAAAGCGCCTGGCTGATGGTCGAGAAGGCGGCGCGGCTGTATGATAGCGGCGCACCGTGCGGGGCGGAGGCTAATTCGGCCAAGTTCCTCGCCGCGCGCGCCTGTCACGATGCTGCCTGGCAGGCGGTAGCCACGCATGGCGGGTTCGGTTACGCCAAGGAATATCACGTCGAGCGGCTTTACAGGGAAAGCGCGCTAACCCGACTAGCCCCGATCACCGAACAGCTGATCATGTGTTTTATCGCCGAGAAAGTACTCGGCCTGCCCAAGAGCTATTGAGGACGACACCGATGGGAATGATGGATGGCAAGGCGGTACTCGTTACCGGTGCCGGGCGCGGCGTCGGGCGCGGGATTGCGTTGGCGATGGCGCGGGCTGGAGCTGCGGTGGTGGTCAATGATCTTGGCGTCTCGATCAGCGGTGAAGGCGATGACGAAGCCTCTCCCGCCGAGCAGGTGGCCGAAGAAATCCGCGCACTAGGCGGCAAGGCGGTCGCCAACCATGATAGTGTCGCCGATTGGGATGGCGCCTGCGCAATGGTCAGGGCGGCGATCGATGGCTTTGGCCGGATCGACGCCGTGGTGAACAATGCCGGCAATCTGCGCGATGTCTATTTCCACAAGATGGGCCCGGACGATTTCCGTGCCGTGATCGACGTCCACTTGCAGGGCAGCTTCAACACCAGCCGCGCCGCCGCGCCGTTCTTCAAGGAGCAGGCGGGCGGTGCCTATGTCCACATGACCTCGACGTCGGGGTTGATCGGAAATTTCGGGCAGGCCAATTATTCGGCGGCCAAGCTCGGGATCGTTGGCCTGTCGAAGTCGATTGCGCTCGATATGCAGCGGTTCAATGTCCGCTCCAACGCGGTCGCGCCGTTCGCGTGGACGCGGATGATCGATTCGATCCCGACCGACACACCCGAACAGCAAAAACGGGTCGATGGTCTCAAGAAGCTCGATGCGGACAAGATTGCGCCCTTCGTCGTGGCGTTGTGCAGCGATGCGGGAGCCAGCGTCAGCGGACAGATTTTCGCGGTCCGCAACAACGAAATCTCGCTGTTCTCCCAGCCGCGCCCGATCCGCACCGCGCATACTGCCGAGGGCTGGACGCCTGAGACGATTGCCGAGCGGGTGTTCGATCAGTTTGCGAATGATTTCTATCCGTTGCACCGTTCGGCGGACGTGTTCACCTGGGATCCGGTATGATCGACCCTGCGGCGATCCTTGCCCATGACTTCGGCATCCAGCAGCAGACCTACGCCCCGCGCGACGCGATCCTATATGCGCTTGGCTTGGGCCTCGGCCGTGATCCGCTCGATCTGGCCGAACTGCGGTTCCTCGACGAGCGCGCGCTGGCGGTGCTGCCCAGTTTTGGGGTGACGTTATGCTCGCCCGGAATGTGGATTCGTGCGCCCGAACTGGGGGTGGACTTCACCAAGTTGGTGCACTCAGCCCAGTCAGCCGAATTCCTCTTGCCGCTGCCGCCGCAAGCCAGCGTCACCGGCACCGCGCGCGTGGCTTCGCTGACCGATCGCGGGGAGGGCCGCGGTGCCTTGCTTGTGCTGGAACGGACGATTGCCGATGCGGAGAGCGGCGCGGTATATTGTCGGCTCGAACAGACCTTGCTGCTGCGCGCTGATGGCGGGTTCGGTGGGCCTGCGGCTCTGTTGCCGGTTGCCGACGCACCCGAGGGCGATCCCGATTTCGTAGAACAGCTTGGAATATCGCCGCGCGCGGCGCTGATCTATCGCCTGTCGGGTGACTGGAACCCGCTGCATCTCGATCCTGCGTTTGCGCGAGGTGCCGGATTTGACCGGCCAATCCTGCATGGACTGGCCAGCTATGGCATGGCCGGCGTGGCGATATCACGGGCGCTGGCACGCGATCCTGCGTCGATTTCGCGGCTCGAATGCCGGTTCTCCGGCGTGGTGTTTCCTGGTGACCAGCTGGAATTCCGCATCTGGCGTGATGGCCCGAATGCGGCACGGTTTCACGCCTTTGTCGGGCTGCGCAAGGTTTTGGATGGTGGTTCGATTGAATGGGGGCAGCAATGAACGGTCGTGAATTGGCGGGCAGTTTGAAACAGAAGCTACGCCTGCCGGTGATGGCGGGGCCGATGTTCATCGCTTCGACCGCCGATCTGGTGATCGCGCAATGCCACGCCGGGATCATCGGCTCGATGCCCGCGCTCAATCCGCGTTCGACCGCCGCGCTGGATGATGATGTGGCGCGGATCGCGGCGAGCGTTGGCGACCGGCCCTATGCGATCAACCTGGTTGCTCACGCCAGCAATTCGCGGCTTCAGGCTGATCTTGAGGTGGTGCTGAAATACAAGGTGCCGATTGTCGTGCTGGCGCTGGCCGCCAATGGCGATCTGGTGAAGGAACTGCAGGCTGGCGGGTCGCTGGTGTTTCAGGATGTGATCAAGAACCGCCATGCGCAGAAATGCGCTGAAATGGGCGTCGATGGGATCATCGCCGTCGGCGCGGGCGCGGGCGGTCATACCGGCGATCTATCGCCATTCGCGCTGATGCAGGAAATCCGCGAATGGTGGGATGGATTGCTCATCCTGTCGGGCTGCATCGCGAACGGCCGTTCGGTGCTCGCCGCCGAGGTGCTGGGGGCAGACCTGGCCTATGTCGGCTCGCCGTTTCTGGCATCGAGCGAGGCCAATACCCAGCCGGGCTTCAAGCAGATGATTGTCGACGGAGCCGCCGCCGATATCGTCACCACCAATTGCTTCACCGGGGTCAATGCCAATTTCCTGCGCCCATCGGTGCGCGAAAACGGCCTCGATCCCGCTAATCTGGTGCGCGCCGTGGGCAAGACCATCAATATCGATAGCGGCGGCGACGAAGCCCGGGCTTGGAAGGAAATCTGGAGCGCGGGGCAGGGCATTGGCGCGGTCAAACGGTCGGAACCGGCGGGCGACTACATCGATTGGCTCTGCGCCGATTACGCGGCGGCTCGCGCGGCGATGGGGATGTCCGCTTGAACCGGCAGGTGATCCTGGTGTCGCGCCCGAACGGGATCGCGCAAGCTGACAATTTTGCGATCGTCGAGCAACCGCTCGAACCGCTCGCTGAAGGTCAACTGCGGGTTCGCAACCGGTTCCTTTCGGTCGAACCGGCGATGCGCGGCTGGATCGCCGATGCGGGGAACTATTCCGCCCCGGTTCCGGTCGGCGGGGTGATGCGCGCACTGGCGGTGGGAGAAGTGGTCGAGAGCCGCTGCGCCGGTTTTAGCGTGGGCGAGACAATGTGCGGCTGGTTTGGCTGGCAGCAATTCGCGACCGTCGCCCCCGATGCAGTGGTGCGGCGGGTGCGCGAGGACGATTTGCCTGCCTCGCTGGCGCTGGGCGTGCTCGGCATCAACGGCGTTACCGCGCATCTGGCACTTACTCGGGTGGGCGAGCCCAAGGTGGGCGAAACCGTGCTGGTATCGACCGCCGCCGGATCGGTTGGCTCGGCGGTCGGCCAGATTGCCAAGATCATTGGCTGCCGCACGGTCGGGATTGCTGGTGGGCCGGAAAAGGTGGCGCAGTGCATCGAACAATTCGGCTACGATGCGGGAATCGATTACAAGTGCGATGACATCGAAGCTGCGCTCGCCGCCGCCTGTCCGGACGGCGTCGATGTCTATTTTGACAACACCGCCGGGCGGATCAGCGATGCGGTGTATCCGCACCTCGCGCTCCATTCGCGGGTGGTGGTTTGCGGCACGGCGGCTATTCCGGCCTGGGATCCATGGCCAAACGGACCGCGCGTCGAGCGTCACCTGCTGTTGAAACGCGCCCGTATGCAGGGCTTCGTGATCTTCGATCATATGGCCAGTTACGAAAACTCGGTCGGGCAACTGGCAGACTGGGTCCGCTCCGGGAAGCTGCACTATCTTGAGGACGTTCTCGATGGTCTGGAAGCCTGCCCCGATGCGCTGGCCGGACTTTATCGCGGTGAGAACAACGGGAAGCGAATCATCAGACTACCCTAGTGGATTGCGCCCGTTCGCGCCCGATCGCGGCGATGATGCAATAGGCGAAAATTGAGAACCAGCTGAGCCAGGCGAAGTAGGGGAAGTAGTAGCTCATCGCCCCGTTCCAAGCGAATACGCCATCCTTCAAGAAGGCAGTCAGGCTGGCGGGCAGGAAAGTAAGCCCGGCCCAGATCGCATACCAGCAAGCCCAGCGCGGTAACATCGGCTTTGGCGACTTGTCATAGAGCCCGACGATCGCGGCAGAGACCATTTGCATGGTCGTGCAGAGATAAAGCTGGTCGATTGTCAGCCAGCCCATGTCGTGCAGCATCTGGGTAATCTCGGGATCGCGTTCGGGGCGGAAGGCGGCGGCGATCCAAAACGTTGCGCTCATCGAGACGACCATCACTGTCAGCGCCCCGCCGATCAGTTGGAGATAGCTGAGCATAAGACCTGGCCCCTCGATCCGGGCAAGCCGCGCCGAAAGCACAGCTGTCCACGGCAGGTAGAGGCACACCAGCACCACCGAAAAAACGAAGCCAATTCGGATGCGTACGCTGTTTTCGGCATAGTGCCGGGCCACTTCAGTGGCGGACAATCCCGGCCCGGCGGGGGGCAGGTTCATGCCAATCCAGCCCCAGCAGGCAACAAATGTGACCACGAATAACGGCCCGCACCACGCTGCATAGCGCTGCCACGCCAGTCTGCTTGCATCGTTCATCAGCCAACTCCTCTTCCGACGCTTTCCCAATAGGGCGCGCGCAGATCCTTTTTCGAAACCTTTCCACTTGGAACAAGCGGAAAGCTGTCCATGAAAGTCACGCTCTTGGGCACTTTATATCCGGCGAGGCGTTCACGCGCATGGGCGAGCACAGAGTTCTCGTCGAGAGCGGTGCCAGGCTTGGGGATAATGCAGGCCATGACCGCCTCTCCCCAGCGCGGGTCAGGCACACCGATCACCGCGACCGCACCGACCCCTGGATGGGTCGACAGGGCATTTTCGACCTCGGCGGAATAGATATTCTCGCCGCCCGAGACGATCATGTCCTTCACCCGGTCGACAATGTAATACAGCCCTTCGGCATCGCGCCGGGCCACGTCGCCCGAGCGATACCAGCCGTTGTGCAGCACCTTGGCAGCAGCTTCGGGCTGGTTCCAGTAGCCAGATGTGATCGCCGGTGCGCGGATCAGCAATTCGCCCGGCTCACCATCGGCCACCTCATTATCAGCCCCGTCAACGATGCGGAATTCGATCAACGGCAGCGGGCGGCCACAACTTTGCAGCTTTGCCTCGTCGTCGAGATCATGTTCGTCTGGGCGCAAGATCGAGGCAGCACCGCCGTGTTCGGTCGCACCGTAGAATTGCATGAACTTGCCCGGCATAATCGCGATGGCGCGCTTGATCAGGCCCAGCGAGATTGGCGAACCTGCATACAGCGTCAGCCGCACCGAGGAGAAATCGGTGCCGGCGGCAGAAGGATGATCGAGCAGCATCTGGATCATCGTCGGGGTCAGTGTCAGCAGCGTTGGCTGGTCGCGTTCGATAGTCGCCAGCACGGTTGCAGGATCGAACTGCCGGACAATCGAGACGGCAACCCCGTTATACAGGCACTGGAAGGCAATGCCGATTGACAGCAGGTGAAAATTGGGCAGCGGGTTGATGAAGATGTCGTCCGCATCCCATTGGAAGGCCGGCTCGAGGTGTTCGCACAGACGCATCCGGTTGAACCCGCCATGCGTCAGCATCACGCCTTTGGGAAGGCCAGTGGTCCCCGAAGTGTACAGCTGGATCGCGGTATCTTCCTCGCTAATGAAGAGCTCGGGCTTCGTGGCGGGTTGCGAGGCGAAGTGCGCATCTAGCGTCTCTGCCTCGTCGATCCAGATTGTTTCGATCGTGCGGCCGCAGGCCGCCAGCGCTGCCGTCCACATGTCTTCGAGACCGCGTTCGACAATGGTCAGCCGGGCTCCGCTGTCGGCAATCAATTGGGCGAGTTCGGGGATCGCCAGGCGCCAGTTGAACACTGTGAAGGCAGCGCGGGTCTTGGCCGTGCCGATCAGCGCAAAGTAGAAATCCGGGCTGTTGAGGCCGAGAAAGCCGACCCGGTCGCCAGCTTCAACACCGCGCTCGAGCAAACCATTGGCAATGCGGTTGGCGACCGCATCATACTCGGCAAACGAGACATTGCGGTCGCGCCATACCAGCGCGCGGCGATCGGGCGTGCTGCGGGCATGATACTCGATGAATTCGCCGAGCGTGCGGACTTCGGGATAAAGCCACATGTTGTTCTAGGCCCCTGTGAACTGCGGTTTGCGCTTCTCGACGAAGGCGTTCAGTCCTTCGCGTGCATCGGCGGTGCCGGATATTCTGGATAGGGCCTGTGCTTCGAGTTCGAGCTGTGCTGCAAGAGGCTGATCCTCCACTGTCGAAAACAGCCGGCGGATTTCGCCAAAGGCCTTGGTCGGCCCCGCCGCGAGCTGGCGCGCAATGGTTTCAGCGCGTGCGCCGAGTTCCGCAGCAGGAGCGATTTCATCCGCCAACCCGGCTGCCACAGCAGCCTCGGCGTCGAGTGTCTCATTCATGAGCAAGAACCGCTTGCCCCGTGCGATACCCATGCGGCGGGAGTACATGATCGATGCGCCGGCATCGTTGCAGTAGCCGATACCGGCATAGGCAGAAACGAAGCGCGCGCCCGGCTCCGCCACCACAATGTCGGAACCGGCGATCAAGGCCACCATCCCGCCTGCGCAAATCCCATGAACGGCGGCAACGATCGGTGCGTCCATCTGCTGCATCCGGGCGATGCCCATGTGCAGGTCAGAGGTCCAGTGCTTGATCATCAGCGGCAGTCTGTCGAGGTTCTCCACGAACATCGCAACATCTCCGCCGAAGCTGAAGGATTTGCCCTCGGCGCTGATCAGCACAGCCCGCACCGAACTGTCCCCCGAAAGCTCGTTTGCCACGTCGCAGAATTCTGCACAAAACGTGCCGTCGATCGGATTGCCGCGCTCGGGCTGGATGAAGGTGAGCCGGGCCAGGCTGCCCTCGCGATCGATCCGCATACTGGTATAGGTCATGTTTCGTTACCTCAGTCGATCAGGAGAACGGCTTTGATGCATTTGCCGTGATGGGCATCGTCGATCGCCTGGTTGATCTCGTCGAGGCGATATGTCTTGATGAATTTCTCCAGTGGCAGACGTCCGGCCGCGTGGTGTGCGATCAGTTCGGGGAGGAATACCTTGGGGTCGCTGTCGCCCTCGACAATCCCGCGTACCGTGCCGCCGATGGTCAGCCATTGCATGATCGGCACTGGAAGCACCGCATCGAGCGAGCCGGGCACCCCGATCAGGCCAATCCGCCCCAGATTGCCAACCATGTTCACCGCTGATTCGACAATCGGCAGATAGCCGCTGGTATCGACCACCATGTCGGCCCCGTCGGGCACGATGGCCCGTACGGCCTGGACCGGATCACCCGCACCCGGATCGATGGCATGGGTCGCGCCCAGTTCCAGCGCCAGTGCGCGGCGGGCTTCCTGTGGTTCGATGACGATGATCGGGCCGCATCCGGCAATCGCGCCGCCCATCACTGCGCTCAGCCCAACTGCTCCGCCGCCGAGCACGACCAGCGATTCGCCCGCCTTGCCATTCAACGAGCGCAACACTGCTCCGGCACCGGTCTGGATGCCGCAGCCAAGCGGGGCGAGCGCGGCAAGGTCAGCATCGTCGGCGATCTTCAGCACATTGCGCTCGTTGGCGATCGCGAGCCCGGCGAACGAAGATTGGCCGAAGAAATTGTCCGCCACAGGCGTTTCGTCGCGATGGAGGCGGGTGGAGCCATCTGTGCGCACACACACCATGTTGAGGGGCATAAAACTCTGGCAATATGCCGGGTGATCATCGTGGCAGTGGCGGCATTGGCCGCAACTGTTGAAGGTGAGCAGCACCTTGTCACCCGGCTTTACCGACGTGACACCGGGACCTACAGCATCGACGAAGCCTGCGCCCTCGTGGCCCAGCACCGCTGGAAATTGCAGACCGAGCGCGCCAGAGGCAATCACCAGATCGGTGTGGCAGATGCCGACTGCCTTGATCGCAACGCGAATTTCGCCCGCTTGCGGTTCGCCCACATCAATGTTCTCGATTTCGAACGGGCCATTGGCCTGGTTGAGGACGGCTGCCTGAGTTTGCATGGGTAAGCTCCGGTGAAAGGGTCAGTAGCGGGTGCGGATCGCGTCGCGGTGACGCGTAAGATAGGCGCGGCTGAGGCCGAGTTGCTGAACGCCATGACCGATGCGGTCACCACAGGCGACGCGTAGCGAGCTTTGCAGATAGGTGTTGGACGGGCAGGGTGCCCAGTAGCAGCCGTTGACCGTGGAATAGGTGACCGCAAAGGTCTTGCCGCGGACATCGGTTACCGAAAGGCGACCGCCCATTGGCATGGCGTGGCGGTACTCCTGCTCACCTTCGCTCGAAACGATGCCAAACACCTCGCCATGTTCGAGCACGTAGCCGCTGACATGCGGACCAAGTGTGCTGCGCGTGGCAATGTCGTGCCCGGTGAACAGGTGGATGGTCAGCGCTTCATCGAAACTCGCGTGCCACCAGATCACCGCGCTGTTGTCGCGCTCGGGGCGCGGTCCCCAACTGCGGTCGCCGGTCTCGACGCAATCGACCTTGTGCGTCACCCCACGCGCGGTCAGCGAACCAGTGATGCGGTAAGTCTGTTCGTAATGACCCGACCAACTGGCATCCCAGGCTGGCCCCTGACGCGCCGCTGCGGTGGGGTCCATTTCCGGGTCGTTTATGTCATAGGGTTCGTGCAGCGCGCGATATTCGAGCTCAAAATGCGTGTCGTCGATGCCTTCATAGGCCATGCGATAGAGCTTGAGCGGCTCGATCACTTCAAACGACAGACCATTGGGGAGCGAAAACTTTGTCAGCGTTTTCGGGCAGGGCAGGTGTTGCTGATTATCGATGTACAGCTGATCTTCCCACAATTCCGAAATGCGGTCGATCAGGGTGATGTCGGCCATGCACACGCCCAGCTTCGGGCGGGTGACGAGGTAGACAATCGCATTGATGTTCGCATCGGCCACCACAAATGGCAGCGCCAGCGTTTCTGCCCATTGCCACGGCGACGTCTCGTCGAAGTGGAAGTCGAAGTCTTCTGGGCGGATCACAACGTGTCGAACCCGAACGGCGCGAACCACTGACGGTCCTTTTGGGTTCGCGCGCGTTCATTTTTGAGGATGATCGCGGACAGCGCCGATTTGCCCGCCGCGTCGCTATCGCTCGATGCCGAGCGCACCAACGCGTCGATGGCATCATTGATTGCCTGGAACTGGCCCCGTACATTGCTGCCATCGGCGGCGGCAACGGCACTGGCGACACCAGCTAACCCCGCTTGTGTAGCCGCCCCCCCGGTTACACCGCCTTGCAGCGCCTTGCCGAGAGCAATGGCGTCGTCCAGCTCTTCACGTTCATAACCTGGCGCTGCATCCAGTTGCGCCCTCAGGATCTGCAAATGACCGACACTCAGGTGAAGCTGCTCCTTCGCCAGCGAGGCTTCGGCCGGCAGCTGCGGCAAGATGACTTCGG
>CAMDSM010000008.1 GCA_945906905.1 Altererythrobacter xiamenensis | reverse complement strand
CTCGATCAGCGTTTCGGCCTTTTCCAGCATTTGGGGCGGCAGCTTATGGGTGTCGTGTGCTTGGCTCATGGTGCGCCGCCATAAAGGCTTTGCGGGCTAATGCAAAGGCAGGTGCTAGGTGCTGATACGCAGAGTAGTCTTGCGAATGGGGCGCACTCGGCGGATTCCCTAGCCCTGTCCGGATGGCCATAACCCTCCGCAAGCTCGCCCTGCCCCTCCTCCTGCTGGCGATCCATCCACCTCCTGCATCGGCGCAAGACAGCGAGCTGGCGCAGTTTGCCGCCTGCGGATCGGGCGCGCGGATCACTTGCGTGGTCGATGGCGACACCATCTGGTATCGCGGCGACAAGATCCGCCTGGCCGATATCAACACGCCGGAAACTTCGCAGCCATCGTGCCCGGCCGAGGCCGAGCTTGGTGCCCGCGCCACCCGCCGCCTCACCGATCTGCTCAACCAGGGCAGCTTTTCGCTGGAGGCGAGCGGGCGCGGCATGGATCGCTATGGCCGCCTGCTGCGCACGATCACGCGGCATGGACAGAGCCTTGGCGCGGTGCTCGTCTCCGAGGGGCTGGCCGAGCAATGGCAGGGCCGCCGGGGCAACTGGTGCGGGCAATTGGCGCTTGCCGGATAGGGTGTGGAGTGGGAAACTGCGCCTCATGAAAAGCAAACCCTATGACGAGGCGCTCGAAGCGCTGGAACACGAACTGGTCGCCATGGCGCGCTGGGCCAAAGCCACCGGCGAACGCGTGCTGGTGATCCTCGAAGGCCGCGACACCGCTGGCAAGGGCGGCGCGATCCAGGCGATCAGCCAGCGCATCAACCCGCGCCAGTGCCGGGTGGTGGCCCTGTCCAAACCCAGCGAGGCCGAGGCCAGCCAATGGTATTTCCAGCGTTACGTCCCGCATCTTCCGGGCGCTGGCGAGATCGTGCTGTTCGATCGCAGCTGGTATAACCGCGCCGAGGTGGAGCAGGTGATGGGCTTTTGCACCGCCATCCAAGTCGAACAATTCCTGCGCGATGCCCCGACCTTTGAAAAACTCCTGACCGACAGCGGCGTGCGCCTGTTCAAATACTGGCTCAGCTGCGACCAGGCCGAGCAGGAGCAACGCTTTGCCGAGCGGCTGGCCGATCCGCTCAAACGCTGGAAGCTCTCGCCCATCGACGAGAAAGCGCGCACGCTTTACGCCGAATACACCGCCGCGCGCGAGGCCATGTTCACCGCCACCAACAGTGCCCACGCGCCGTGGACGGTGGTTGATTTCAACGACCAGAAGCGCGGCCGCCTCACCCTGATCCGCCACCTGCTCGATCGCCTGCCCGATACCAGCCTGCCCGCCGCTCCGGTCGATTGGCCAGAGCTGGGCCATCCGCCCTTGGTCGAGGCTTTCGGCGTGCTGCAACCGATCCCGCCATGGCCGGGCGGCGAGGGAGATTGAGGAGATTTGGGTGACACTGGGTGACACGGTGTCACCCACAATTTCGGCTCTATTTTACACGATATTATATGGACTTACGGACGATTGTCCCTGGGTGACACATTCCGGGGACGGGCGCGAAAAACAGCTCGTCTTGGCGATAATACTGGTTCGCAGCCGACAAAGCGCGGCTGGCCCTGCTGAGGACGTGGGGAGCGGACGGCAGGAAGGCATGTCGTGAGCCTGACGAACGGAGCGCCACGCGGTCTGGCGCAGGTGCCGTGCTGTAGGAAAGGGCTTTGAGTCCTGCGATTGCCGGGAGCCACTGCGCCACCTCATGCGTTGGATACCGATGCGACAGGGAAACTGCCCCCTCTCGCCGCCGGAGAGCCCAGCCATGACCGCCTCGCCAAAGCCCGCCTCAGCCACCGCCCATCCCCCCACCCCGCCCGAAGTCCCCGGCCCCGGCGGCCCTGCCACTCCCGCCGCGCCGGTCCCCACGGAACCCGGCACGCCCGATCCCAGCGTGCCCGAAGCCCCACCCCCGATGCAACCCGACGACCCCACCAACCCCATCGAAACCCCTGCTCCCGATCCCAACAACAATTGGGACGGCGTGCCAGGCCGCGGCGAGGGGGAGCAGTCGGAGGGGATTGATGATGCAGGGCCGAGTGCGGCGGAGTTGTCGTAGGGGGTCAGGCGGAGAGCAAGGTCCAGCCGAACCATCCGAGCGCCAGAACCTGCAACACCACTATCATCGCCAGATCGCGGTTGAACGGCTGCTTGCGGGTCTTGTGCCGAAATAGGCTGCGCCCGGCGTAAGCGCCAATCGTGCCGCCGATAAACGCGAGCATGAGCAGCGTGCTCTCCCTGATCCGCCACCGGCCATTTTCGGCGTGAGACTTGTCGATCCCGAATGCGGCAAATGCGGCAAAGTTCACCGCGATGAGCGCGGTCGAGATGTTGGCGGGGGTGAGGTGGGCGAGCATTCTTGCAGGTTAGCGCGGTAGTGGTGGAGGCGGGGTAAAAGGGGCGCTCCAAGCTTCAAAGCTAGTCAAGTAAATCTCTCGCCTGTTTCGGAAACTTCTCGATCAGGAATTTGAGCAGTTCCACCTGATCCTCCCCACGCGACTTCCGCAATTGTGCCTTGAGTTTCATTACGGAGGGCCGGTCTGGCGTGACATTGGACGCGCCCTCGTTGCAGATCGAGCACACTGCCCGCAGATTGGATGGATCGTCTGAACCGCCCATAGATTTGTCGATGATGTGGCCAAGATGAAGCCGGGTCTTGCGTGAGGAATCGAACGGATGTGGTTCGCCCGCTCCGGCACCGCACATTTGGCAGGTGAACCCGTTCCGATCGAGAACGATTGCTCGGGTTTCCTTCGAGATGCCCCGTTCGAATGCTGGTTCCGGTTTGGCACTCAAGAGCAGATATTGCCCCGGTTTCAGGTCCGACCGGTCATTGTGGCTAAGGATCAGGAAACCTTCCTCGTTTCGCAATTCTCGGATGCGTCGTGCCCATTCGCTGATGCCGCCTGAGGCCTCACGCAATTCATCACTGCCAAGCACACGCCCAAGATTCGCAAGAAAATAGTCGCGGAGTTGATCCCGTGCCGCCATTTATGCCGCCCTGACCGGAACTAGCCGCGCCACCGACAACGCAATCCCAATATTCCGCGCCACCGCCTTGGCCACTGGCGGAGGGAAAGCATTGCCGACCTGCCGATAAGCCGTGGTCTTGCGGCCATAAAACTGCCAGCTATCCGGAAAGCCCTGCAACCTTGCGACCATACGCTGGGTCAGGCGGGGCATACCGCAGAAATCTGGCTGCGGTGCATCATCTGCCAGCGAACGGCCTTCCACACCCATTGCAGCCCATGCCTTCCTTGCCCTCGTAGGCCCAAGATCGGGGCCACCATGCTTCTTTGATCCACCGACGATTGTTGGCGCGATGTCATTGGCCTGTTTTGCCCAGCGATCTGCACCCGCCCAGCCATTGGCGGCCATCAGATCCTTCAAGACATCGCCCACCATTGGCGGGTTATGCGGCAACACGTCGGGCCAATCGAATGCATCGACCAGCTCATTGCGCAGGGCGACAATAACCACGCGAGGGCGAAGTTGCGGCACGCCGAAATCGGACGCATTCAACAGCCGCCAGTCGATCCGGTAGCCCAGCTTCTTGAATTCGGATTTCAGGTGCAGGCGATAATCTTCGAATACCGGAGAAAGGAACCCCTTTACGTTCTCGATCATCACCGCCCGGGGCTGAATTTCGTCAATCAGGCGGATCGCGGCGGGGAACAGATTGCGCTCATCCTGCTCTCCCAATTGCTTGCCAGCCACCGAGAACGGCGGACAGGGCAAACCCCCGGCCAACAGGTCCATGCCTTTGAAAGGGCGCCCGTCGAACGTGTTCATGTCCGCCACCCGCACATCCCATCCGGGACGGTTGAGCGACAAGGTCTTGGCAAAATCAGGCTCAATCTCGACCAAGGCAGAATGATCGAAACCAGCCTGCTCCAAGCCAAGCGCTTGTCCACCGGCTCCTGCACAGAATTCTATCGAATGCATGCGATACTCCCCATATCCGTATCGCTATGTTCTCTTTTCGTTCGCGTCAAGTAGATCGCGCCGAATCGGACCTACTCCGCCGCCTGCGTCCCCCCAAACATATCCGGCTCCCCCGCCCCCGCATCGTCCACCACGCCCGCTTCGTTGGCGGCCTTGGCTTGCTTGCGGTTGTCGAAGCTGGACCAGACGTCCTGCCAGTTGCCGCGGGTGGCGCCTTTGGAGTATTCGGTGGCGCGGGTTTCGAAGAAGTTGGCGTGCTCGACACCGTTCAGCAGCGGGGCCAGCCAAGGCAGCGGGTGATCCTCGACCATGTAGATTGGCTGGAAGCCCAGCTGGCCCAGCCGCCAATCAGCGATATAGCGGATATAGCGCTTGATTTCCTTCGGGCTCATCCCGGCCACCGGGCCTTGTTCGAACGCCAGATCGATGAAGGCATCTTCCAGCCGCACGGTTTTCTGGCAGCAATCGATGATGTCTTCCTTGACCGCCTTGGTCAGGCAGCCGCGCTCGGCCACGAAGGCGTGGAACAGCTTGGTGATGCCTTCGCAATGCAGGCTTTCATCGCGGACCGACCAGGTGACGATCTGGCCCATCCCCTTCATCTTGTTGAAGCGCGGAAAATTCATCAGCATGGCGAAGCTGGCGAACAGTTGCAGCCCCTCGGTAAAGCCGCCGAACATCGCCAGCGTGCGGGCGATATCCTCGTCGCTATCGACGCTGAACTGGGCGAGGTAATCGTGCTTGGCGCGCATTTCCTCGTATTCGAGGAACATACCGTATTCGCTTTCGGGCATGCCGATGGTGTCGAGCAGGTGCGAATAGGCAGCGATGTGGACCGTTTCCATGTTGCTGAACGCGGCCAGCATCATCTTGATCTCGGTCGGCTTGAACACGCGGCCGTATTTATCGTGGTAGCAATCCTGCACCTCGATATCGGCCTGGGTGAAGAAGCGGAAGATTTGGGTGAGCAGGTTGCGCTCATGATCCGAAAGGTTCTGCGCCCAATCGCGGCAGTCCTCGCCCAAGGGCACTTCCTCGGGCATCCAGTGGATCTGCTGCTGCCGCTTCCAGAACTCATAAGCCCACGGATATTCAAAGGGCTTGTAGGTCTTGCGGGCTTCTAGCAACGACATCTGGTATCTCCGGCATGAATCGCGATTTGCCAGCATATCGGAACATGGCGGCGAATCGAAGGCAAGAGTACGGATTTGTGCGGGGATAAAATCGGGATGAAATGGGGCTGGGGTAAGCCGGGCTGGGGGAGGGAGTTAGAGCGTCGTGCGCTCAATCCTTGTTCTTACCCATCCGGCGCGAAATTTCCAGCAGCAGCAGGATCGGGGTCGTCCACAGCCAGGTGAACAGCGCCGCCTCGGGCCAGTTGCCGCTTTCGGGCAGGCGCATCGCGCAGGGATAGACTTCGAGCAAATTTTCCGGGGTGCAAGTGGATGGCCACATCGCGATGACCGAGAGATAGGCCCCCAGCACCACCCAGCACAGCTGCCCCACATACAGCACGATGTAGCGCGAGGCGCGGACCTCGCCATGGCCGTGATAGGTGCGGAAGCGTTTGGAACCCTGGCTGCTCATGGCGCGAGATATAACAGGGTCATGGTTAAGGAAATGTGCGGAAATCCAGTCTTGCCGCTCAATTCTCCAGAATCACGAACGGTGCCCACACCGCCGGGTGCGCCGCGTTCGGCACATCAGCGCGGGCGATCAGCGCCAGTTGTGCTTCGCGCAAGGCGAGCGCGCGCGACTGGCCGCGGGCGGCACCGCGCAATGTCTCGACGCTGAGGAAGGCGGCGGCATCATCGCGCACCCGCCAGTGGCTCAGCATCAGGCTGCGCGCTCCGGCCTGGGCGAAGGCCCGCGCGAGGCCCGAATAGCTGGGGGCCGAGGCACTCTCACCCGCCGCCGTCTCACAAGCCGACAGGATCACCCAATCGGCATCGAGCCGGAGCGCGGCGATCTCGCTGGCGGTCAGCAGCCCATCCGCCTCGGCGCGGGCGGGGTCTTCGCGGGTCAGCAGCAGCGCCGACTCGTCAAGGCCGGGCAGCTCGCCGCCGACAAGGCCGTGGGTGGCAAAGGCGATCACGCTGAATGACATGAGCTCGCTCGACGCCAGCCGCGCTTCGGTCGCCTCGCGTCCGGCCAGCACCGTTTGCCACGGCGAGCCGATGGCATGGGCCAGATCGCGCAGCTCGCCCAGCGCGCGCGGGAGTTCGACCTGCCCGCCGATGCCGCCGTCCCGATCCAGCTCCAGCCCGGCAATCTCGCGCGCCACAGTGGGCAGCTGCTCGGGCGCGCCGACGCCGAGGAACCCGCGCGCAGCCAGCACCGCTGGCTCACCTAGTGCGGTGCCGGGATCGGCCACGATGCGGATCGCGTGGCTGCGCACCAGCCACGGCGCATCGGCCAGCCGCTCTGCCTGTGCCGGGCCGCTCAGCAGCACCGCTGGCGAGAGCCGCGCCAGATAGCCACTGGCGGGAAACAGCAAGGTATCGGCCAGCGCCAGGTCGCCTTGCAGCGAGGCCGGGAACACCACATCGAACAGCGCTTGTGCCGCCTCGACATCAAACTTGCCCGGTGCCTCGGCAGAACTGCGCAAGCGCTGCGCCAGCTCGGCCAGCGCGGGCGCGGCAATCGCTGTCTGGTCCCACGCCACCTGGCTGGGCGAGATCACGATCGTCACCGCCCGATCGGGCAGGGCCAGCGGCAGCACCAGCAGCTCGCCTGCGGCTAGGCTGGCCTGTAAATCGACAAGCGAGGGCACCTGCGGGCGGGCGAGTGCGGCATAATCGGGAAAGGCGGCCTGCAAATTGGCCTGCAACTGCGCCGCACGCTCCCGCGCCTCGGCCAGCTGGACCGACAAGGTTGAGGCATCGGCCCCAGCCTCAGTCCCGCCATCAGCAGCCGCGCGGCTGAACGCAGTCGACAGCTCCACCACCTGCGCGCGCGCCGCATCCAGCGCCTCGACATGCGCGCCCAGCCCTTCCTGCCGCGCCAGCGATGCCGCAGCGATGCGGGCATTGGGCACGGCCAGTTCGGACAGCAGGAACAGTTGCGCGCCATGCACCGCATCCTCCAGCGATCCCGCCGCCAGCGCGGTGGCGATGTGATCGCCAAACGCATGGGGCAGAATCCGCGAGAGGGCGATGCGATCGGTCTCGCTGGCGGCCAGATCGAGCATCTGCTTTTCGAACAGGCCACTGGCCCCGCGGGCTTCGGCCAGCGCCTCGGCACTGCGCCCCAGACCGGCCAGAATGCGCGCACGCAGCAGCCTTGCAGTCAGCACTTCGCTGTGCCCTTCAGACAGCGCTGGCACCAGCACAGCCAAGCCGGCATCGACCAGCGCCAGCGCCTCGTCACGCCGCCCCAGCCGTTCGAGGTGGTCGGCCAGCATCACCTGCCCGCTGCCGATGTTCCAGTCACCCGGCACCAGATCCTCCTCCAGCAGCGCCAGTCCGCTGCGCGCCTCGGCCTCGGCCTCGTCCAGCCGCCCCTGGCTGGCAATCACCCGCGACAGATTGGTGCGCGACATGCCGCGATTGAACGGCAGGCTCTGATCGCGCAAACGCCCCGCCATATCGGCGGCGGCGCGGAAAATGCCCTCGGCATCGGCAAAGCTGTCTCGCAGTTCCAACGCCCGGCCCAGCATCGACAGCGGATCATAGATGTCATCCGCGTCGCCGCTATGCAGCCTACGCTCGAGATCGAGGTGGCGGCGGATCAGCGGCTCGGCCTCGGCATAGCGGCCATAGCGCAGCAGCACGGCATAGGCGGAGTTGAGGACATTGCCCATCTTGGGATGATCGGGCGGCAGGTGGGCAAAGGCATGGTCACTCGCCAGCCTCATCGCCGCCAGGGTATCGGGCCGTTCGAGGTAGTATTTGACCACCCCGCAGCTGGCCGCATCGTTGACGATCATCGCGTGATCGGGGCTGGGAGCGGCAAGGCCCAGATCGCGCGCGGTGCAATAGGCGGCCTCTGCAGCGGCAAAATCATTGGCGGCAAAGGCAATCCCGCCCAGCGCATTGTGCGCCAATGCCTGATCGCGGGTGTGGGCGGGGCCGCTTGCAGTGGCCAGCGCCAGCGCGGCGGCAGCGCGGGTGCGCGCTTCATCCAGCCGCCCCAGCTCGGTCAGCACCTGCGCTTCATAGGCGGTAAGTTCAGGTTCGAATGCGGCTGGCTGGGGCATTTGCTCCATCAAGGCGCGGGCGCGGGAAATCTCCTGCCAGCCGGATTCATACTGCTTGGCATAGAGCAACGCGATGGCGAGGCCGAGATGCGTCTGCGCTTGAAGATCAACCGAAGGATCGGCCGCAACAGCTGCGGTGAACAGCTGCCACGCGGCCAGCTCCCCCTCGGGCGCGGCCAGCCGATCGCGGGCCTGCATTTGTTCGAGCGTGACATCCTGCGCTGCCAAGGGCAGCGGCAACAGCGAGAGCACGAGCGCCAACAGCACCCATGCTCCGCTGCCGATACGCTGTCGTCCATCACCCATATTTCAGGAAATGGCGCAATTCCCGCAGCTTGGCCAGCGGGATGTTGGGTCTATCCAGCGAGCAAAACCCGCGCGCCCAGCAGCACTGCACCGATCAACATCAGGATCGGTGCCTGCTTCTTCATCTGCGCCGCCTTGGCGGCATCAGACTGGATCTTGTCACCGAAAAAATAGGTGATGATTCCGGCCGCCAGCAGGCCAATTCCCCCGTAAAGCAACATGATAAACTTCCCTTCCTGTTTGTGTTGGTCGAACCCTAGATGCAATGCGCGGCGTGAATGTGGCATGCCATAATTGGGGGGTGTGGCCCCTCATTTTGGAGGGGGGCGCTATTCGCGGGACCGGCTTTTGGAACCAAACCAGCTTCCGCCGCCCAACACAGTGATGCCGAGGAAGAAGCCGAAGTCATACCAGCCGCCGCGATTGGGCACGGCATAGACCGCGATATCAGCGTCAAACAGCGAGCCAATCCACGCCCACGGAAAAATGAACCCATGCCACAGGCCCCACCAGAATCCGGGCACGTCAGGTCCGCTGGCGAGGCCCGCATCGATCTGCCCGGCGCAGGCAGTGAGGAAGAGCAATGCAACTGCTGAGAAAAGGCGGATTGCGCTCATATCACTGGCAGGCCAAGCACTCGTCATAATCGGTCGTCGGCAGTTCATAAACCGCCGCCTCAGCGGTGTTATCCGCCTCAACCCCGCCGGCGAAACCAGCGCGCTGGACGCTCTTTGAGCGCAGATAATACAGCGACTTGATACCCTTTTCCCACGCCTGGAAGTGCAGCATCGCCAGATCCCATTTGTCCACGTCAGCCGGGATGAACAGGTTCAGGCTTTGCGCCTGATCGATATAGGGCGTGCGGTCGCCAGCGAATTCGAGCAGCCAGCGCTGGTCAATCTCGAAGCTGGTCTTGAACACCGCTTTTTCTTCGGCGGTCAGGAAATCGAGGTGCTGGACCGAGCCGCCCTTTTCCAGAATCGAATTCCACACATTGTTGGAATTCTTGCTCTTGGTGTCGAGCAGTTTCTCCAGATAGGGGTTCTTGACGACGAAGCTGCCCGAGAGCGTCTTGTGGGTGTAGATATTGGCCGGGATCGGCTCAATGCACGCGCTGGTGCCGCCGCAGATGATGGAGATCGACGCGGTTGGTGCGATTGCCATCTTGCAGCTGAACCGCTCCATCGCGCCCATTTCCTCAGCATCAGGACACGGCCCGCGCTCATTCGCCAGCATCATGCTCGCCTCATCAGCCTTGGCGCTGATGTGCTTGAACATCTTGAGGTTCCACACTTTGGCCATCGGGCTTTCAAAGCCGATGTTCTTCATCTGCAGGAACGAGTGGAACCCCATCACCCCCATGCCGACAGACCGTTCGCGGCTGGCCGAATATTTGGCGCGGGCCATTTCATCGGGCGCACGGTCGATATAGTCCTGCAGCACGTTATCGAGGAAGCGCATCACGTCCTCGATGAACACCTTGTCGCTGTTCCATTCGTCCCACTGCTCAAGGTTGAGCGAACTGAGGCAGCACACCGCCGTGCGATCATTGCCCAGATGGTCAATTCCGGTGGGGAGCGTAATTTCGCTGCACAGGTTCGAGGTCGAGACTTTCAGCCCCAGATCGCGGTGATGCTTGGGCATCATCCGGTTCACCGTATCGGAGAAGACAATATAGGGCTCGCCCGTGGCAAGGCGGGTTTCGACCAGCTTCTGGAACAGGCTGCGCGCATCGACCGTGCCGCGCACAGAGCCGTCCTTGGGGCTGAGCAGATCGAAGCTGGAGCCCGAACGGACCGCTTCCATGAAAGCATCTGTCACCAGCACGCCGTGGTGCAGGTTGAGCGCCTTGCGGTTGAAATCGCCCGACGGCTTGCGGATTTCGAGGAACTCCTCAATCTCCGGGTGGTGCACGTCGATATAGCAGGCCGCTGACCCACGCCGCAGCGAGCCCTGGCTGATCGCCAGCGTGAGCGAATCCATCACCCGCACGAAAGGAATGATCCCGCTGGTCTTGCCGTTCAGGCCCACAGGCTCCCCAATGCCGCGGACGTTGCCCCAATAGGTACCGATCCCGCCGCCCTTGCTGGCCAGCCAGACGTTCTCGTTCCAGGTGCCGACAATGCCTTCAAGGCTGTCTGACACCGAATTGAGGTAGCAGCTGATCGGCAGGCCGCGATTGGTGCCGGCGTTCGACAATACGGGCGTCGCGGGCATGAACCACAGGCGGCTGATATAGTCATACAGCCGCTGGGCGTGGTCCTGATCATCGGCATAGGCATCGGCCACGCGGGCGAACAGATCCTGATAATTCTCACCCGGCAGCAGATAGCGGTCGGTCAGCGTATCTTTGCCAAATTCGGTCAGCAGCGCATCGCGCGAGGGATCGGTGACCACGGTGAAGCGGCGGGCGTTGACCGTCTTGGAACTGGTCTTGGGCGCAGCAACCGCCTTGGCCACAGCGGCCATTGCGCCAGCCGCAGCGGCCGACACCAGCTCATCGCTACCCGAATCCCGCGCGTCCATACTCACTGCCTTTGGTTTTGCCTGAGGCGCCTCTGCCGCGTTGTGTTCATCAAGACCCATACCCGCTTCATCCGTATTCCTGAATTCCATGCCCGCGCCCGTCCCGTTTTCCTGCCGCCCCGGCGATGCCGAGGCAAATCTGTTTGTTCCGCATGTGTTCGAATCAGGCGGCTGGCGCGCACCCTATCCGTTTCCATGCCTTGGCAGGGAAAAACTTATCCCCCGCACTGCCCACAGGCCTTGTCCAAAAAGCCCCGCCAACCCCCGTGAATCCTTTGCAACAGACCTGCCGAACCCCGTCCGCGCGCCTGCCCCATATCTAGGTGTTGTATGTGCCCCGTGTTACCATGCCACAACCCATAGTGAATCGTCACCGATCCACATGCAAGAGGGTTAAGTTCGATTTAATGCCGGGCAGGGCCAGAATCGGCTCAACTTGCCCGCCGTGCCACCTATGTAATACACCGCGACGCGTGGACCATGCGCCACTTGTGGCCTGCGCAAGCCCCAAAATCGATCTGCGGAAAAAAATCTGTGCAATTGCGCGGGCGTGAATCATTCGAATCCGTGCGCGCAACGATGATGCGCGATTGCGCACCAGACTTGCTTTGCCTTCCCGCTCTGGCGTGAAATACTGGACCTGCCTTGGCGGCGTGATACATACTAGTCCGGCAAGCCTCCAAGGCGCGCGCACTGTTTGGCATGGAGATTGACGTGATAGCTCTGCTGAAAGCGATACCGCTGGGATTGGGCCTGGCCCTTCTGGTCTGCCTGTTCATAGGATCAGGCGGATCGAGCGGCGGGTTCCTGCATATCCGCCACGTCAATATCAACATCGCCGAGCTGAGCCTGAATTTCTGGATGTATTGGTCGTGGGTGATGTTCCTGATCGGCACTGGCCTGGCCTGGGCGATCCTGTTCATGATGGATTGAGCGGCACCTCGTGGAAAATGCCCACGACAGCTACCTCGCCACCTGCGACGAAGCCTCCCGCAAACGCCTGCTGGCGATCCGCGATGTGATCGAAAAGGCGGTGCCCGGAACCACTCGCACCATGGCCTACCAGATGCCCGCTTTGCGCAAAGGCCGGATCGTGGCCTATTTCGCCAGCTTCAAGCACCACATCGGAATCTACCCTCCGATAAAATCGCCGTCCGAACTGGTGGCAGAGCTGGCGCCTTACGCCGGACCGAATGGCAACCTGTCGTTCCCGCACAAGCAGGAGCTGCCACTGGAACTGATCGGCCGGGTGGGGGCGGCTTTGGCGGGGCAATATGCAAGGTAACCGCTAAGGCACCAGCACCGTATCGCGCGCCACCGCATCGGTCTCCGGATAGTCCAGCGTATAATGCAGCCCCCGGCTCTCGTGCCGCGCCAGGGCCGAGCGCACGATCAGTTCGGCGCACTGGTGGAGGTTGCGCAGTTCGATCAGGTCGGTGGTCACGCGGAAGTGGCCGTAGTAGTCCTCGATCTCCTCGCCCAGCAGCTTGATGCGGTGGGCGGCGCGTTCCAGACGCTTGGTGGTGCGCACGATCCCGACATAGTTCCACATGAAGCGGCGGATCTCGGTCCAGTTCTGCTTGATGACCACCTCCTCGTCCGAATCGCCCACCCGGCTGGCGTCCCACTCGCGCACGGTAGGTGTCGCTTCCAGCGTATCCCAGCGGGCGAGGATGTCCTGCGCCGCCGCTTCGCCGAACACGAAGCATTCGAGCAAGCTGTTCGAGGCGAGTCGGTTGGCGCCGTGCAACCCGCTTTCGGTGCATTCGCCCGCTGCCCACAGGCCCGGCAGATCGGTGCGCGCGTCCAAACCGGTCACCACGCCGCCGCAGGTATAATGCTGCGCGGGCACCACGGGGATCGGGCCTTTGGTCATATCGATGCCCAGCGCCAACAGCTTTTCGTAGATGTTGGGGAAGTGGCCCTTCACAAAATCGGCGGGCATGTGGCTGATATCAAGGTGGACATAGTCGAGCCCAAAGCGCTTGATCTGGTCATCAATCGCGCGCGCGACCACATCGCGCGGGGCCAGTTCCATTCGCTCCGGATCATAATCGGTCATGAAGCGGTGGCCAGTTTCAGGGTGCAGCAGATGCCCGCCCTCGCCGCGCACGGCCTCGGTAATCAGGAGGTTCTTGACCTCCAGATTATACAGGCAGGTGGGGTGGAACTGCATCATCTCCATGTTGGAAACGCGTGCGCCCGCCCGCCAGGCCATGGCGATTCCATCGCCTGTGGCCCCGCGTGGGGCGGTGGAAAACTGATAGACCCGGCCCGCCCCGCCGCTGGCCAGCACGGTGGCGCGGGCGACGTGGGCCTCGACCTCGCCCGTCTCCTCGTTCAGCGCATAGGCACCCCACACCCGGCCTGAACCGGAATAGCGCGCCTCATGATGTCCGGTGATCAGATCGATGCAGCTGCGGTGCGGCAGCAGGGTGATATTGGCGCTTTCCTCAGCCGCTTTCAGCAGTGCTGCCTGCACTGCCCAGCCGGTGGCATCATCGACATGCACGATCCGGCGGTGCGAATGGCCGCCCTCGCGGGTGAGGTGGAGGTGGTCAGCGTCGCGGTTGAACGGCACGCCAAGTTCACACAAGCGGTCAATCGCGGCCGGAGCGCGGCTGATCACGAATTCCACCGTCTCCAGATCATTCAGGCCCGCTCCCGCCACCATGGTATCGCGGATGTGATCGGCAAAGGTATCGCCGGTGTCGAGCACGGCGGCGATCCCGCCCTGCGCCCAGGCGGTCGAGCCGGAGTTGAGCTTGCCCTTGGCCAGCACCAGCACCTTGAGCTTTGTCGCCAGTGACAAGGCCGCAGTCAGCCCCGCCGCGCCGGAGCCGATGATCAGGACGTCATATTGGTGTGCGCTGTCAGACATGGGGCGGGTTCAACACGTCTTGTCGTGCGCTTACAAGCGCTTTTCCCGCCGCGCCGCCTTGCAACATTTATGTTGCAGCGCACAATCGAGAGGAGTATTTCGCCCCGCAGACTCCACTGAGTCCCTGGCCGCCGAATTGTCGACGACCTCGTTTTTTCGAGGATGTTTTCGAGCCCATGTCCCACAAAACTCAAGCAAACCCCGCGCCTCACGGCGCGGCGCAACCGTTGCCGATCCTTGTGCTCGGCGCGATCGGTGTCGTCTTTGGCGATATCGGCACTTCCCCGCTCTATGCCATGAAGGAGAGCTTCATCGGCCCGCACCCGCTGGCCGTCGACCGCTTGCACATCTTCGGCGTTCTCAGCCTGATTTTCTGGTCGCTGATGATGGTTGTTACGGCGAAATACGTGTTCCTCGCCATGCGTGCGGACAACAAGGGCGAAGGCGGTTCGTTCGCTCTGCTCAGCCTGATTTCCCGCCATTTGGGAGAGCATCGCTGGACTTCGAGCATGGTGATACTGGGCGTGCTGGCCACGGCCCTGTTTTATGGCGACGCGATGATTACCCCGGCGATCTCGGTGCTATCGGCGGTCGAAGGGCTGACGATTGTTGAAGCGCGCCTCGCGCCGCTCGTCCTGCCGCTGGCCACCGTCATCATGATCGCGCTGTTTGCGGTGCAACGGCGCGGCACGGCGCGGATGGGCGCAGTGTTCGGGCCGATCGTGCTGGTCTATCTTGCCGCGCTGGCAGTGCTGGGCGTGGCCAATATCGCCGAGCATCCCGAAATCCTCGGCATCATCAGCCCGCATCACGCGGTCACCTTCTTCGCCAATGATCCCACACTGGGTTTTCTGGCGATGGGATCGGTGTTTCTGGCGGTGACCGGGGCCGAGACGCTCTATGCCGATATGGGCCATTTCGGGCGCAAGGCGGTGAGCATCGGCTGGCTGACCGCCGCCTATCCGTGCCTGATGCTCAACTACATGGGCCAGGGCGCGCTGCTGCTGGGCAATCCGGCGGCGGTGGAAAATCCGTTCTATCTGATGGCGCCGGAATGGGCGCGGCTGCCGTTGGTGGTTCTGGCCACCATGGCCACGATCATTGCCAGCCAGGCGGTGATAACGGGAGCCTTTTCGGTCACGCATCAGGCGGTCCAGCTGGGCTTTCTGCCGCGCCTCAAGACGCTGCACACCAGCCAGAACGCCGCCGGGCAGATCTACTTGCCCTTGGTCAACTGGGGCCTGCTGGTGATGGTTGTGGCGCTGGTCTGGGGCTTTGGCGCATCGACCAATCTGGCCTCGGCCTATGGCATCTCGGTCAGCGGCACGATGATCATCACCACGCTGATGCTGGCGGTGTTGCTGCGGAAGGTGTGGGGCTGGAACCGCTGGGCGGTATTCGCCGTGATCGGCACTTTCGCGCTGATCGACGGGGCCTTCTTCGCCTCAAACGTCGCCAAAGTGGCCGATGGCGGCTGGTTCCCGCTGGTGGTGGCGGCGGTGATTTTCGCCGTGCTGACCACCTGGGCCAAAGGGCGCAAACTGATGCGGGCAGAAGAAGCGCGCTCGGCGTTGCCGCTGGAAGTGTTCATCGCCTCGACTGCCAAAACGGTGGCCCGGGTGCCGGGCACGGCGGTGTTCCTTTCGGCGATAGCTGATGGGGTGCCATCGGCGCTGCTGCACAACCTCAAGCACAATCAGGTGCTGCACGAAAATGTCGTGATCCTGACCGTGCAGGTGGAAGAAGTGCCCTATGTCGACGCCGCCAACCGGGTTGAACTGACCGGGCAAGGTGGCAACTTCTGGCGCCTGATCCTGCACTATGGCTTCATGGAAGATGTCGACATTCCTGCCGCTTTGGCCCGGATTGATAATAGCGGGCCGAGCTTTGCACCGATGTTTACCAGCTACTATCTGGGCCGCCAGAAACTAATCACCACCCACGACAAGCGGGGCATGGCATTGTGGCGTGAATATCTGTTCGCCTGGATGATGAAAGTGTCGGAATCCGCGATGACGTCCTTCAAACTCCCCATCGATCGCGTGGTGGAGCTGGGAACGCAGCTGCGGATTTGATTGAGGTGCGGGCCGCGAGCGGGGGCGTTTAGAGCGCCTCTGCCGCACCTGCCTCCCCACTGGTCAGCTGCACGAACACGTCCTCCAGATCGGCCTCGCGGGTGCTCACGTCCTGCACCGTGAAGCCCTGATCCTGCAACAGCGCCAGCACTTGCCCCGCCGTCATCTCGGCCTTGTCATAGGTGACTTCGATCAATCGCTCGCCCGCTTTCACGCATTTGTGGAAGCGCGGGTCGTGCGGCAGGTTGGTGATATCGCGATCCAGGGTTACCGCCACGATCTTCTCGCCCATCATCCCCACCAGTTCGCGCGTGGGCTTGTTGGCGATCAGTTTGCCGTGGTTGATGATGGCGATCCGGTCGCACAATTGCTCGGCTTCTTCCAGGTAATGCGTGGTCAGCACAACGGTCACGCCCTCGGCATTGAGGTCGCTGACCAGATCCCACAGCTGGCGGCGCAGTTCCACATCCACGCCCGCGGTCGGCTCATCCAGCACCAGGATCGGCGGCGAATGGACCATGGCCTTGGCAATCAGCAGCCGCCGCTTCATGCCCCCCGAGAGCGTGCGGGCATAGGCGTTGCGCTTGTCCTCCAGCCGCACCGCGCGCAGCAATTCCTCGCTCCGGCGCAGGGCCTTGGTCACGCCATACATGCCGCCCTGATTCTCCAGCACCTCGAACGGGGTGAAGAACGGATCGAACACGATTTCCTGCGGCACGATGCCGATATTGAGCTTGGCGTTGCGGTGATCCTTATCGATATCATGGCCCCAGATGCGGATCGTGCCGCTGGTCTTGTTGACCAGCCCGGCCATGATATTGATCAGCGTGCTTTTGCCCGCGCCATTGGGGCCAAGCAGGCCGAACACCTCGCCCTGCGGCACATCGAAGCTGAGGCCTTCCAGCGCCAGCTTGGGCGGGGCCTTCTTGCTGCCGGCATAGAGTTTGACGACGTCGCGGATTTCGATGGCGGGAGTGGTGGCGTCACAGGTTTCTGGCATAGTTGCCATGTGGCGGCTGCCATGCCCAAGGTAAAGCGCCATATTGCGCAGCGCACGCTGGCGCGATAGGGCATCCGGTATGAGCCAAGCCCAAGACATAACCCTCGTCGATAACCCGCGCGTCTGGTGCGATGGCACCAGCGGCATCCGCCCCTGCGCCAGCGTCAGCCCCTCGGCGCTGGGCCATCCCCGCGTGTGGCTGGAGATCGACGAAAGCGGCGCGGCCACCTGCGGCTATTGTGAACGGCAATTCGTGCTCAAGGGCGGACCAGCCGATAGAGCGCCAGAGATCCAAGTGGAGATTCAATCGGCCTGAGTCAGCTTGCGTTCAGTGACAATCGGCGACACTCTGCTCAATCAAGGGAGAATGACGATGAAGAAATTTCTTGCCGTCACTGCCGCTGCCGCCCTGTTGGCAGTTGGCGCCACTGCCGCACAGGCTGAAACCCGTCAGGAGCGTGGCGAAGCGCGGTTGGCTGAAATGCTCGATGGATTTCAGACAACCGGAGAATCGCTCAACTGTATCAGCGCCATGCGCTCTAACCGGATCGAGGTTATTCCTTATGTCGGGATAGTCTATGACGATGGTGACACGATCTATGTCGCCCGCGCCACCCGGCCCGAAATGCTGCGCGATTCTGACGTTCCGGTGTTTGAGCGGTTTTCCAGCCAGCTGTGCAATTCCGATGTGATGCGCACGGTTGATCGCCACAACACCAGTTTCACCGGGGTCTTGTTCCTCGAAGACTTCGTTCCCTACACCCGCGTGGAAGAAGCCCAAGGTGGCTAAATTGCGCGGCTGAACAGCGCGGCTGATCCCCGCTGACAAGTAATTGGGGGCGCGGCGGGCAACTGCCGGCCCCCATTTACATTTGGCGCCCGCAGCGTCAGTCTGCCATCCGATATCGGTCGCCGCTTGCGCAGGCCGGACGGGGGGAGAGACGGATGCAATATCCACTATGGCTGCTGCGGCTGGCGCTGGGTGCCTGGCTGGTGCCTGCGGGCCTCAACCATTTCTATCCCTTATTCCCGCAACCTTTGGGCAACCAGCCCGAAAGCACCGCGCTGATCACCGCACTGATCGACACCGGCCTGTTTTCAGTCGTCAAAGCGATTGAGCTGGTGGCCGGACTGTGCCTGATCCTGGGCTGGCGCGTGCCGCTGGCGCTGGTGCTGGAGCTGCCGGTCAGCTTCAACGTGTGGTATTGGGACGTGCAGCTGGAGGGCTGGGGCTCGATCGCAGCCTATTATGGCTGGGCCGTGCTGGGGGCCAATGTGCTGCTGATCGGGGCCTATTACCGCCATTATCTGCCACTGGTGCAAGCCCGCACCGCCTTCACTTGGCCGCCCAACATCGGCGCGGCGCTGAAGGGGGGGCTGGGCTGATGGACAAGTTATTCAACCTGGCCCGGCTGATTCTGGGCCTGATGCTGCTCTACAACGGCCTCAACCATTTCATCGGCCCGTTCCTGCCGCTGCCGCAAGCGACCACACCGCTGGCGGCGCAATTGCTTGACGCGCTGCATTTCAGCCAGCTGATCCATGTCGCCATGGCCCTTCAGCTGGCGGCGGGCGTGGCGCTGCTGGCCGGGCTATTCGTGCCGCTGGCCTTGGCGATGGTCTTGCCGGTCAATTTCTGCGCCTTCTATTGGGCGCTGGTGCTGGAGCGGTCACCCGGCTGGAGCCTGCTGACTGGGTTGGCCTTGGCGCTGGGCGCGCTGCTGATGTTCGCCCTGCTGCCCGCCTATCGCGCCATGCTGACCCCGCGCGCGCTGGCGTTTGGCGAGACGGCGGCGACTGGGGCAAATTTCGAGACGCTCTATGCCTGGCCCGTCGGGCAGACCCGGCCCGCTGCATTCGCCTTGGCGCTGCTGCCGCTGGCGGGCGCGGCGGGGTTCTATCACTTCATCGTGCCCAGCAGCCTGGCCTTCTACTGCATCGTCGTGCTGGCCTGGCCGTTGACCGTGCTGCTGTTGCGGCTGGTGCAAGGGCTGGTGGTGAAGGAGCAGGGAATTTAGAGGGACTTTCCAGCGCGGCTCACCAAATGGCCATATGGCTCTTGGGAAACAGCAGCCATTCCGATCGCAATGTCGCTTGCGGGAACAGCTGCCGCATCTGCCAGCGCGATAGCGGGCGAACGTGATACATGCTCATGAACATGGCATCGGCATCGCGGCCGCGAAAAGTCTTGTTGAACAGCTGCAGCAGCCGCCGCTGGATCGGATCGGCAAACCAATGCGCCAGCGGGGTGATGAAATGCTGTTCGACCGGAAATTCGAAAGCCGGCACCTGAATCCAGCCATGCCGGCCCAGCCGCCTGGCCTCGGCAGCGGCCGATTTCATGTCCATCCAGTGCCCGACATGCTCGATCACCGAATTGCAGATGACCAGATCGAACTGGCCATCGGCAAATTGCGGCATACTGCGGGCATCGCCGGTGAGTGATTTTACCGTGTCGCGGATTGCGGCATGGTCTTCGATATAGATCCGTTCATACTCGCCCGGCATATTGACCAGCGAGATATTGCACATCGCCCGATATTGTTCGGGGATGGTCATCCAGAACACATAAGACCCGCCGATATCGACGACATCCAGCTTGCGGCCGATTTCCCGGTGCCGAAGCGCGATCATGTCACACAGCTTGCGGTTGCGCCGTCCCCTGAAGAATTGACTGACGAAAAGTAGCCTTTTGGGGAGCATGTTTCCTCGCATCTGGTGGGCCAGGTCGCGATACCATCTGGGTTATCCATCCGCCATGGCTTTTATCTCGCAACTGCGGAATAACAGTCTCGACCCCGCGTTTCAGTCTGCGCGATTTACCGGCTCACTCCCACTCAATCGTCCCCGGCGGCTTGCTGGTATAGTCGTAAACCACCCGGTTCACGCCCTGCACCTCGTTGACGATTCTCGTGGCGCAGCCGGTGAGGAATTGCGCGTCGAAGGGGTAGACGTCCGCCGTCATGCCATCGGTGCTGGTTACCGCGCGCAAGGCGCAGACATAGTCATAGGTGCGGTAATCGCCCATCACGCCCACGGTCTTGACCGGCAGCAGCACGGCGAAGGCCTGCCAGATCGCGTCATAGAGGCCAGCCTTGCGGATCTCGTCGAGATAGACCGCATCGGCCTTGCGCAGGATATCGCAGCGGTCTTGCGTGACTTCGCCGGGGATGCGGATGGCGAGGCCGGGGCCGGGGAAGGGGTGCCGGCCGACAAACACTTCGGGCAGCCCCAATTCGCGGCCCAGCAGCCGCACCTCGTCCTTGAACAGTTCGCGCAAAGGTTCCACCAGCGCCATCTTCATCCGCGCGGGCAGGCCGCCGACATTGTGATGGCTCTTGATCGTGACCGAAGGCCCGCCAGTGAATGACACCGATTCAATAACATCGGGATAGAGCGTGCCTTGGGCGAGGAAATCGGCCCCGCCGATCTTGCGGGCTTCCTCGTCGAACACATTGATGAATTCGCCGCCGATGAATTTGCGCTTGGCTTCGGGATCGGTCAGCCCGGCCAGACCGGCCATGAAGCGCTCCTCGGCATCCACCACCACCAGCGGGATATTGTAGTGATCGCGGAACATGGTCTCGACCTGCTCGCGCTCACCCAATCGAAGCAGGCCGTGATCGACGAAGACGCAAGTGAGCTGCTCACCGATCGCCTCATGGATCAGGATCGCAGCCACCGAGCTATCGACACCGCCCGACAGCCCGCAAATCACCCGGCCCGAACCCACTTGCGCGCGAATCTCGTCAATCTTGGTCTTGCGGAACTCGGCCATCGTCCAGTCACCCGCCAGCCCGCAGACGTGGCGCACGAAATTGGTGATCAGCTTTCCGCCATCGGGGGTGTGGACCACTTCGGGGTGGAATTGCGTGCCATAGAACTTGCGCGCTTCGTCCGCGATCACCGCAAAGGGTGCCCCATCGCTTACCGCGACGATTTCGAAACCGGGAGCAAAGCGGGTGACTTTGTCGCCGTGGCTCATCCACACCTGATGCCGCTCACCCACGGCCCACAGGCCATCGAACAGCGCACAAGGTTGCGTGACGGTCAGATAGGCGCGGCCAAATTCGCCGCCCTCACCCGTCTCATGTCCGGGCCGCACTTCGCCGCCCAGCTGCTGGCTCATCACCTGTTGGCCATAGCAGATGCCCAGGATCGGCACCCCGGCCCCAAACAGCATTTCGGGCGCGCGCGGACTGCCATCGTCGGGCACGCTGGCCGGGCTCCCCGACAGGATGATGCCCTTTGGCTTCATGCGCGCAAACGCCGCCTCGGCCTGGGTATAGGGTGCGATTTCGGAATAGACTCCGGCCTCGCGCACGCGGCGCGCGATCAGTTGGGTCACCTGGCTGCCGAAATCGACGATTAGGATGGAATCGGGGATATGATCTGCCTGCATGAGGCCCGCGTTAGGCACTCAGGCCTGCCTAGTCCAGTGACGGCGGCGGGCGTTTCCCCGTGAAACACCGCCCTCCGCAACCCCAGTTGCAAGAAGCGCAACAGGTGTATCCTTCTTCGCAATTGCACAATTTTCTTGCCGGACTATCTGCAAATTCAAGCGGGACGCCCCCTCCCCTCCCTCTCCCGGGCGTCCCGCAACAGGAGAAAATCCATGAGCAATATCGCCACCAATGTGTTCGCCGCGCTTGCCGCCGTGGCCATCAGCACCACCATCCTTAACACCTTCATCCTCGTCTAATCCGGCGCACTTCTCGACCGATCATGGTCGCGATTCGCTGACACTTCTGGCGGCCGCCCCTCACCGGGCGGCCGTTTGCGTTTAGGCCCGGTCCGATTTCCGGCAAATAAGTGTGGATCAAGCGCCCCCAGCCTCCGGTAATGCTTCCTATAGTGGGGAGGGATTTCTATAGGTCAGGCATGACAGAACCTGCCGCCTCCTCGCCCACTCCTTCTGCGAACGAAAACGTCAAACTCACCGGTGACTATGACGCCGAAAGCATCAAGGTGCTCAAGGGCCTCGATGCCGTGCGCAAGCGTCCGGGCATGTATATTGGCGATACCGATGATGGATCGGGCCTGCACCATATGGTGTTCGAGGTATCGGACAACGCGATTGACGAGGCGCTGGCGGGCCATTGCGATCTGGTGCTGATCGAACTCAACGCCGACGGCTCGGTATCGGTGGAAGATAATGGCCGCGGTATTCCGGTGGACATCCACAAGGAAGAAGGCGTTTCAGCCGCAGAGGTTATCATGACCCAGCTGCACGCGGGCGGCAAATTCGACAACACCAATGATGACAACGCCTACAAGGTTTCGGGCGGCCTGCACGGTGTGGGCGTTTCAGTGGTCAATGCCCTGTCCGAATGGCTGGAACTGGTCGTGTGGCGCAATGGCCAGGAATACTGGATGCGGTTTGAACATGGCGACGCCGTGGGGCCGCTCAAGGTTGTTGGCGATGCCCCCAAGGTGGATGGCAATGCTGATGCCAATGGCTTCAAGAAGGGCACCCGCGTCACCTTCAAAGCATCAGAGGACACGTTCAAAAACGTCCTCGAGTTTGATTTTGACAAGCTGGAACACCGCTACCGCGAACTCGCCTTCCTCAATTCGGGCGTGCACATCCTGCTGCGCGACAAGCGGCACGAGGAAGTGGCTGAGCATGATCTGTTCTACGTTGGCGGGATCGCCGCTTTCGTCAAGTATCTCGATCGCAACAAGCAGCCCTTGGTGCCCGAGCCGATCTCGGTTTCTGCCGAGAAGGAAGGTATCGCAATCGATGTCGCGTTGGAATGGAACGACAGCTATTACGAAAACGTCCTGTGCTTCACCAACAACATCCCGCAGCGTGATGGCGGCACGCATCTGGCCGCCTTCCGCGCCGCGCTCACCCGCACGATCAACAATTATGCCGAGCGGTCCGGCCTGCTGAAGAAGGAAAAGGTCAGCCTGACGGGCGAGGACATGCGCGAGGGGCTGACGGCGATTGTCAGCGTCAAGCTGCCCGATCCCAAGTTCTCCAGCCAGACCAAGGACAAGCTGGTATCGTCTGAAGTGCGCCAGCCGCTCGAAAGCCTGATGGCCGACAAGATGAACCAGTGGCTGGAGGAAAATCCCGCCGACGCCAAGTCGATCATCCAGAAAATCATCGACGCCGCCGCCGCCCGCGAAGCCGCCAAACGCGCCCGCGAGATGAGCCGCAAGGGCGCGATGAGCATCGCCAGCCTGCCCGGCAAGCTGGCCGATTGCCAGGAGCGTGATCCCGCCAAGTCCGAACTGTTCCTCGTCGAAGGCGACAGCGCCGGGGGCAGCGCCAAGCAGGGCCGTGACCGCAAGACGCAAGCGATCCTGCCTCTGCGCGGCAAGATCCTCAATGTCGAGCGCGCCCGGTTTGACCGGATCATCTCCAGCCGCGAGGTTGGCACGCTGATCCAGGCGATGGGCACCGGCCTGCGCGATGAGTTCAACCTCGAAAAGCTGCGCTATCACAAGATCGTGATCATGACCGACGCTGACGTTGACGGCGCGCATATCCGCACGCTGTTGCTCACTTTCTTCCACCGGCAGATGCCCGATATCGTCAAGGCCGGGCACCTGTTCATCGCCCAGCCGCCTTTGTTCAAGGTCGCCAAGGGCCGCAGCGAGGTTTACCTCAAGGATCAGCCAGCGCTCGATCGCTATCTGGTCGAAGCCGGCCTGCAGAACCGGGTGCTGGAAACGGCGGGCGGGGCGCGCGGCGGGGCCGAGCTGACCGATATCGTCGCCCGCGCCTTGCGCCTCAAGAACACGCTGGCCTTCGTGCCGCGCAAGTATGAGCCGCAGGTGATCGAGGCGATGGCGCTGAAGGGCGCGCTCGCCCCCGGCCTGTCTCCGGCAGACCGCACCGCGCGCATGGCCGATGCCGCCGCGCATTTGCAGGCCGGCGATGCCGATTCCGTGTGGACGGGCGTGGTCACCGATGATGGCAGTTTGCGCTTTGATCGCAGCTGGCGCGGGGTCACCGACGTGCATCTGGTCGAAGCCAAATTCCTCGACAGCGCCGAGGCCCGCAAGGTCCACGCCCGCGCCATGGAGCAAGGCGACATCTTCATCACCCCGGTGCGGCTGGTCCGCTCCAGCACGGCCCCCGATCCCGAGCCAGAGGTGCTGGATGAAGATGCGGATGGCGAACAGCCCGAAGTGCCCGTCACCGTCGCGCCCGATGCGATCATGCTGCCAACGCATCTGGTCGAAGCGGTGATGGCCGCGGGCCGCAAGGGGCTGGCGGTGCAACGCTACAAGGGCCTGGGCGAAATGAACGCCGAGCAATTGTGGGAAACCACGCTCGACCCCAATATCCGCGTCCTGCTGCAAGTGAAAGTGGAAGACGCCGACGTAACCGACGAAATCTTCACCCGCCTGATGGGCGACGTGGTGGAACCAAGGCGCGAGTTCATTCAGGACAATGCGCTGAACGTGGCGAATTTGGATATTTGAGGCTCAGACCTCCCCGGAACGGGGAGGGGGACCGCCCGAAGGGTGGTGGAGGGGTGCCTGCGCGTCGCAAGCCGCCACTATCGCCGCAATTGGATGCAGACACCACAATGAACGCTCTTTTTATGGTTCGCCATCAAGGCGATCCAGTTCTGCCAACCGTGCCTTCTCGACTTCCAAATCCTCTTGCATATGGGCAATCATTTGCTGGGCCTGATCAACAATTTTATCGTCCGCATTTGCAAGATGGGGCTCCAAAAGTTTGATCGTCTCTTCGACCTCTAGCCAGCCGCCAAAGTAGATATTCTCCAGCAACCTCATGGATAAACTACGGATGCCAAGATTCTCATGCCTCGACAGTTCATCGTACAAGGGCAGGGAATTCTTGGCGCCGAGGTCCGACAGCAAATAGCCCGCCTCCCAAACGTCTTGTGTGGACAAGGACGTTCGGATGATCTCCATGCACTTTTGTCTGGCGATCTCTGGTGAAAGAAGACGCAGGACCGAACGCGCAATTTCGGAGCCTCGGTCGTGCAGCAGTACTGCATCCACTGCCGACAGGATTAGGCCCTCACCCACAAGTGCGATCAGAGCCTGCTTGGCTATGTCCCCCCCTCCAAGAAGGCCATACCCGTTTCCATTGTCACTTACCGTTTCAAGACGGTAAGCCAGTTCAACCCAATTAACCTCCACGCTCACTATGCCCCCTTATCCAGATGCCCCGCCATCCGCGGCAGCTTCACCCCAAGTCCGCCCCGTGTCCAGCGGCACAAGCAAAGCATTGGTCGCAATTGTTGGGTGGCACGACAAGTGCCCGCTGGCCTTGCATGGATGAGCCGCCTATTCATGGCAGCCAGATGACCGAAACCCTCACCACGCAACAGATGCCCGCGCCATCAGCCTTGTTTGCCGACGACGAGATCGCGCGGCTCAAGGTGCTGGCCGAATTTGAGGCTGGGGGGCTGGAGGATGATCCCGAATTGCAGTCAATCGTCCAGTTCGCCGCACGGCTATGCGGGGTGCCCGCCAGCATGGTCACGCTGATCGACGGGCGGCGGCAATACTTCCTCGCCCGCACCGGGGTGGAGGAGCGTGAGACCCCGCGCGAACTGGCGTTCTGCACCTATGCGCTGGGCCGCAGCGACATGATGGAAGTGCCTGACGCCACGCTCGATGCGCGCTTTGCCGCCAATCCGCTGGTCACCGGCTATCCCGGTGTGCGCTTCTATGCCGGGCAGCCGCTGGTATCGGACGAGGGCGCGCCGCTGGGCACCTTGTGCGTGATCGATCTGGTTCCGCATGGCGAGCCGCTCAACGAATTCCAGCGTCAGGGCATGGCCGTTATGGCTGGCGCTGCGATGCGCCGCTTGCGCTCACGCCGGGCAGGCCTGGCCGCAGGGCGCGCGATCGAACGCAGCGAATTGCGCTTCCGGGCGCTGGCCGAAAGCGTGCCCGATATCGCCTTTTCCGCCGATGAAACCGGGCGGATCGACTATTTCAACCACCGCTGGCACCAGTTCACTGGCCACGCCGACGGCCTGAGCGAGGTGGCAAGCGAGGTCTTGCACGCAACTGAGCAAGTTGAAGTGATGGCTAAGTGGGAGCAGGCGCTGGTCAGCGGCACCGCCTATGAGGACGGATACCGCCTGCGCCGCGCCGATGGGCAATGGCGCTGGGTGCTGGCGCGGGCCACGCCAGTCGATACCGGTGACGGTCGCAGCCGCTGGTTCGGCACGATCACCGATGTCGACGATGCCCACAAGCTGAGCGAGGCGCGCGACACGCTGGCGCGCGAGCTGGCGCACCGGATCAAGAACATCTTCGCCGTCGTCAGCGGGCTGTTGTCGCTCGAAGCGCGCAAGGCCCCCGAACACCGCCCTTTTGCCGAGAACGTGACCGAGGTGCTGCTTGCGCTAGGCCGGGCACACGATTTCGTCAGGCCCGCCAGCGGTGCCACCAGTGATAGCCTGATCGGCCTGCTGCACGCCCTGTTCGCCCCCTATCGCGACGAGATGGGCGAACCGCGCGTGCTGGTGAGCGGGGCTGACTTGGCGATTTCGCCCAACGCCGCCACACCGCTGGCACTGGTGTTCCACGAACTGGCGACCAATGCTGCCAAATATGGCGCCTTGAGCGTGGCTGGTGGCACCGTGGCAGTGGAGATCAGCGGCGATGCGGATCGCACATTGCTTGGCTGGCAGGAGCTCGGCGGGCCCGCGCCTGCCAGCACGCCGGATACCAGCGGCTTCGGCTCACGACTGGTGGAACTGGCCGTGACCGGGCAAATGCAGGGAACCTGGCAGCGGCGCTTTGCAGCTGACGGGCTGGTGGTGGAGATCGACGTGCCCAACAGCGCGCTTACGCAGTAGATTCAAAACCTGCGCCCACAGGCCATTCGGGCCCGGCCAGCGCCATCACCTTGAACAGCTCACCCATTTGATCAGGAGCGATCAGCCTGTCGCGCGCAGAGGCCAGCGTGGCGCGGTGCTGGGGGGCGAAATCGGCCAGGGCTTCGGCGCGCTGGTTGATGCCCAAGGCTGTCAGCCATTCGCCTTGGGTGGTAGTGCCAACCCATTTGGCCCCGCGCGACAGGGCAATCTGCTTCATCTGGTCAAAATCGACGTGCGCGGTGATGTCCGCCTCACCCGGAGCGCTCAGCGGTTCGAGTTTCTGGTGTCGGCGGATCGCCTGCAAGGTGGATCCCATGCGCGGCGAAACGTGGCCATAATCAATGAACAGCGCCGCCCCGCCTTGGCTGACCAGCCGCCCGGCCACCTCAAACATCGTCGCCGCCGCGCCGGGGCAGGTCTCGATCAAAGTGCCGACCGCGGCCGTGCGGCGGTTTTCAGGGACGGCGGAATCCATCGGCTGCTGGCCGGGGACGAGGATGAACCTGTCCTCCATCGTTCCCACCAGCACTTCGCGCCAGCCATCCTCGGTCATCACCAGTTGCCGCACCGGCAGGGCATCGAGAAATTCGTTGGCCACGATCAGCACCGGCCCGCGCCGGGGCACGGTGGACAGATCGTGGTGGAAGATCGCTTGGGGCACCTGTTCCAGCTGCACATCACGCAGGCGGGTGGAGGCCTCCACCAAATGCATGCGCGGCTCAATGCCATAACGCTTCATCGCGCGGCAAGCATCGCGCGCCAGAAAACCGCGTCCGGGCCCGAGTTCGACCAGATGCACTGGCTCGATCCGGCCACCCCTGATCCACACATCGGCCAGCCACAGCCCGATCAGTTCGCCAAACATCTGGCTGATTTCGGGCGCGGTGATGAAATCGCCATCCTCGCCCAGCACGTCACGCCCGGAATAGTAGCGGGCGTTGCTTTCGCCCATGAACTGCATCAGGCTGATCGGCCCGGTGGCGGCGATCAGGCGGCGAAAGGTGTCGGATAACGGGCCTTCCGTCATGTGGCAGTCATTCAGCAGGCGGGGTGTAATTGCTGCCCAGCGGCGGGCGCGTGAGCGACCAGACCACCAGCCCCAGCCCGGCCACGATCAGCGGCAAGGTCAGCCACTGGCCCATGTTGAGCCCGGTACTGGCGGCAAATTCGCTCAAATGCGCATCGGGTTCGCGGAAAAACTCGACGATGAAACGGCCGCCCGCGATCAGCGTGGCGAACACCCCCACCAGTAGCCCGGTGCGATAGCGCGCGCCGGTTTTCCAGAACAGCGCCAGCAGCACCAGCAGCACCAGCAGCCCTTCCAGCCCGGCCTCATACAGCTGGCTGGGATGGCGCGGTTCTGGCCCAGCGCCCGGAAACACCATCGCCCACGACACGGCGGATTCGACCGGGCGGCCCCACAGCTCGCCGTTGACGAAGTTGGCCAGCCGCCCCAGCAGCATTCCCATCCCGACATTGACCGAAATATAGTCACACACGCGCAGGAAATTCAGGCCATTGCGCCAGCTGACAAAGGCAATCGCCACAACCGTGCCGATCAGCCCGCCATGGAAGCTCATGCCCCCGCCCAGCGTGTTGAACATCTCCCATGTGCCAAGGAAATCGGGGCGGTAGAACACCACATAGCCCAGCCGACCACCGACGATCACGCCGATCATGCAATAGAAGAACAGATCATCGGCATGGCGCTTGGCGAGCGGCGCGCCGGGCGCTTCGATCATCTTGCGCAAGTGCCAATAGGCAAACACCAGCCCGGCCAGATAGGCCAGCGAGTAATAGCGCAACATGAAGAAGCCCAGGTCAATCCCCGGAGACAGGCCCAGATCGGCCCAGTTCAACGCCGCGCTTCCCCCGCCTGCCGCTACAGCCATAAATTCGAGCATCAATCCAGCGCCTCATTATTTCACGTCGGGCAATGGCATACCGGGCCGCGCCACGAAAGCCAGCTTTTGCACAATTGCGCGTGGCACACTAATGCCCTTCTTGTGATACAGCTAAATCCGCCCCGCCAACGTGCCATCATCGATCGCCGTTCACTCGTTTGCGCCATTGCCGAGGCCGTGGAGGACACAGGCGCCGAGCGCGCCCGCAAGGTGATCAACGGTCTGCTCAGGCAAACGCTCGATGCCGGCCGGGCCGAACTGACAGCGCGCCTGGCGGCACACCCCGCCGCCGGGCACGAGATCACTCACGGCTATGCCTTCCTGATCGATCAGATCATCCGCGTGGTGCACGATCACGTGGTGGGTGACCTCTATCCCGTGGCCAACCGATCCAGCGGCGAGCGGCTCGCGCTGATGGCGGTCGGTGGATATGGGCGCGGCGAGATGTGCCCCCATTCGGATGTCGACATCGCCTTCATAACGCCCGCCAAACCCACCGCCTGGTGCGAGCAGGTGATCGAGGCGATGCTGTATTTCCTGTGGGATCTGGGGCTGACGGTGGGCCATTCGAGCCGTTCGCTGGATGAGATGGTGCGGCAGGCCAAGGGTGATCTCACCATCCGCACCGCCATCCTCGAAGGGCGCTATCTGTGGGGCGACAAGGCCGTCTATCACCTGGCTGAGGAGCGCTTCTGGAGCGATATCGTGCCCGGATCAGAAGCCCAGTTCGTGGCCGAAAAGCTGGCCGAGCGCGATGCCCGTCACAAGCGCATGGGCGATTCGCGCTATGTGGTGGAGCCGAACATCAAGGACGGCAAAGGCGGCCTGCGCGATTTGCAGACGCTGTATTGGATCGGCAAATATGTCTACCGCGTGCGCAGCGCAGCGGAACTGGTGGAAAAGGGCCTTTTCACACCTCAGGAATATTCCAGCTTCCGCCGCGCCGAAGGCTTCCTGCTGGCAGTGCGCAGCCACTTGCACACCATCGCCAAGCGCGGTGAGGACCGGCTGACTTTTGATCTCCAGCGAGAAGTGGCGCAGCGGATGCGCTATTCTGATCGCCCGGGCAAAAGCGCGGTTGAACGCTTCATGCAGTTCTATTTCCTGCAAGCCCAGCATGTCGGCAATCTGACGGGCGTGTTTCTGGCCCAGCTGGAAGAACAGACCAGTGCCAGCCGCAAGCGCGCCGGATTGCTCGATCGGTTCATGGCCCG
>CAMDSM010000007.1 GCA_945906905.1 Altererythrobacter xiamenensis | reverse complement strand
ATAGCGCGCCCGGCCCGAGCGGACGATATCCTCCAGCGCCCGCAGCCCTTCCTCCATCGGCGCGAGCGGATCCCAGCCGTGGATCTGATACAGGTCAACATGGTCCAGCCCCAGCCGCGCCAGACTGGCATCGATCTGGTGCAGCAGATGCGTGCGGCCATATCCGCTGTCGTTCGGCCCCACGCCCATCGGTCCCATGCCCTTGGTGGCGATCACGATCTGATCGCGCGCCACACCCAGATCGCGCAGGGCCTTGCCTGTAAATTCCTCGCTCTGCCCCTCGGAATAGACGTTGGCGGTGTCGATGAAATTGACGCCGGCATCGAGCGCCTGTCTGACCAGCGCGGTCGAACTGGTCTGGTCCAGATCGTGCTGGAAGAAGGCGCTCGGGCGGTTACCGAAAGTCATCGCCCCCAGGCACAGTTCCGACACCACGAGGCCCGAATTGCCCAGACGGTTATAGCGCATCGCCCTGCCCCTTTAAGCTCGTGCCTGTCCGCTGCCGTGCACCTGCCACTTGTAGGTCGTCAGCCCCTCCAGCGCCACCGGCCCACGCGCGTGCAGCCGCCCGGTTGCGATGCCGATTTCGGCCCCCAGCCCAAATTCCCCGCCATCGGCAAATTGGGTCGAGGCATTGTGCATCACAATCGCCGAATCGACCTCGGCCAGAAAACGCTCCGCCACCGCTGCATCGGCCGTCACAATCGCTTCGGTGTGGCCGGAAGAATGGCGCGCGATATGGTCCATTGCTCCATCCACCCCATCGACCACCGCCACCGAGAGGATCGCATCGAGATATTCGGTGTCCCAATCATTGGCGCTGGCCTGCCTGATGCGCGGATCGAGCGCTTGGGCCCGGGCATCGCCGCGCAATTCGCAGCCCGCATCGAGCAGCGCGCCGACAGTGTCCACGCTGGCGGGGAAGGCGGCATCGAGCAGCAGCGTCTCCATCGCCCCGCAAATGCCCGTTCGGCGCAGCTTGGCGTTGAGCACAATTGCGCGTGCCATCGCCGGATCGGCGGCGGAGTGGAGATAGGTGTGGCAGATGCCATCGAGGTGGGCGAGCACCGGCACGCGGGCATCGCGCTGCACCCGCTCGACCAGCCCTTTGCCCCCGCGCGGCACGATCATGTCGATCAACCCCGCCGCCCGCAGCATCGCGCTCACCGCCTCGCGGTCTTGCGTCGGTAACAGCTGGATCGCTTCGGCAGGAACGCCCGCACTGGTCAGCCCCGCCACCAGGGCGGCATGGATCGCGCGGTTGGAATGGACGGCCTCGCTCCCCCCGCGCAGCAGCGCGGCATTGCCCGAACGCAGGCACAGCGCAGCGGCATCGGCGGTGACATTGGGGCGGCTTTCATAGATGATCCCGATCAGCCCGATGGGAATCCGCCGCCGCACCAGCACCAGGCCGCTGGGAACTGTGCTGCGATCAATCTCCTGCCCAACCGGATCGGGCAGGCTGGCGACCTTTTCGATTGCAGCAGCCACGCCTTCCAGCCGAGCCTCATCCAGTCGCAACCGATCGAGCATGGCAGGAGCAAGTCCGTTGCCCTCACCCGCCGCAATATCGCGGGCATTGGCGGCGAGCACTTGGGGGGCGGCAAGGCGCAAGGCGGCGGCGGCGGCACGCAGGGCAGTGGCCTTATCGGCATCGCTCATCCGCGCCAGCACGCGCTGGGCGCGGCGACCGGCGCGGGCGAGATCGCCGACGAGATCGTCGAGCGTGGTTTGCCCAGAGGTTTGGCTTTTGATTTGCGTTTCCATGGGGCGGGCAATTACCATCCACTTGGCGGCTTGTCAGGGAGAATCGCCCGAGAACCATCAGGACACCGATTCGCGCAAATTCAGATTCGTTCCCGCCAGATTGCGGTTTTTTTGACCCGCTGGCGCACTGCCGGTTCGACTCGTCCCGAGTCCCTTTCGATTCAGCCCAAAGGTTAACGAGTCCTGTTGATGTGACCGGGGGCTTCGCTACCGCAAGGCGCACGGGATTGGAAAAAAACCAAGGGGTCGTTTTGGACAAGGTTGGCGCTGGCGGTTTTTGGAACCGCCTGCGGACGTGGTTCCCCGAGCGTGAGTTTTTCATGCGCTCGCAGGGTCAGGTCCGTTTCATCACCATCACCAGCAGGGTGCAGATAGCTGCGGCAGGCTTTGCCGTGGTTGCGCTTGTCGGCTGGGGCGGGTCGATGGGCGCGATGGCGATCAGCCAGTATAGCGCCAGTTCACAACGCTCGGCCATGCTCACCCGCGAGGCCGAAGTGGCCCAGGCTGAAGACCGGCTGGCAGTCTATCGCGACGATCTGGCCTCCACCACCGCCGACCTCGCCAAGCGGCAGGATTATCTCGACGAGATCATCGACCTGCTGCCTGCTGACGTGATGGCCCAAGGTGACGACGCTGCTTCCGTTTCCAGTTCAACCGAAGAAGCCGAGGCGCTGATTGGCCTGATCGATGGCGCGATCCCCGAAGCCTCGGGTCTGGCCCGTCTGGAAGCCCGCCAACTGGCCTTTGTCGAACGGCTGACGCGCTATGCTGACAGGCGCGCGCAGGCGACCGAAACCGCGATTCGCACCCTCGGGCTTGATCCGCGCGCGATGATCGCGGCCGAGGAAGTGGCGCAGGGTGGCCCGCTCGAACTGCTCGCGTCTGACGCCGATGGCTCGCTCGATCCGCGCTTTGAACGCCTCGCCCTCAGCCTCTCGCGGATGAGCGCGCTGGAACGCGGGCTGGACGGCATTCCGCAAGTAATGCCGGCCGATATCCGCAATATCTCCTCAGGCTTCGGCTATCGCCGCGATCCCTTCAATGGGCATGCAGCGATGCATCGCGGGCTCGATTTCCGTGGCCCCATGGGCGCACCAATCCATGCCGCGGCTGGGGGCCGGGTCAGCTTTGTTGGCCTGAAATCGGGCTATGGCAATGTGGTCGAAGTGACCCACGGCAATGGCATGATGACCCGCTATGCCCACATGTCGCGCTTCGCTGCCCGCGTGGGGCAAGAGGTGTCAGCCGGAGAGGTGATCGGGCATATCGGCAACACTGGCCGATCGACCGGGCCGCACCTGCATTTCGAAGTCCATATCAATGGCCGCGCGGTCAATCCGCGCCCGTTCCTGGAGGCCGCGCCCGATGTTCTCGAAGAAGCCCGCGCCGATTTTGTCGCGAACCACGAGTAAGTCGATGGCAGCCAGCGGCGCGACATTTTCGGTGATCGGTCCCGATGTCACCATCCGGGGCGATATTGAGGCCTCGGCTGATCTCCATGTCGATGGTGTGGTGCTCGGCGATCTCACCTGCTCCAGTCTGGTGCAGGGCGAGGCCAGCCGCATCGAGGGATCAATCACCGCCGAACGGGCGAGGCTGTCGGGCCAGATCAAGGGCACGATCACCGCTCGCGAACTGGTGGTGCTCAAGAGTGCGCGAATCGAAGGCGATGTCGCCTATGAAACGCTGACCATCGAACAAGGGGCCACGGTCAACGGCCGCTTTGCCCCCAAGGGTGCTGCTGCTGCGTCTAGCACAGGCGCTGAGGAGCTCAGGCTGAGCCTGGCAGGTTAACCAAGATCCACCGCAGATACAAAAAGGGCGGCCCGGCAAGGCCGCCCTTTTGTTTGGGCAATTGGCTGCAAGCTCAGCCTTCGCCAGCCTCTGCTGCACGCTTGGCTTCGAGCCAGGCCTCGGCCTCGGCTTCCTGCGCGGCGGCGGTGGAGGCCTGAACCGCAGCATCGCGCTCGGCCTTCAGTTCCTCGATCAGCACTTCGCGATCGTCGCGGCGCGGCGTTGCGCCTTCTTCCACGACCGGCTCTTCAGCGCTTATGCCGGCCTTCTTGGCCGCGCGGGCAACCGCTGCATCAAGCTCTCGCTGCGAGCACAGGCCGAGCGTAACTGGATCCTTTGACTGGATATTGGCGATGTTCCAGTGGCTGCGATCACGAATCGCGCTGATGGTGTTGCGGGTGGTGCCGATCAGCTTGCCGATCTGCGCATCGGAGATTTCCGGGTGGTTGCGCAAGACCCAGGCGATGCCGTCGGGCTTGTCTTGCCGCTTGGACACGGGCGTATAGCGCGCGCCTTTGGTGCGGCTGACATCGACCGGGGCCTTCTGCATTTGCAGCCGATAGGCCGGATCGGCCTGGCCGCGGGCAATTTCCGCATGGTTCAGCTCACCCGAATGGACCGGATCGCGCCCGGTATATTTCGAGCTCGCCAGATCATCGGCCATCGCCTGCACTTCGAGGATGTGCAGGGTGCAGAACTCGGCGATCTGTTCAAAGCTGAGCGCGGTGTTGTCAACCAGCCACGAAGCGGTTGCATGGGGCATGAGGGGAGCGGGCTGGGCCACTGGGAATCTCCGATAGAAATAAAAGGGCCGCCCCTTTCGGGACGGCCATTGCACGGGTCATCTAGGCGCTCGCGCCCGAAACGGCAAGCATTTGCTTGGCCCGCGCTTAGCCGAGTGCTGCCACCAGTTCAGGCGCCAGTTCTCCGGCCCCCGTGCGGGCCTCGGCCGGTTGCAGCGCGGCGAGGAACTGTTGCGCGCTGGCCGCCCAGCTGAACGAGCGGCCGTGCGCCAGACAATCCGCGCGTGACAATAGCAATGCAGCGGCAATCGCCTGTTCCAGCTTTTCGTCCATCGCGCCCGACCGGTCTGACAAGACATCGAGCGGCCCCGCCACCGGGAATGCCGCCACCGGCGTGCCGCAGGCCAGCGCCTCGATCATCACCAGCCCGAAAGTATCGGTGCGGCTGGGGAAGACCAGCACGTCTGCCGCCGCATAGCAGGCCGCCAGCGCATCGCCCGTCCGCACCCCGAGAAAATGCGCCGCCGGAAAACGTGCGCGCAAGGCTTCCAGCGATGGACCCGCACCGACCACCACCTTGCTGCCGGGATGGTTATTGGCCAAAAAAGCCTCGGTATTCTTCTCCACCGCGACCCTTCCGACATAAAGCTGGATCGGGCGCGGCAGGCCCAGGAACACATCCGGCGGAGCGTGATCGGGATGGAAGGTGGCCAGATCGACACCCCGGCTCCAGTGGCGCAAATGCGTCAGGCCCTGATCGCGCAATTGCTGGCGGATCGTCTCGGTCGCCACCATGATCGCGGCGGCGGGGCGGTGGAAGCGGCGGATGATCGGCCAGATCCATTGTGCCGGAAGGCCCGTGCGGCGCGCGACATAATCAGGAAATTGCGTGTGATAGGCGGTGGTGAAGGGCAGATCGCGCTTCAGGCACCAGTGCCGCGCCGCCCAGCCGAGCGGCCCCTCGGTGGCAATATGGATCGCATCGGGGGCGAATCCCGCCAGCAAGTGCCCCACTGCGCGCGGCCCGGCCAGCGCCAGCCGGATCTCAGGATAGGTCGGACAGGCCACTGAACGGAACCTATCGGGCGCAATCAGCTCCACCTCGTGCCCCAGCAAGCGCAGTTCCGCCGTCACACTGGCGAGCGTGCGAACCACGCCGTTGATCTGCGGCAGCCACGCATCGGTGACCAGGGCTATTCTCATGGGGCGATTCTCATCAGGCAGCCTTTGCCAGCGATGCCGTATCCGTGACCTGCGCGCCATTGCGGCGGGCGACTTCATCGGGCCAGTGGAGGATTTCCATCCGCCCGTCAGCATGTTCGACCAGCGCGTTGCAGCCTTCCACCCAATCGCCATCGTTCCAGTATTCGATGCTTTTGCCATTGTGCTCGAACAGCCGGTGCTCGGCGGTGTGGATGTGGCCGCAGACTACCCCGTCCACACCCCTTTCGCCAGCGGCGCGGGCGACCACCTCCTCATAGTGCGAGATAAATTCGACCGCGTTCTTGACCTTGTGCTTGGCCATTTTTGACAGCGACCAATAGGGCCGCCCGAACCAGCGCCGCCAAGAGTTGACCCAATTGTTGAGGCTCATCAACAAATGATAGGCCGCGTCTCCGGCAAAGGCGAGCCAGCGGTGCGCCAGCATGATCGTATCGAATTCATCGCCGTGCAGCACCATCAGCCGCCGTCCGTCTGCCGTATCGTGGAAAGCCGCGCGGCGGATTTCGACGCCGCCGAAATTCATACCCGTGAACTGGCGGAACATCTCATCATGATTGCCGGGGATATAGACCACCCGCGTCCCGCGCTTGGCCCGCTTCATGATGCGCCAGACGATATCATTGTGGGCGGCGGGCCAGTAGAACTTCTTCTTAAGCCGCCAGCCATCGATGATATCGCCGACCAGATAGAGCGTCTCGGAATCGACGTTGTCGAGGAAGTCGATCAGCATCGCCGCGTTGCAGCCGCGCGTGCCCAGATGGACATCGCTGATCCAGATCGTGCGGAACTTGCGCCGCCCGCCGTCGGGCCCGCCTTCAATAGGTTCAGGAATGGTCGGCTCATGCCGCTCAAAATCGGCCATTGCCGTGATCGGGCTGCCATAATCGGCACGATTGCCGAAATTGCCCTCGATATAGTCACCCAGCATCGCGCCGGTTCCTCCTGAAGCCTGTCATGGCTCCAAGTCTATGAAGGTCAATTGTGACAGGGGCCGCTCAGTTCAGGGACAACTCGGCGTAAATGTGACAATCAAGAGTCAACGCATAATCACCCGGCAATCACATAGGGTTGGCGCGCCACCCACGGCGAGACCATATTATACGGCACGGTCACGAACACCGCCTCAACCCCGGCGATCTTGCCGCCGACGATCTTGAACAGCTCCAGAAGCACGAAACTGTGCGGGAAATGGAAGATTGACTCGTGGCGGCTGCCATCGGTCCAGACGACATCGGTGACCGTGCCCGAATGGTCGATGAAACCGGCGGCGAGCACGATGCCCTTCTCCTCGTCGACCAGCGGATAGCGCCGATCACGCAGCCGGTCGTCATAGATATATTGCCCCAGACGGAACTGATCGGCCGTGCCCATCGCCGCGATCGGATAGCCTTCGATATTGACATTGGTCGTCTGCAATCCGTTCTCGATCCGGTCACAGTCGTCGGTGAAATGGGTGAACAGGGTGCCATCGTTGAGCTGGATGGTATCGAAATAGCCATCAGCGATGGAAATCATCCGCGCCCGGGGCGTGCGGTCTTGCGGCGCGACATCGGCCAGCATCAGCGGGCGCGGCGCGTCATAGCCTTCGATCTGCGGGAATGGTCCCAGCTCATGCGCGCGGCACACGATGGTCTCGATCTCGCTGATCGCGTCCTCACGAAAGGCCAGCCGCAGCGCCATTATCGCCGCGTGTCCGCGCTCCTCGATCACCCCGATCCAGCTGACCTGCCCAGCATCAAGATCAGCGCATTTCAGGTCAAATCCGGGGCGCACCACAGTGATGGTGTTCCACAAGCCATCGCCCACGCGCAATTGCACGTTGTTTTCGGTGAACACCACATCGGGGGCGAAAGCCAGGCGCGAGGGGTCTTTCGCCGCCAGCGCCGCCAAAAACCCATCTGCGCGGGCATAAAGATCGGCGCGGCTCCAGCCTGCGCCCGGATGCGATGTTGCCGGCACGTTCAATCCCCTTGGTCTATTTCAAGCACGATCTTGCCGAAATGGTCGCCCGCTTCAATCCGCTGATGCGCCTTGGCCGCCTGCGCCAGAGGAAAGGGCAGATCCATTTGCGGGCGCAGCAGGCCCTCTTCCACCAGTGGCCAGACATGTTCCGCAATTTCATCGGCCAGCAGTGCCTTGAAGCTATCGCTGCGAGGGCGCAAGGTCGATCCGGTCAGCGTCTGGCGGCGGACCATGACTTTGCCCATGTTCACCTCAGCCTTGGGCCCGCCGAGCGTGGCGATAGTCACCAGCCGACCGTCCACAGCCAGACAATCGCAATTGCGCATGGTATAGCTTCCCGCCACCACATCGAGGATCACATCGGCGCCCTTGCCTTGGGTCAGGCGGCGAACCTCGGCGACAAAATCCGCCGCGCGATAATTGATCGCATGATCGGCGCCGATGCCCAGCACCTGGCTGCACTTGGCGTCCGATCCGCAAGTGGCGATCACCGTCACGCCGAACAGCCGCGCCAGCTTTATCGCCGTGGTGCCGATCCCGCTGGTGCCGCCATGGACCAGCAGCACCTCGCCATCGCGGACCATCCCGCGCTGGAACACGTTGTGCCACACGGTGAACAGCGTTTCGGGCAAGGCCGCCGCCTCGGCCATGGACAGGCCCTCGGGCACGGGCAGGCAGTGATCGGCCTGGGCCAGGCAATACTCGGCATAGCCCCCGCCATTGACCAGCGCGCAGACTGGCTGGCCGAGCATTTCGGGCATATTGCCATCGCCCAAGGCCACCACCGTTCCTGCCACCTCCAGCCCCGGCAAGTCGCTGGCACCGGGCGGCGGCGGATAAAGCCCGGCGCGTTGCAGGCAATCAGGGCGGTTGACCCCGGCGTGGCTGACCGCGATCAGCACTTGGCCCGGACCGGGCTGCGGCACGGCACGCTGTTCCAGCCGCAGCACTTCGGGACCGCCGGGCGCCGAAATGGCCACCACTTGCATGGTTTGTGGTAAGTTAAGCCCCAAGTGTCCCTCCGGCATCAGCTGCCTCACAGACTGGCACCTGTAAGGTTACGGCCCATTGACAGCAAGCAGGCACGGCGCAATGCTGCCCAAAGATGGACGATGATCTCCCTCGCGCACGCGGTGACGCGGCCAGCCTTTTGGGCAAGGAGCTGCTCGACAGCTATTCACAAGCCGAACTGCTCGACCGGATCGCCACGCTGGATGCCGAGATAGTCCGGGTAAAGGCGCAGCACGCCAAGGCCGCCGATCATCGCAAGCTGGCGGATATGCTTTTCAAGCCCCAAAATCTGGCCCCAGGGGGTGACGGATGAGGGTATCGTTCTCATATTGGCAATATATCGGGGGCTAGCTTGCCCCCAACCTCCCGCTCAAACGGATTAGGATCACATGGCACGGTTCGCGCAAAACCTCGAAAAGTCGCTCCACAATGCGCTGCAACATGCAACCGACCGGGCGCATGAATATGCCACGCTGGAGCACCTGCTGCTGGCGCTGGTCGATGATAGTGATGCGGGCGAAGTGATGACCGCCTGCGGGGTTGATCTGGGTGAACTGGGCAATGTCGTGCGCCAGTATCTTGATCAGGAATATCAGTCACTTAAAACAGATGATGACACCGATCCGCAGCCTACCGCCGGGTTCCAACGGGTGATCCAGCGCGCCATCCTGCATGTCCAGAGCTCGGGCAAGGACATGGTCACCGGGGCCAATGTGCTGGTGGCGCTGTTTTCCGAGCGCGACAGCTATGCGGTCTATTTCCTCCAGCAACAGGATATGAGCAGGCTCGATGCGGTCAGCTTCATTTCCCACGGCATCGGCAAGAATGGCCGCCAGGTCGAAAGCCGCCCGCCCGGCGGGGCCGAGGAGCCCGAGACCATCCGCGCGGCGGAGGAAAAGCCCGAAAAGAACAAGAAGGAATCCGCGCTCGACCAGTTCTGCGTCAACCTCAACCAGAAGGCACTGGACGGCAAGATTGATCCCTTGATCGGGCGTGGGCCGGAAGTGGATCGGACGATCCAGATCCTGTGCCGTCGTTCGAAGAATAATCCGCTCTATGTCGGCGATCCGGGCGTGGGCAAAACCGCGATTGCCGAAGGGTTGGCGCGCAAGATTGTCGAAGGCGATGTGCCCGAGGTGTTGCAGGATGCGGTGATCCACAGCCTCGATATGGGGGCATTGCTGGCCGGAACGCGCTATCGCGGCGATTTCGAGGAACGGCTCAAGCAGGTCGTCAACGAACTTGAAAAAATGCCGGAAGCCATTCTTTTCATTGATGAAATTCACACGGTGATCGGTGCCGGGGCGACCAGTGGCGGGGCCATGGACGCCTCCAACCTGCTCAAACCTGCGCTGTCATCGGGCGCGGTCCGGTGCATTGGGTCGACCACCTACAAGGAATTCCGCAACCACTTCGAAAAGGACCGCGCGCTTCTGCGTCGGTTCCAGAAGATCGATGTGAACGAGCCCACGGTGGAGGACACGATCAAGATCCTCAAGGGCCTGCGCAGCGCCTTTGAGGAGCACCACAAGGTCAAATACACCCCCGAGGCAATCAAGGTCGCGGTGGAATTGTCGGCCCGCTACATCAATGATCGCAAGCTGCCCGACAAGGCGATCGATGTGATCGACGAGGTCGGTGCGATGCAGATGCTGGTTCCACCCAGCCGCCGCCGCAAGATCATCACCGCCAAGGATATCGAAAAGGTGATCGCCACCATGGCGCGAATCCCGGCCAAGTCGGTCAGCAAGGATGACAGGACCGCGCTCGCCAGCCTCGACAAGGACTTGAAGCGCGTAGTCTTCGGCCAGGATGAGGCCATCGGCCAGCTGTCCACCGCAATGAAGCTGAGCCGTGCGGGGCTGCGCGATGCCGACAAGCCGATCGGCAGCTTCCTGTTCTCCGGCCCGACCGGCGTCGGCAAAACCGAAGTCGCCCGCCAGCTGGCGCAGATCATGGGGATTGAGCTCAAGCGCTTCGACATGTCGGAATATATGGAGCGGCATTCGGTCAGCCGCCTGATCGGCGCGCCGCCGGGCTATGTCGGCTATGATCAGGGCGGCTTGCTGACCGATGCCATCGACCAGCATCCGCATTGCGTGCTGCTGCTGGATGAGATCGAGAAGGCCCACCCCGATCTGTTCAACATCCTGCTGCAAGTGATGGATCACGGCCGTCTGACCGATCACCACGGCAAGACGGTCGATTTCCGCAATGTCGTGCTGATCATGACCACCAATGCCGGCGCGTCGGATGCCGCCAAGCAGGGAATCGGTTTTGGCGCCGGGACCAAGATCGATGCGCAGGAGGAGGCAGTGAAGAAGATGTTCACGCCCGAATTCCGCAACCGCCTCGATGCCGTGGTGCCCTTCGCCTATCTCGGCACCGAAACGATCAGCCGCGTGGTCGACAAGTTCATCCTCCAGCTGGAGCTGCAACTGGCCGACCAGAACGTGCATATCCAGTTCGATGGCGATGCCCGCGAATGGCTGGGCAAGCGCGGCTATGACAAAGCGATGGGCGCGCGCCCGATGTCGCGGTTGATCCAGGAAAAGGTCAAGCAACCGCTGGCCGAGGAACTGCTGTTCGGCAAACTGGCCCACGGCGGTGAAGTGCATGTGAGCGTGAAGGACGACAAGCTGGCTTTTGAACTGGCCGCAGCCGCGCCCAAGGCCGGAAGGGTGAAGAAGGCGCGCAAGGCCGCTGCTGAACCCGCGCCCGAAGAAGATTCCGCTGAGGACTGATTTGCGGTGGATCAAGGCGTCTGGCGGCGGCGTGGTTAGATCGGATGCATGGACAATTCCCAATCCGAAACCGCCACGATGACGCCCTATGATCTGATCGGCGGACGCGCCGTCATTCAGCGCGTGGTCGACCGCTTCTACGATCTGATGGACACCGAAGCGCGCTTTGCCACCTTGCGCAGCCTTCATGCACCCGATTTGGCCCCGATGCGTGCCTCGCTGGCGGGGTTCCTGTGCGGCTGGGCGGGCGGTCCGCGTGACTGGTTCGAGGCCAATCCCGGCAAATGCATGATGAGCGCGCACAGCGGCTTGGCCATAACCCGCGAAACCGCCGCGCAATGGCTTGCGGCGATGGACTGTGCGTTTGAAGACTGCGGGCTGGGCGATCACGCCGTCGCCACGTTGATGATCGAGCGCTTCGCCATGATGTCGCGCGGGATGGCTGGAGCCGATTGAGCGGGCGAACAGATTGCGCCGCGCGCACAGCGGGCTTAGTCTTGACCCATGAAACCCAAATTGCTGACCACCTTGCGCGGCTATACCGCGGGGCAATTTACCGCCGATATGTTCGCCGGGGTGACCGTGGCGCTGGTGGCGGTGCCATTGAGCATTGCCATCGCCATCGCCTCAGGCGCAGATCCCGCCACCGGACTGGTGACGGCGGTTGTCGGCGGCCTGCTGATTTCGCTGCTCGGCGGCAGCCGGGTGCAAATCGGTGGGCCGACCGGGGCCTTCATCGTGGTGGTCTATGGCGTTATCGCGCAGCACGGGTTTGACGGGCTGGTTCTGGCCACGCTGATGGCTGGCGTCATCCTGGTTGTAGCGGGGCTGCTGAGGGCCGGAAACCTGATCGCGCTGGTGCCCGAAGCAGTGGTCAACGGCTTCACCATCGGTATCGGCGTAATTATCGCCAGCAGCCAGCTGAAAGACTTCTTCGGCATGACCAGCGTGGGCGTGATGCCGGCCGAATTCCTGCCCAAGCTGGCGGCGCTAAGGGCTGCGCGCGTCACCTTCAGCCCGATGGCACTGGGGATCGGACTGGCGGCGCTGGTGCTGATCGTGGTGCTGCGGCGGCTGTTGCCGCGCTGGCCCGGGCTGATCGTGGTGATGGCGCTGATCTCTGCCGTGGTGGCGCTGTGGCAGCTGCCGATCGACACGATTGGATCGCGCTTCGGCCAGCTTCCGGCAGGCCTGCCGATGCCGACCTTGCCGGACATTACCGGGGCGCGGCTGCTCGAACTGCTGCCCTCGGCGCTGGTGATCGCTTTTCTGGCGGCGATTGAATCGCTGCTTTCGGCCATGGTGGCTGACCGCATGATCGGCGGCCACCATCGGCCCAATGCTGAGGTATCGGCATTGGGCTGGGCCAATATTGCCTCGGCGCTGTTCGGCGGCCTGCCCGCAACCGGCGCCATCGCCCGCACCGCTACCAACGTCGGCGCCGGTGGGACCACGCCGGTGGCAGGAATTGTCCATGCGCTGACGATCCTGCTGGTGCTGGTGCTGGCAGCCCCTCTGGCCGGATATCTGGTGATGCCAGCGCTGGCCGCGCTGCTGCTGGCGACCGCGTGGAATATGGTCGAGCCGCACAAGTGGGCCAGCTATTGGGCCGTGCCCATGGCCGACCGGGTGCTGTTGTTGCTGACTTTAGTGCTGACAGTGCTCGCCGACCTGTCGGTGGCGATTGCCGTCGGCGTCGGACTGGGGTTGGCACTGCGGCTGCGCGACAGCCGTAAGGCGACCGAATCATAGGCTCCGCCCAGCTGAACCGGCTTCAGCCTCGAAGTTGCGCCACGCAACAAGTGCAGCTTCGATGGCGCGATATCGAGCGCGCGGGCGAGCAGTTCCAGCACCGCATCATTGGCCGCGCCATCCTGCGGCTGCGCACGGATTTTCACCAGCACGCGCCCGTCCTCGATGGCAATTGTCTCGCTTCGCGCACCCGGCGTAACCCTGATCGCCAGCCGCCCCGCACCATCGGCCAGCGCGCGGATGTCGGCAGCTGCGGGCAGGTCAACCTTTGGACGCGGCATGAATTTCCGCCAGATGCATCCGCGCGACCTGGCAATAACGATCGGTCTGCAGGCGGATCTTGGCGATCTGGCCCGCGTCCTGGCTGCGCAGGAACTTCGCCGGACGGCCGACCCAGATTTCGCCCGCCGGAATGCACTTGCCCGGGCTGAGCAGCGCGCCGGCCCCCAGCATCGCGCCCGAACCGATGCGGCAATCATCCATCGCCACCGCCCCCATGCCGACAAAGCCGCCATCCTCCACCGTGGCACCGTGGACAATCGCCATATGGCCGATCAGGCAATCATCGCCGATAATCGTGGGGCAGCCATCGGTTGGCTTTGCGGATTGTGGCCGTGGGCCTTCGACATGGATCACCGTGCCATCCTGCACATTGCTGCGCGCACCAACCTCGATCCGGTGGATATCGCCGCGCAGCACGCAATTATACCAGATGCTCGCCTCCGCCCCGATCGTAACATCGCCGATGATCCGTGCGCCGGGCGCGATGAAGGCGCTGTCGTGGATTTGCGGCACCTTGCCATCGAAGGACATGATCGTGGCGCCGGGAAAGCGGGGGTCGTTCACAGGAAATGTCTCCACATCAGGTGCGGCAGGATTGAGGCATATTCATCGGTCCAGGCTGCACCCTTGGGTTCGCCCAGCCCTTCCCAGTCACCGCCCCGGGTCAACTCGTCGAGCCGGGCCGGTTCGCGGGCCATTGCGACCCAGGCCGATGGGTAAATTGCCGATCCAGCGGCCTCGGGCTGATGATCGCGCAGCGCAGCGACCAGCCCTTCCTCCTGCGCCAACCGTGCCAGCACCGGCCGCAGATCGACGAAGCGGTTGGAGATATGGATCAACAGCACGCCATCTTCGGCCATCGCGGCGAGATAGATCTGCAGCGCCTCTTGCGTCAACAGATGCTGCGGAATGGCATCGGAGGAAAAGGCGTCAATCGCCAGCAGGTCAAAGTCGGCACCCGGCGCACGCTCCAGCGCCAGCCGCGCATCGCCGATCACCATCGGCACACCGCCAGCGCAGTCGCGCAGAAAGGTGAAAGTGCCACGCTCTGAAAACTCCAGCACCAGCGGGTCTATCTCGAAGAACATCCACGCTTGCCCCGGGCGGCGATAGCAGGCCAGCGTGCCGACCCCCACGCCAACCACCCCGATCCGCGCCTCGGTGCCGAACATCGCCGGGGCGCGCGCCATGGCCAGACCGATACCCGACTGCTCGCTGTAATATGTCGTCGGTGCGAGCCGCTGCGCTGGATCGCTGCGCTGCAGGCCGTGGACGGTGGTGCCGTGCATCAGCACCATGTCGCCCGCCTCATCCGGCGCGGCTGAATAGATGCCGAAATAGCTGCGCTCGCGCTGCCCGGTCAGGCTGGTGTTGATCTGATTGACCCCGCCCAGCGCCAACAACAACGCCAAGGCCGCGACCACGAAAGACCAGCGCCTGGCCGCCAGCAGCACCGACAGCACCACGATTCCGGCAAACATCACCAGTTGCAAAAGGCCTTGCACTCCGCCGGTCAGTTCCTGCTGCCACAGCCAGTTGGCCCCCACGAAAACGGCAAACAGCGCCAGATAGAGAGCCAATCGCCGCGCCCGATCGGTGCCGAAGCGGCGCGACAGCATCGGTTTCCAGTAATCCAGCGGAACCAGCGCAGCGGCCGCCAGAATCAGCAGCGGATGTTCCCAGCTCCAGTCAAACAGCACCGGGGCCAGCAGCGCGGCAAACAAGCCGCCCACAACCCCACCGGCCGACATCACAAAATAGAACCGCGTCAAACCCGATGGTGGCGGGCGCGTTTCATACATCCGGGCATGTAGCGCCACCGCGATCACGAACAGCAGGACCAGCGAGGCAAATCCGGCCACCAGATCGGCCCGTCCGGCGGTGTACATCGAGATCCCGCCATCGATCAGAAGCACGATCGGGGCGATCAGGATCAGGAACGATGCGATGCAGCGGCGGTCCGAAAAGGCAATCGAGAAGCTCAGCAGATAGAGCCCGAGCGGGATCACCCACAGCAAGGGCATCGCCATGATGTCGGTGGTGAGGAAAGTGGTGGTCGACAGCATCAGCCCCGAAGGCACGGCAGAAAGCGCCAGCCACGAGGCAATCGTGCGCCAGCCGGGGGTTTGGTCGGTGCCAATGCTGGCATCGGTGTCGGCGGGGGCGCTTGCTATCTCCGCAACCGGTTCCACAGGCTTGGCGCGGGCGAGCGCCAGCGTGCCCACCAGCAGCACCAACAGGCCATAGCCCGCAGTCCACAGCCAGCTCTGGCTGCTGATCGGCAGCGCGGGTTCGAGCAGCAAGGGATAGGCCAGTAATCCGGCAAAGCTGCCCAGGTTGCTCGCCGCATAGAGTGGATAGGGGTTGCCCGCTGCCGGATGCGCGGCATACCAGCGTTGCACCAGCGGAGCCTGCGCCGACACCGCGAAGAAGGCCGGCCCAACGGTCAGCAAGAACAGCCACGGCACCCACCAGGCCTCTGTTCCCGGAGTGGGCGGGGCGATCTGCGCCAGCGAAATCGGCAAGGTCAGTGCCGCCAGCAACAGCACACCGAGATGGATCAGCACCTGCCGCCGGATCGCAAAGCGTCCGATGGCATGGGCATAACCATATCCCGCCAACAACAGCGCCTGATAGACCAGCATTGCGCTGTTCCACACATTTGGCGCGCCCCCCAGCCGCGGCAGCGCCATCCGCGCCACCATCGGCTGCACCAGAAACAGCAGGAAGCTGCCCGCCAGAATGGTGACAGTGAACAGCCAGCGGCGATCGGTCGAATTCATGAACAGCACCCTTGAGGAATTATGGTTGCGCAGCCGCCATGGGCTGAATGGCGATACAACCTAGGCTGCTGCGTCAAGCCGGGCGGCTACCCAGGTCTTGATCAGGGCCTGCCGGGTAATGCCCAGCCGCTGCGCTTCACGATCCAGCTTGGCCACCATCCATTGCGGAAAGTCGACATTGACGCGCTTGGCCTCCAGACTGGGGCGGCGCGTTGATTTCCAGTCGATAAAGTCGCCCATATCTTCCCCATCGTCGAAACGACGGTCAAATTCCTCAGCCGTGATCGTCTTGATTGTCATAAGCCAATACCTCCTTAGGTCGGGCCCGTCTGACTGAAATCAGCCTGACACGCTCATCCCTGATCGTGAATATCGCCGACCAGAGCTTGCCTTCAAACTTTGCCACGCGCATCCACCGATCTTCATCGGGAGAAACAGTGGGGCCTTCGACGAAGGCGCCATCATTCCACAGCGCTTTGGCAGACTCAAAATCCATGCCGTGCTTTCCGGCATTGATGTCGCTCTTGAGTAGATCATATTAAAATTCTGGTATAATTTCCATACCAAAATTATCCTGCCAGCAACCGTGCCGCCAAGGCCGCATGATAGGTCAGCACGCCCGAACAGCCCGCGCGCTTGAAGGCCATCAGCGTTTCCAGCACCAGCGCGTCGCGCTCCCCCGCGCCCGCAGCCACCGCCGCCTCGATCATCGCATATTCGCCGCTCACCTGATAGGCGAACACCGGCACGTCAAACCGCGCCTTCACGCGGGCCACGATATCGAGATAGGGCAGGCCGGGCTTGACCATCACGCTATCGGCCCCCTCGGCAATATCCATGGCCACTTCGCGCAAGGCCTCATCACCATTGGCCGGGTCCATCTGATAGGTCTTCTTGTCCCCCTTCAGCAGGCCGCCGCTGCCCACCGCCTCGCGGAACGGGCCATAGAAGGCGCTGGCATACTTGGCGGCATAGGACATGATCTGGACTTGTGTGTGCCCGCCCATTTCCAGCGCCAGCCGGATCGCGCGGATCCGCCCATCCATCATATCCGAAGGGGCGATGATATCGGCCCCCGCATCAGCCTGGTTGATCGCCTGATCGACCAGCACCGCCACCGTGTCATCGTTGAGGACATAGCCCGCATCGTCCACCAGCCCATCCTGCCCGTGGCTGGTATAAGGATCGAGCGCCACGTCGGTCAGCACGCCCACATCGCTGCCGCAAGCATCTCGGATCGCGCGGATCGCCTGGCACATCAGATTATCGGGGTTGAGCGCCTCGGCCCCATCAGCGCTGCGGCGGTCTGCCGGGGTGTGGGGGAACAAAGCCACGCACGGAATGCCCAGCGCCACCGCCTCTTTCGCGCGCGCGGCAATGCCATCAATCGACCAGCGCGACACGCCCGGCAGCGAGGTAATCGGTTCTGCCACCCCGCGCCCACTGGTGACGAACAGCGGCCAGATCAGATCGGCCGGAGTAAGCACGGTTTCGCGGTGGAGCGCGCGGCTCCAGCTGGTGGCACGGGTGCGGCGCAGGCGGGTGGCGGGATAACTTGCGGTCATAATGGGCAAGTCCTGCCGCAAAATCGACGTGAGGGCAATCAGGCGCCGACGCGTTGCCGCCGCTCCAGCCGGTCAATCTCGCGCACCGGCTCTGCCGTCAACGCGGGATCGGGAGCCAGCGGAGCCAGCGCCGCGCCGGGGGCAACGTTTTGCAAGCGGTCCAGCTGCGCGCGGAAGTCAGCCAGATCGCGCCCTTCGAGCTGCGCGCGGGTGACGAAGCGCACGGTCGACGGGTCAATCTTTTGTGCGCCGCGATACATCTCATAATGCAGGTGCGGCCCGGTTGAAAGGCCGGTCGAGCCGACATAGCCGATCACCTGACCCCGGCGGACCTGCTGGCCATTGTTGACCGAAATCCGGCTCATATGGGCATAGCCAGTGCCCAGACCGCCAGCATGGTTGAGGCGGACGTAATTGCCATAGGAGCCGTTGCGCCCGGCCATCGTCACCCGCCCATCGGTCGCGGCATAAATCGGCGTGCCGTGGCTGGCGCGGAAATCCAGCCCGCTGTGCATCCGGCGATAACCCAGGATCGGGTGGCGGCGCATGCCATAGCGCGAGATGATTGCACCCGGCACCGGGGCGACCAGTCCCTCGCGCTGCTCACCCACGCCCGAAGCCTCGAAATAGCGCCCCTCGCGGCCCCAGCGCATCATTCGGCGGACCGGGCGGCCGTTGCGCACGATCGCGGCATAGAGCAGCTCGCCCTCGTCAACCTCGCCCGTAGCAGCGCGGCGGTAATCGACGATCAGGTCAAATTCGTCGCCCGGTGCGATATCGCTGCCAAGATCGAGTTCGTTGCCGATCACCCGCAGAAACTGCTGCACCGAACGCCCGGGAGCCCCCGCCGCCCGGGCCGACCGATAGAGGCTGTCACCCACAGTGGCGCGAATGCGCAGCGGGGTGGCGTCAACCATGATCGGGCGCGGATCGAGCACTAGGCGGCCATTGTGCCGCTCCACCGCCAGCTCCAGATCGAAACGCGCGCGGAACGACAGCGCATCGAGCGGGCGTGGGCCATCCGCAGCGGCCCGGCGGCCCAGAGTGATATCCACCTGCGTGCCGGATTCGATCTGATCCGCCCCAATCGCCTGACTGACCATGCCAGCTATCTGCCCGGCCTCAGTCCGGCTGACGCCCGAACGCAGCAGCATCCGTTCAAAACTGTCGCCTTGCGCCAGCGTTGCCACCAGATCGATCTGCGGGCGTTCGGGAGCATTGGCCAGCGGCGTCACCGCTTGGGTTGCGCCCATCCGGCGGCCGCTATCGGCCCCCAGCGCCAGCGGCATGATCATCTGGCTGCGGAATTCATCGCGAACGTCCGCGTCAATAGCCATTGCGGGCGCGGCTTCGACCTCGGAAAAGCCGGGGAATCCGGCCAGCGCCAACGCCGACAGGCCCAGCAGCGTCGCCACTCCGCGCAGCCACCGGCGCGAGCCGATGTCGCGCGCCAGATCGGGTGCCAGATCTATACCCGACAGCCACAACGAGGCATGTTCGCGCCATTCGTGATAGCGATCGGCAAAGCCAGCAAAGCGCGGCTGGCGATGGCGTTGAGGGGTGTCGTCGGCGGGCAGGGCGTCGCTCAGGCGCAATTGTGCTGAGGGGAAATTCCCCGCAGCACCCATGGTCAAACCCTGATTTTCACGTTCAGTGAACAAACGCTCACTCCATTTGGCCGACGAACATTGCGAATCGCCCTGTTGATGAGCGTTTCCGGTCGACCTGCAATCCCGGCTAATCTGTGGCCGCCAGCTATGCCCATATAAAGTAAATTCCGCGCTAACATCGACCAGTCGAGTCTGCGGCGCGGCGAACCGAGTTGCGTGTTTTCCCCTAGAGCGAAGCCCAAGCCGATTGCGCCGCGCGGCCGCCGCTCTACAATCGGCAGCATTGTGAGCAAGTGGGCATCAGACAGCCGGATTCGCGCGGTCCTTGGGCCGACCAATACCGGCAAGACCCATTTGGCGATTGAGCGGATGTGCGGCCATTCGAGCGGAGCCATCGGCTTTCCCCTGCGGTTGCTGGCGCGCGAGGTGTTCGACAAGGTCCGGGCAATCAAGGGCGAGAGCCAAGTGGCGCTGATCACTGGCGAAGAGAGGATCGAGCCGCCGGGCGCGCGCTATCTGCTGTGCACTGCCGAAGCCATGCCGTCTGACGGCGGCGACCGGGCTTTTGTGGCGCTGGACGAGGCGCAACTGTGCGCCGACCGTGAGCGCGGGCATATTTTCACCGACCGCCTGCTCCATGCCCGTGGCCGCGAGGAGACGATGCTGCTGGGCTCGGCCACGCTGGCACCAATGGTGCGGGCGCTGATCCCGCAAGTGGAAATGGTCGAGCGGCCGCGCTTTTCCACCCTCAGCCACGCCGGAACAACCAAGCTCAGCCGCCTGCCACCGCGCAGTGCCGTGGTCGCCTTCTCGGTCGAGGAGGTTTACCGCGTGGCCGAATTGCTCAAGCGGTTCCGTGGTGGAGCGGCGGTGGTGATGGGCGGGCTGAGCCCGGAAACGCGCAATCGGCAGGTGGAATTGTTCCAGTCGGGCGAGGTCGATTATATCGTCGCCACCGATGCCATCGGCATGGGCCTCAACCTGGATGTCCACCACGTCGCTTTCGCCTCGCTGTCCAAGTTTGACGGGGTGCGCCAGCGGCGGTTGATCCCGGCGGAAATGGCCCAGATCGCCGGGCGCGCCGGGCGGCATCAGCGCGATGGCACTTTCGGGACGCTCGGCGGAGGACGAGGAACAGAGAACGCCTTCACCGACGAGGAAGTCTATGCCATCGAGCAGCACCGTTTCGCCCCGCTGACCCAGCTTTACTGGCGCAATGCCGAGCCGGGTTTTGACAGTGTTGAGCGATTGATCGCCGATCTGGAGCGCAAGCCCTCCCACCCGCAGCTCGCCGCCGCGCCCGAGGCCATCGATCTGGCAGTGCTCAAGCGCTTGGCAGAGGATGTGGCGATCGGTCATGGCGTCACAGGTTCGGCCCAGGTCAGGCGGCTGTGGGAAGTGTGCCAGCTGCCCGATTTCCGCCAGCAGGGCGCCGAAATGCACAGTCGCTTCGTCGCCCGGCTGTGGCGTGATCTGCAAGCGGGCCATCTGGGAGCCGATTTCGTCGCCGCGCGGATTGCCGATCTGGGTGAGGTGCGCGGCGATATCGATACTTTGCAGGGCCGCCTGTCTGCGATTCGCAGCTGGGCCTATATTTGCCAACGGCCCGATTGGGTGCAGGCGCGCGACGAAATGGCCACCCGTGCCCGCGCGGTGGAAGCCCGCCTGTCTGACGCATTGCACCAGCGGCTGACAGAACGTTTTGTCAATCGGAGGACTGCTGTATTGATGAAGGCACAAGGAAAGGATGCCGGATTGTTGCGTGTAACACTGGAAGAGAACGGACAGGTCTTGGTCGAGGGGCAGGTGATCGGCCATCTCGAAGGGTTTGCCTTCGTGGTCGATGCCGATGCCAGCGGCGATGACCGCAAGCTGTTGCTGGCGGCAGCGGAGAAGCATCTGCCGCAATTGCTGGCGCAAAAGGCGCAAGGATTGGTCGCCAGTGCGTTGGGTGAGCTGACGCTTGGCCATAGTGATAATGGTGCCGCGATCATGCGCGATGGCCGCCGGGTGGCGCAGCTCGAACGCACCCGCGCCCCCACCCGCCTGCGAATCGTGCTCGACAAGCAGCTGGCCCCGCTCGATCAGGCGAACCGGGCGCAATTGGGTGAGGCGCTGGAGCATTGGCTTGAGGCGCAGCTCGCCCCGCTGGTACCCTTGCGTGCACTGGAGGAAGCGTCGCAGGATCCCGAGGCTGGCAGCGAAGTGCGTGCGCTGTTGCTGACGCTGATTGATCGGCACGGCATGGTCCAGCGCGAGGAGGCCGGGCTGGCGGTGATTCCCAAGGAAAAGCGCCCGTTGTTGCGGCGGCTTGGAGTCACCATCGGCGCGCTCGACGTGTTCATGCCTGCATTGCTCAAGCCCGCCGCGCGCAAGTTGCTGCACGATCTGGGCCTCGATTCGCGCAGCCTGAACCTGCGGATGGAGGCGGTGATCGCGCCCGAACAGCAACTGCCCGCCGGATATCGCCGCGCTGGCGGCCAGGCGGTGCGGATCGACATGGCCGAAAAGCTCTTCCGCGCCGCGCATGACAGCCGCGCCAAAGCGAGCGGGCGGGCCTTTCGCATAGACGAGGCGCTGCCGACGTCGATGGGGCTGGTGCCCGACAATCTGCGCCAGCTGCTGCGTGAGGCCGGGTTCCGTCCCACCGAACACCAGCGCGAACTGGCCGAAGGCGCTTTCGGCCCACCCGCTCCGCGCCTGTGGAGTTGGAGGCCCGTGCGCAAGGACCAGCCTGCCGCAGAGCCGCGCAAACCTGTCCGTCCCCATGCGCCGCGTGGCAAGCCGACAGAGCGCGCGGTCAGGCCAGCCGAGCCCGCGCGTAAGCCAGAAGGCCCTCCGCCGGGCGGGGGTGCCTTTGCCGGCCTGGCCGATCTTCTGCGGTAAAGCGCAGGCCTTGTTTCAGGACGTGCTTGACGCTGGCGGCTCAATCGCTTTAGCAGACACAAAGCCGCCCGACCAAATCAACGGCGCGGCGAATTGGATCGAAGGGAAGCGCCTCACATGACTTATGTCGTCACCGACGCCTGCATCAAATGCAAATACACCGACTGCGTCGAGGTCTGCCCGGTCGACTGTTTTTACGAGGGCGAGAACATGCTTGTCATCAATCCGTCCGAATGCATCGATTGCGGTGTGTGTGAGCCGGAATGCCCCGCCGAAGCGATCCTGCCCGATACCGAAAGCGGCACCGAGACCTGGCTGGAGCTGAACACCAAATATTCGGCGCTGTGGCCCAACATCACCGAAAAGAAGGAACCGCCGGCCGATGCGGATGACTTCAAGGGTGCGGCCAGAAAGTTCGAGGAGTTTTTCTCTGCCGAACCCGGCGAGGGTGATTAAGTAACTCTTTTTATTGCTGAACTTCCGTTGCGCTGGCCTTGTTCCGGTGGAACAATTGCGCGCCCTGCCGCGCAATTGGGCAGGTCTGGTAATTTTGTTGCGGTTCTGCTATATAATACACCGATCACCCGCTTCACCAGCTGAAGTGGGCAGACAGGAAGGCAGGTTTCCCCCCTCTCAGCGTCATCACAACCTGAATCAAGGCCGCCGACGGGTCGCGCGGTCGATAGATTCTTGTCGCTGTAACTGAAACTTGCCCCGCCCAATGCCTAAATGGCAAAGAAAGGACAATACATGGCATCCAATGCCCCCGCCTTCGACGTTGGCGACTATGTTGTATACCCCAAGCACGGCGTTGGCCGCGTGATGGAGCTGCAGAGCGAGGAAATCGCCGGTATGCAGCTGGAGCTCTATGTGCTGCGCTTCGAGAAGGAGCGCATGACCTTGCGCGTCCCCATTAATAAGGTTGAAGCCATTGGAATGCGTAAACTTTCCAGTGACAAGACTTTGCGCGAAGCGATGGAAACGCTGAAGGGCAAGCCCAAGGTCAAGCGCACCATGTGGAGCCGCCGGGCGCAGGAATATGAAGCCAAGATCAATTCGGGTGACCTGGTGTCGATCGCCGAAGTAACCCGCGATCTGTTCCGTCCCGAAGACCAGCCCGAACAGTCCTATTCCGAACGCCAGATCTTCGAGGCCGCTTCCAGCCGCCTCGCCCGCGAACTGGCAGCGATGGAAAAGACCGACGAGCCAGCCGCTTTGCGCAAGATCCTCGACGTGCTCAAGGAACATGCTCCACAGTATTACGAGACTGCTGAGGACGCCTGATTCTAAGCGCACCCAGGGGCACCTAAAGGCACCTAGCCGCACACAAAGGGCCGCTCCGCACACCGGGGCGGCCCTTTTTGCATCCTACGAGCACCCGAATCTCGTCGACTTGCGCATTTGCCGTGGGATCGCTTTTCTGTATTACTGCCTTAACACACAGACACAGGAGTCGGTATGCGGCACAATCATCGCGCAATGCACTTCGGCAAAATTTTCAAGGCAATCGGCCCCATCGCAATGATGGCGGCGATCGGCGCGGGGGTGAAAGTGGCCAAGCGCACAAAAGGCAGCGATTGGAGCGGAAAGTTCCACTTCAACGGCAAGGAGGGCGTGAAACTCGATGCGCTCGATTTGGGCGGCGAGCCTCCGCACGCGCTGGTCGTGTTCGGCCCCGACCAGATCATCATCACGCAAGGCGAGGAATTCGCCATTTCCGCGCAAGGTCCAGAAGCGGCGCGCGAGGCCTTGCGCTTCGTGCGGGAGGACAATTGCCTGTTCATCCTGCGCGATTCTGCCGCTTGCGGGGAAGGTGGTGAGCTCGCCACGGTCAATGTCACCATGCCCGCCCTGCAATCGGTCACTTTGGCCGGATCGGGCACGATCACTTGCAACGCGCTGGCCGATAAGGCCAAGCTGGTGCTTGCCGGATCAGGCCGTCTGCGCGCGCAGGGGATCGATATCGCCCGGCTGGACGTGACTATCGCGGGCAGCGGCCATCTGGAAGCGAGCGGCGCCGCCAAACATCTGTCGCTCACCATTGCCGGGAGCGGCGTGACCGAAATGGCGCTGCTGCTGGTCGAGCAGGCCGAAATCGACATCGCCGGATCGGGCCATTCCATTTTCGCCTGCGACGGCGAGGTAAGTGCCAATATTATGGTTCGGGCGTGGTCACCGTGCGCGGTTCGGCGCGCTGCAAGGTCCGCTCGATGGGCTCGGGCTGCCTGGTGTGCGAGCCGCGCACAGACAAGGAAAACAAGCCGCGCGGGAAGAAGGCAGCGTAGAGCAAGCGCGATCATTCATTGCACGTTCCGCATTGGCGGCCCATTGTCGCGCCAATCTTGCGTGATAAGGACCAGCCGATGCGCTTTCCTGCCCTGCTTGCCGCCACTGCCGCGCCGCTGCTGCTGGGGGGCTGCGTCAGCACCGTCGCCAGCGTGGTCACGGCTCCGGTGCGGATAGTCGGGCGAGCGGTCGATCTGGCCACCACCAGCCAATCCGAAGCTGACGAATCCCGTGGGCGCGAACTGCGGCGGCGCGAGGAACGGCTCGGCCATTTGCAGCGCGATTACGAGGAGCAGGCCGAGGATTGCGAGGAAGGCGACAATGGCGCTTGCCGCGAGGCGATTGCCATCCGGCGCGAGATGGACGGGCTGATGACGAGCATCCCGGTGGAGCCAGGGCCGAGGGGGGACTAGGCCGCCGCGCGAAGCAGCCGATCGTTGATCGCAGCACCTATCCCGACAGAAGGAATGGGGGCCACAGCAATCCGCCCACAATCAGACGCCGCCGCCTCGTGCAGGCACGTATAAAGCCGCGTTGCAGCTTGCGCCAGATCGCCATCCTCAGACAGCGAGCAATCACCCATCACCGCGCCAAAACCGATCAGGAACTCCCCCTCCCCCGCCGCCAGCGCATTCAGCCGCAGCGGCTTTCCGGGTGAATAGTGCCGCACCAGCTGACCCGGCGCCTCGATCCCGCGCTCCAGATCAACCGGCGGACAGCCGAGCACTTCAGCCAGTGCTGCGGCGGTCACCGGCCCCTCGCGCAACAGGCTCCACTGGCCCGCATCCCGAAGCGCGACAATGGTAGATTCCAGGCCTTGTGCGCAGGCCCCGCCATCAAGCACTGCCGCCACGCCATCTTCCAACGAAGCCAAAACATGTGCGGGCGTGGTCGGGCTGATCCCCGTGGAGCGATTGGCCGAGGGCGCGGCCAGCGGCAGATCGAGCGCCGCCAGCACGCCATGCGCCAGCGGATGCGACGGGCTACGCAAGGCCACGGTCGGCAGCCCCGCTGTCACCGCTGGGGCAATTCCGGCATTGTCCCGCAATGGCAGGACCATGGTCAGCGGGCCGGGCCAGAAATGCCGCGCCAGTAGCTCGGCCCGGCCGTCAAACAACGCCAGCCGCCGGGCCATGTCGACGCCCGAAACATGGACAATCAGCGGATTGAAGCTGGGCCGCCCCTTGGCGCGATAGATCATGGCCACCGCCGCCTCGCTATCGGCGCGGGCGGCCAGACCATAGACCGTCTCGGTCGGCAGCGCGACCAGTTGCCCGTCGCGCAGCAGCTGCACGGCGCGGGCAAGCCCTTGTTCGTCTGGTGGCAACAGCGGGATCATGCACGCCGCTCTAACAACGGCCGGGCAGGTTGTGCAATCGGCTTGACGTGGGGCCGCCATCGGGGTGAGGCAGGGCGATGACTGACACCGCCCTGCTCGCCCGAATCGCCGAGGCACTCGAACGGCTCACCCCCGCCACGCCCACCACGGCGGACTGGCTGGCGGCCCCTGCCTATGTCTGGAACGGCAGCGCGCGCGCGATTGCTGCCATCGAGGCCCCGCCGCTTGGGCTGTTGCGCGGGATTGACCAGCAAAAGCAGGCGGTGGCGGGCAATGTTGCGCGACTCGCCCACGGGCAGGCGGCGCATGACATGCTGCTGTGGGGCGCGCGCGGGATGGGCAAATCGGCGCTGTTGCGGGCGGCGGTCAAGGCGGCGCAGGAGCACGGCGGCCAGGTTGCGCTGGTGCAGGTGACTGCCGATGCGCTGGGCAGCCTGCCGCAGCTGTTCGGCCTACTCGCAGCCCATCCGCGCAATTTCCTCGTCTTTATCGACGATCTGGGTTTTGCCGAGGGCGATAGCGAAGGGCCACGGCGCTTGCGCAGCTGGCTCGATGGCGGAGTGGAAGCACGGCCGGGCAATGTTCGCCTTGCGGTGACGTCAAACCGCCGTGCGATTGTGCCGCGTCACTCGGCCGAACAGGACGACCCGATCAACCCGCGCGATGTGGTCGATGACAGTCTGGCTTTGGCCGATCGCTTCGGCCTGTCGCTGGGCTTCCACGTCTGTTCGCAGGACGATTATCTGGCGATGCTGCGCGGCTATGCTGGCGAATACGGCCTGACACTGGACGAGGCCGAGGCGCTCGAATGGTCCAAGCGGCGCGGGGCGCGGTCAGGCCGGGTGGCGTGGCATTTCATCACCGAACTGGCCGGGCGCGCAGGCCGGGGGCTTGGTTAGAGCGCGTCCGGCGCAAGTCCCGCCTGTGGTTCCTCAAACGCCCGCGCCGGATCGCCGATCAGCTCGCGCCGGGCCGGCAGGCGCGCGCCGCGATTGCGCACCGGGGCGGCGGCAGGAGCTGCTGCCGGATCGACCACGCGCCAGATGATGTTGGCGGTGTCATCGCTCACCAGCAGGCCGCCGGTGTGATCCCACGCCACCCAGGTGGGTCGGCCATGGGTTTCGCCCGTATCGCCTTCTCCGGCAAGGAAGCTCTGCAGCACCGTCACCGGCTTGCCGAGCGGATTGCCGCGCTCATCAAAGCCGACAAAGACCACGTCATAGCCCGCCGCTGGCAACCGGTTCCACGATCCGTGGCGAGCGATAAAGGCGCCGCGCCCGAACTGCCCACCCATGCGCGATCCGGCTTGGGTAAACACCAGCCCCAGCGCCGCCACGTGCGGGCCGAGCGCGAATTCCGGCGTGCGGGTATATTCGGTGTGGAACTGCGGCATCGGGGCTTCGACCCGCTCGTCAATCACGTCGCCATAATAGACCCACGGCCAGCCATAATTCACCCCCAGCGGCACATTGGTGAGGTAGTCGGGCACCAGATCCGATCCCAGCTGGTCCCGCTCGTTCACCGTGGTCCACAATTCACCACTCCACGGGTTCCACGCCAGACCATTGGGGTTGCGCAACCCGCTGCCCCAGATGCGCGCAGCCTTGGTCTCAAGGTCAATCTCGTGAATTGCCGCGCGGTTGGTTTCAATATCCAGCCCTCCCTCAGCGATGTTCGAGGCTGAGCCGACCGCAACATACAGCAGCGTGCCTTCGGGATTGAGGATCAGATTGCGCATCCAGTGATTGCCCGCCGGGGGCAGCGCCGCCAGCTTCTCGCCCTCGCCCGTCACACTGGTGGCCCCTTCGGCATAGTCGAAGCGCAGGATCTCGTCGTGATTGGCGATGTAGAGATCGCCATCGTGCCAGGCGATACCCGAGGGCGAATCGAGATCGTCGCGCAGCACATGCTGCTCCTCGGCCACTCCATCACCGTCGGCATCGCGCAGCAGCACCAGCTTGTTGGGCGAAGGGACCGCGGCACCGGCGCGGCTGAACAGGAAACCGGCGACCATATTGGTCAGCCAGCCGCCGGCCAACTGCCCTGCGGGGGCATTGCTCAGCGTCACCAGCACGTCACCGCCGGGCATGGTATAGAGCACACGCGGATGTTCCAGCCCTTCGGCAAAGCGGTTGACGACAAGGCCGTCCGCCGCCACGGGCGCGCCATCATCACCCCAGCCGATCGGCCGGGCCACGCCAACGGTGGGGAACCATTGCGGATCGGGAGCGGCCAGCAACGGATCGGTGCCGCTGACCTCGTCGAGCGTATAGACCGCAGGGACGCCGCGCGTCAGCCACCACAGGGCCCCACCGGTGACCACCAGGAAAACGAGCAGGAAGGCGAGAATGTTTCTGAGTATCCGCATGGGAAGAAGCGAATAAGGCCTGTTTGGCGCGGCGGCAATTGGTTTGCGCAGATTGGGTGCTTTGCGCAAATCGGGCGGCGCGCTAAGGCCGGGCGATGCACGCGTTCCATCCCTCGCCCGGCATGTCGAAGCCCGCGCTCTACGCCGAACTGCTGTCCGCCGCCGACGCGCTGACTGCGGGCGAAAGCGATGGGGTAGCCAATATGGCCAATGTCGCGGCGCTGTTGTGGGAAATGTTGCCCGATGTGAACTGGACGGGCTTTTACCGCATGGTCGACGGTGGGCTGGTGCTCGGCCCTTTCGCTGGCCGCCCGGCCTGCATCCGCATTCCGCTGGGCCAGGGCGTGTGCGGCACGGCGGCGGCGAGCGGGCAGACGCAGCTGGTGGCCGATGTCCACACGTTTCCCGGGCACATCGCCTGCGATGCCGCCTCGGCCAGCGAGCTGGTGGTGCCGGTGCTGCGCCATGGCGCGGTGGTGGCGGTGATCGACTGTGACAGCCCTATCCTGGCGCGCTTCGATGCCGAGGATGCGGCGGGAATCGAGGCGCTGGCGGCGCTACTCTCCAGCCGAATCTAGCCCCGTTTCGGGACAGCCGCCCGTTCGCGCTTGGGAATCGCGCAGGCCAGCGTAGTAAACATGAGGTAAATACCTTGAGGGGCCGTAGTCATGTCGAAGCGTTTCGCATTCCTCGCCGCCAGCACCGCGCTGGCCTCGCTGTCCGCGCCCGCACTGGCGCAAGATGGCTGGGCCGATGAGCAATATGCCGATGTCGCCGAAACGGCGATACACGGCGGGCATGCCGTTGAAGGCTGGGTGGAAGAACCGCAGGTTGGCGCTGTTTACGCCGATGACGCAGAGTACGACACGCAATACGAATACGAGCACACCGAAGTTGTGCAGGACTATGGCGATGTGGCCGATGATCGTGGTGAGGATCGTGGTCCGGATCGTTCGGGCCATCATCGCGGTGGGCACCACGGCCGTCACCACGGCATGGAATCGCAGGCTCCCCGCCTTGCCTATGGCCAAGCCGAGCGAGCCGAATGGCTAGCCCAGTGCCGCGCGCTCCATGCCCGCCCAGCCCATGCGGACTATTATTACGAAGAAGATCGTGACGGCCATGAAGGCCTGATTGGTGGGGTTCTGGGCGCAGTGGTTGGCGGCGTGATCGGCAACCGGGTGAATGATGGCGACCGCCTGCTGGGTACGATTGTCGGCGCTGGCGCTGGCGGACTTGCGGGCGCGGTGATCGGATCGGTGATCGACGGCCTGGGCGATGATGAGGATGAACGCCCGGTCTATTATGCCGACGAGGAACCCAATTTTGATTATTGCGAGGCATATCTGCTCAATTACGAGCGCGGTTATGGCACGCCTGCCCAGATGGCCTATGCCCCGGTGATGATGGTGCCAGTGGCCCAGCAACAGGTCCAACAGCGCCGCTATCGGGTGATCGAGGAAGAGGTTGAGGTTGACGTCCCCGCCCGCCACCACCGCATCCACCGCGCCATTCCGGCGCGTGAGCAGGGCAAGCTCACGCGGGTTAATTAAACCGCTGATTTAAAGCATTTTGTTGCGCGGCGCCAAGTTGCGCCGCGCGACTTTTTGTCTGTGGCTGGTGGTTTGTGGCCCGCAACGGCGGCCCCCCCTAAATCCCACTTCCAGTCAGCCGCCCGCAAATCAGATCGAGCTGGTCGAGCGTGCGATAGCGGATCGTCACCGCGCCCGAGCGTGGATCGGTATCGGCGGAGATTTTCACCGGTAGGCCGAGAAATTCCTCCAGATGGCTTTCGACCGCAGCGATATCGGCATCATGCGCCGGATCGCGCGGCACCCGCGCTGTGCGGCGGCGATTGCTGGCACCATCGGCGGCGCGGACCAGCTTTTCCACCTCACGCACCGACAGTTTGCGTGCCACCGCCTGTTCGGCCAGATCGGCGGCATTTTCGCGCCCGATCAGGGCGCGGGCATGGCCCATGTCGAGCCGCCCAGCCTCCAGATGGTCGAGCACCGCCGCGGGCAGGCTCAGCAGCCGCTGGAGATTGGCCACATGGCTGCGCGATTTCTCCACCAGCCGGGCAATCTCGGCC
>CAMDSM010000006.1 GCA_945906905.1 Altererythrobacter xiamenensis | reverse complement strand
TGCCAAGGCGCTGGGGATTGCCGAGCGGCGCGGGTGGGACAAGTTCGTGTCCGATCAGGCGTTCTATGCCGTATCGGGCCGCGAGCTGGAGCGCGAGGTGGTGCCGATGATGCTGTCCGAAGGGCTGGGGTTGATGGTGTGGAGTCCGCTGGTGGGCGGCTTGCTTTCGGGCAAATATGATTTTGCAGCCGATGGCGCGGTGTCGGGCGAAGGGCGGCGGGCGAAGCTCGATTTCCCGCGTGCCGACAAGGGCATGGCGGCCGATGCAGTGACGGCGATGCGCCCGATGGCAGAAGCGCGCGGCATCTCGGTGGCGACGGTGGCGCTGGCCTGGCTGCTGCATCAGCCGGTGGTCAGCAGCGTGATCCTAGGCGCGAGGTTTCCCGAGCAATTGGCGCAGAACCTGGCCGCCAGCCACATCGAACTGACGGGTGAGGAGCTGGCTGTGCTCGATGGCGTGGGCCTGCTCGATGATGAATATCCGGCCTGGGCGATCAAGGCGCAGAACCAGCGCCACGGCTTCCGCGTCTCGCCGCGCCGATCACACAGGTGAGCGGACAACTGACCGGATTATTGGGCGGCAGTTTCAACCCGGCCCATCGCGGGCATCGCCGCGTCACCTTGTTTGCCATCGCCGCGCTTGGGCTGGACGAGGTCTGGTGGCTGGTTTCGCCCGGCAATCCGCTGAAACCCGCACAGGGCATGGCCCCGCTGGCCGCGCGCCTTGCTTCGGCCCGCGAGATGAGCCGCCGCGCCCCGATCCGCGCCACCGCGATCGAGCAGCAATTGGGCACGCGCTACACCGTCGACACCTTGCGCGCCTTGAAGCGCCGCTATCCCCGCCGCCGCTTTGTGTGGTTGATGGGGGCGGACAATCTGGCGCAGTTTCACCGGTGGCGGCAATGGCGCGCACTTGCCCGCGAAATGCCGATTGCGGTAATCGCCCGCCCCGGCTATGACGATGCCGCCCTCGCGAGCCCCGCGATGGCCTGGCTGCGGCGTTACCGGTTAACCGCAGCGGGATTTCGCAACCGGGGCGAATGGAGCGCACCGGCGCTGATAGAATTGCGTTTCGATCCCGATCCGCGCTCGGCTTCGGCCATAAGGCAGGCGGATCCACACTGGGCAGACCGGTTTGGGGCCAGCCGGTTTTCCGGCGCGGTTCCTCGGGATGAAGTGACAAATTCTCTCATCCACATTCACGCTGCGGAACGGGTCGCATGATGCGCGCCTGCTCTTTGTCCATTTCCCTTTTCCACCAAACACAGGAGCATGACACGTTTCGATGAGACAGGCGCAAGCCCAACCGGGCAGTCCCGGCATTGCAACCTTCATATCCATGACCAGCACCCCTGACCACAATATCGCCGCCGAACCCGGCTCGCTCCACGCGCTGATTCTCGGCCAACTTGATGAGGACCAAGCGCAGGAGCTCGTCTCCATTCCGCTGGCGGGCAAAAGCTCGATTGCAGATCACATGATCATCGCCTCCGGCCGTTCAACCCGGCAGGTCGCCGCGATGGCGGCCAAGCTGGCTATGAAGATCAAGCAGAACGGCTTTGGCTCGGCACGCATCGAAGGCCTGCCCGCGGCAGACTGGGTGCTGATCGATGCCGGCGACGTGGTTGTCCACCTGTTCCGCCCCGAAGTGCGCAGCTTCTACAACCTTGAACGGATGTGGGGCTTCGGCGATGAGAACAAGGCTGACACAGCCTGATTTTGCACGTTATCGCGCGCGGAAAGATCGCCCGCTCGCCCGAGGCTGAGCTCGTCGCGCGCTATGAAAAGCGCATCACCTGGCCTCTAAAAATCACCGAGCTGCCCGAAGTGGGCGGGCGCATTCCCGATCCCGCCACCCCCTGCCGCACCGTGCTGCTCGATGAAAAGGGCAGCGACCTGTCGTCCGACGAACTGGCGGCAGTTCTGGAAAAGTGGCGCGATGGCGGTATCCGCGAATGCCGCTTTGTGATCGGTGCGGCGGACGGCCATTCGCCCGAGGAACGGGCAGGCGCAGACCTGCTGCTGGCCTTCGGACGCGCCACCTGGCCGCACCTTTTGGCCCGCGCCATGCTGCTGGAACAAGTGTTCCGCGCCACATCTATCCTTGCCGGACACCCCTATCACAGGTCAGGATAGCGGGATGTATCGCGCGCTCTTCCTCATCGCTGCTGCACTGCTGGGTTATGCCGCTTTAGCGCAGCGCGCTCCTGCCTATGAAGACGCGGGCGAAACCCGCAGCGCGTTGCAGCAGGCGCTGACCGAACGCGACGCCGCCGAGCTGCGCAGCGACCGGCTGGAGGCCGAGGCCGAGGCGACCGAAGATTCCGCCGAACGCACAGCCCGCCAGGCCGCCGCCCTCGCCGCACGGATCCAGCAGGCCGAAGCCGGGATTGCCGCTGCCGACGCGCGGCTGCGGCTAATCGGGCACGACCAGACCCGGCTGCGCACCGTGCTGGGCCGCCAGCAGCGCCCGATCGTCACGCTGACGGCGGCGCTGCAACAATTCGCGCGTCGCCCGGTGGCGCTGTCCTTGCTGCGGCCGGGTGAAATCCGCGATCTGGTCTATCTGCGCGCGGTCATGGCCAGCACCGTGCCGCAAGTGCAGGCGCGCACCGCTGCCTTACGCCAGCGGATCGAGCGTTCGGCGCAATTGCAGCGCGAGGCCGGGCAGGCAGCAGCAGTCCTGCGCAGCGAAGAAACCGCGCTCGGCACCCGCCGCACCCAGCTGGGCGCAATCGAGGCCCGCCAACGGCTCGCCGCTCGTGAGGCCGGCAGCGTGGCCAGCCGCGAGGCTGAACGGGCGGTGGCGCTGGGCGAACAGGCGCGCGATCTCGATAGCCTTGTCGGCGAACTGGACCGCGCCGCCATGTTGCGCAACCGCCTCGCCGCCTTACCGGGACCAGTATTGCGGCCCGCAGCTGGCGCAACCTCCAGTCCTGTGCCCGACGAACCGACCCCCTCGGCCTCGGTGCCAGTGGGAGCGCCCGCGCCCTATATCCTGCCCGTCGCCGGGCGCACGCTGACCGGCTTTGGCGCCCCTACCGGCACTGGGGCAGATGGTGGGCTGAGCCAAGGGTTGACGCTGGCCCCGCTGGCCAATGCCCAGGTGGTGGCCCCGGCGGCCGGACGGGTTGGGTTTGCCGGCAGCTATCGCGGCTATGGCCAGATCGTCATCATCGAACATCCCGGCGGCTGGACCAGCCTGATCACTGGTCTGGCCCGCGCCGATGTGCGGGTGGGTGATGAACTGGTCGGCGGCGCGCCAATCGGTGTGGCCGGGCCGGGCCGCCCCACCATCATGCTGGAACTGCGACACAACGGCGATCCGGTCAATCCAGCGGAATTTACGCGCTAGAAGGCCCGTTGGCGCACCAAAAGCCCCATGCGATCCTCATCTGGCGTTAAGTGTAGGCCTGCGATACAAGCACCTTGGGACAGATCAGGAAGAACTTAGCCATGAAATTCGCCCCGAAATTTGCATCGGCCATTCGCGCTGCCGCCTTGTGCACGGCGGTTGCGCTGCTGCCCGCCGCCACGGCGGGCTTTGCCCAGGTAGAAGGACGCGCCTCGCCCGAATTTGCTCGGCTGCAGGCCACCTACCAGCGGATCAAGGCCAGCTATGTCGAAGAGGTGGATGATGAGCAGCTGATCCGCGGCGCGATTGACGGTATGCTTGCCTCGCTCGATCCACACAGCGCCTATCTCGACGGGGCCTCGCTTGAGCGGCTCGAAACGATGATTGTCGGCAATTATCAGGGCCTCGGCATCTCGATCCAGATGGATGATGGCGCGGTCAAGGTCATCTCGCCCTTTCGCGGCAGCCCGGCCGATATTGCCGGGATCAAGGCGGGCGATTACATCACTCATATTGATGGGCGGCTGATCTACGGCCTCGAAATCAACGAGGCCGTGGCGCAGATGCGCGGGCCAGCGGGCACCAGCATCAATCTCACCCTGTTCCGCCCCGGGCGTGACGAGCCGGTGGAAGTGAATGTGACGCGTGGCGTGATCGAGCTGGAGCCGGTCACCCACGAACTGATGGACGGCAATATCGGCCATATCAGCGTCAACGAATTTTCTGCCGATGTCGGTGATGATGTGAACGCCGCAATCCGCGAGATGCGTAGCGCTGCCGGCGGACGTCTGGCCGGGCTGGTGCTCGATCTGCGGCGCAACCCCGGCGGATCGCTCGATGAAGCGGTCGAACTGTCGGATCTGTTCCTCGATCAAGGCCAGATCGTGTCGCAGCGCGGGCGGTATGAATCGCAAACGATCTACTACGATGCCGAAACCGCCTTTCGCGGTGATGCTGCTGCGGGGGTGCCGGTGATCGTGCTGATCGATGAAGGTTCAGCCTCGGCCAGCGAGATTGTCGCGGGCGCATTGCAGGATCACCACCGGGCGCTGATTATGGGCGAAACCAGCTTTGGCAAAGGCTCGGTGCAAACGCTGTTTTATTTCGACCGGGCGCAGACGCAGGCGGTCAAGCTCACCACCGCGCGTTATTTCACGCCCTCGGGCCACAGCGTGCAGGAAGGCGGGATCGTGCCCGACATCCGCGTGCCGCAACTGTCGGACCCCGATGCCGAGCGCCGTCAGCGCTATGCCTTGCGCGAGAGCGATCTGCGCCGCCATCTGGTGAACGAAATTGACCGCGATGATGAAGGGCTGGAACGCGATGTCGGCGCCGACCCGCGCTTCACCCAGACTGCCGCCGAGCTGGAAGAGCAGGGAATAGATGATTTCCAGCTGCATTATGCCCTGGAAACGCTGCGCCGCACGGCGCGCACTGGGCGCACCGCGGTTGCCGCGCGCGCAGCTCCGGCGGCGGCTCGGCGTAACTGATGCGCCCCACTGATATTCAGTCTGATGTTCAGGCCCAGCGGCTGGCGCTGGCGGTCCCGGCATTGCTGCTGGGCGGGGCTTATTTGTCGCAATATGGCTTTGGCCTGTACCCGTGCGAGATGTGCTGGTGGCAGCGCTGGCCGCATTTTGCCGCGCTGGCGCTGGCGCTGGCTTCGTTTGTGCTGCCGCAAAAGCGCCTGCTGGTGGCGCTGGCGGCGGGAGGAATTATCACCTCTGGCCTGATCGGGGTGTTCCACGCCGGGGTCGAATATGATTTTTGGGAGGGGATCACCGGCTGCGCCATTCCCGCCAGCACCGGCGACGACGCGCTGGAGGCGATCTTTGCCCAGCCGCTGATCCGCTGCGATCAGACGCAGTGGACGCTGGCGGGCGTGTCGCTGGCCGGGTTCAACGCGATTTTCTCGATTGTTGGGGGGATTGGCGTGTTCGCGCTGCTGCTGAGGAAGGCCCGGCCATGAGCTCGGCTCCAGACCGTTCGCAAATGGTCCGCGTCGATCAGGCGGGGGAGTTCGGTGCGACGCGCATCTATGCAGGGCAACTGGCGGTGATGGGCGATCGCGGCCCGCATTCCGCCGCCATCCGCGCCATGGCCGCGCAGGAGGTGGAGCACCGCGCGGCGTTCGATGCGCTGATGGCCCGGCGCGGGGTTCGGCCCACCGCTTTGCAGCCGTTCTGGCATGTGGCGGGCTTTGCGCTTGGCGCAGGCTCGGCACTGATCGGGCCGGAAGCGGCGATGGCCTGCACGGCGGCGATCGAGGAAGAGATTGACCGCCACTATACCGCCCAGCTGGCCGATCTTGACGCCAGCGGCGACGATCCGGAACTTGCCGACATGGTCGCGCGTTTCCGCGATGATGAGCGTGAGCACCGCGAAACGGCGCTGGCGGCCGGGGCCGAGAAAGCGCCAGCCTATCCGCTGTTTTCCGCCGCGATCCGGCTCGGCTGCCGCGTTGCTATCCGTCTGTCAGAGAAGATTTGAGCCAGCTTCAGTTGGTGTTCAGCCTGAACCATGAACTAGTGCCCCTGCGAACCTATGAGGATTGACCCGATGACCCGCCACCTCGCTCCCGCAGTGCTTATCGCCCTGTCCAGTCTGGCCGTCTCCGCCACTGGGCCCGCCGCCGCGCAGGATGCTGCTGGTGAGCGGGTGATGATGGTCAATATCCCGGTCGGCGGTGAATGTCCTGTGGCCGAAGATCCCAACACCATCGTGGTGTGTGACGAGATCGAGGATCCCTATCGCATCCCCAGCAATCTGCGCCAAAGCCGCAGCCCGGAAAACCGCAGCTGGACCGATCGGGTGCGCGCGGCGGAGGATGTCGGATCGCTGGCCCCCGGATCGTGCAACAATATCGGGCTGGGTTCGGAACTGGGTTGCAGCGTGTTGGAATATGAAGCCGCCCTGGCCGAACGTGAAAACGCGCCCGGCCACCGTTTCAGCGAGCAGATCGCTGAGGCCCGGGCCGAGCGGCTGGAAACCATCGACGCCGATGCCGCCCGCACCCAAGGCCGGGTGGAAGAACTCGAACGCGCCTATCTCGAACGGCTGGAGGCCGAGCGCGACGCTCCGCTTCCGGGTGAGGACGAGGCGCTGCCTGCGGTTGGCGAAGCAGCGGAATAGGCGGCAAGTAGTTCATAGTTAACCGCTGCTGCGCTATGCCCCGGCCTATGGCCAAGCGCATCCTCACGATTTTCGGCACCCGCCCCGAAGCGATCAAGCTGTTCCCGCTGGTGCACGCACTGGAGGCGGACGCGCGGTTTGACAGCCGTGTGTGCGTGTCGGGCCAGCATCGCGGGATGCTCGATCAGGTGCTCGATATCTCGGGCGTGGTGCCCGATCACGATCTCGATCTGATGCAGCCCGATCAAAGCCTCGATCAACTGACCGCGCGCCTGCTCACCGGGCTTGGTGCGGTGATGGATGCCGAACGGCCCGATTGGGTGGTGGTCCAGGGCGATACCGCCACAGCCATGGCCGGCGCGATGGCCGCCTATTACCGCAAGATCCCCGTCGCCCATGTCGAGGCAGGCTTGCGCAGCGGCAACATCTATCACCCGTGGCCCGAGGAGGTGAACCGCAAGATCATCGGTTCAATCGCCGCGCTCCATTGTGCCCCGACGCAAACCAGCCGCGCGGCCCTGCTGGCCGAAAATGTCGATCCCACAAGCGTCCATGTCACGGGCAATACGGTGATTGACGCGCTGCACTGGATCACCGCACGGATCGCGGCTGAGCCCGCCTTGTCGAGCGGGCTCGCGCCCTTGGAAGCGCGCTTTGCCGGTAAGCGGATCATCGGCGTCACCACCCATCGGCGCGAGAATTTTGGTGAAGGCATGGCGCAGATCGCGCAGGCCATCCGCACCCTGACAGCACGCAGCGACGTGGCGGTGATTTTCCCCGTCCACCTCAACCCCAATGTCCGCGCCGTGATGGACGAGGCGCTGGTCGGGATCGACAATCTGGCGATGATCGAACCGCTCGATTACCCGCATTTCGCCCGGTTGCTGACCATCGCCGACCTGATGCTGACCGATAGCGGCGGGGTGCAGGAAGAAGCGCCCGCGCTTGGCAAACCGGTGCTGGTGATGCGCGAGACGACCGAGCGGCCCGAAGGCGTGGCGGCAGGCACGGCCAAGCTGGTGGGCACCGATGCCGCGCGCATCGTGGCCGAAGCCACTCGCCTGCTCGATGATCCGGCCGCCTATGCGGCGATGGCGCAGGCGCATAATCCGTTTGGTGATGGGCACTCTGCACAGCGAATTTGCGATTTGTTGGCTCTTTAGTGTGCGGCGGCCCATCCGGGCCGCCTCTCCTCGGTGCTATTCCCTCCGCCTCGCTGCGGGGCACCTGCGGGCGGCCGTTCGGCCTTGCGGTTGGCTAGTCACCAACCCAACCAGCGACAATAGGCGAGTTCTGCAACGGGCCGCAGTCCCTGCAAGCACGAACGCGCAAAACCTGGTGAACCCCCATCGTTACCGCAATCTCAACCATTTCAGGGCAATGCTGATCATTCAAACACGCGAAAGGCATTCCATGCGCGGCGAGACGCTTCCGCAAGTTTCTGTAATCGGCCTTGGCTATATCGGCCTACCCACTGCCGCGATCATCGCGCGTAGCGGTATGCGGGTGCACGGCATGGATGTGACGCCGAATGTGGTCGATACGATCAACCGGGGCGAGATCCATATCGAGGAGGTTGATCTCGATGGGCTGGTGCAGGGCGTGGTCGCGCGCGGATTGCCGACGGCCTCGCTCAAGGTTTCCCCCGCCGATGTGTTCGTGATCGCGGTGCCCACGCCCTTTGCCAAGGACGGCCAGCACACGCCCGACCTGACCTATGTGCTGGAGGCCGCGCGCAATGTTGCCGCTGTGATCAAGCCGGGTGATCTGGTGATTCTGGAATCAACCTCGCCCGTTGGCACCACCGAACAGATGCGCGACATGCTCGCAGGCCAGCGGCCCGATCTGGCCATGCCCGGCCTGTGCGATGGCACGCCCGACATCTCCATCGCCTATTGCCCGGAGCGGGTGTTGCCCGGCCATATCCTCGAAGAGCTGACCAATAATGATCGCTCGATCGGCGGCATCACCCCGCGCTGTGCGAGGAAGGCGTTGGCCTTCTACAAGCGCTTCGTGCGCGGCACCTGCGTGACCACCGATGCCAAATCGGCGGAAATGACCAAGCTGGTCGAAAACGCCTATCGCGATGTGAACATTGCCTTTGCCAACGAATTGTCGATGATTTCGGACGCCATGGGGCTGGATGTGTGGGAGGTGATCAGCCTCGCCAACCGTCACCCGCGGGTCAATATACTCACGCCGGGGCCGGGTGTGGGCGGGCATTGCATCGCGGTCGATCCGTGGTTCATCGTTTCCGCCTCGCCCGAACACAGCCCGCTGATCCGCACCGCGCGCGGGGTGAACGATGGCAAGATTCACCATGTGATCGCGCGAGCCTCGGCGCTGGTCGAGGCCAATCCGGGCGCGAAGATCGCCTGCCTCGGCCTCGCCTTCAAGGCCAATATTGACGATTTCCGCGAAAGCCCGGCGCGGCTGGTGGCGGCCACACTGGCCCGCCGCTTTGGTGCCCGGATCCACGTGGTCGAGCCTTATGCCGCCGAATTGCCACGCGAATTTACCGGCACTGGCGCAGTCCAGACCGATATCGATTCTGCGCTGGAAGAGTGCGACGTGTTGATCGTGCTGGTCGATCACGACCTGTTCAAATCGGTCCCGCTGGCCGAACGCGCGCACAAGCAGGTCTATGACACGCGCGGTATCTGGCCCGATCAGCCGCGTGCTGAGGCGGCGGCTGTGGTTGAGGAATTGCGCAAGGCGGGGTGAAGGGCGCCGCACAAGCCTAGCCCAAACCCGCTTGTGCTGAGCTTGTCGAAGCACGCCTGCGCGGCGCTTGCGGCAACACCCTTCGACAAGCTCAGGGCAGACGGGTCTGGGGCGGTTGAATAGTGTGCGCGGGTTAGGGGCTTTCCTACAGCCTCCGCACTGGTCCATGCCGTTTTCGGCTCTTTCACCCCGTCAATCCCGCGCTTTTTCGCGCCGTTCCCCAAAAGTGTCACCCACACATTCTTGGAAGCAACTTGCTGTAAAAAAGCAATAAATTACGAAAAACATGTGGGTGACACCCTGTCACCCACTGTCACCCACTGTCACCCAAAACCCTACATGCCGGGAAAGCGCGCAAACTCGGGCATTTCGCCCAGTTTCGTCATCCACGCCCGGCGTTCGGCCACCTGGATTTGCGCCTGTGGGGGGTGCGCATCGGGATCGTCAAGCGTTACGCTCTGGATGTCGACGAGGCCGGGGAGCACTTCCTCGTTCACAAAGAACAACGGCGTGCCGCAAGTGCCGCAGAACTGCCGGAACGATGCCCCATTGCCGTTAAAGACCACAGGTTCGCCCTTCGTAACGCGGAAATCATCGGCCTTCGCCGCCATCCACGCCACCATCGGCGCGCCCGATCCCAGCTGGCAATCGCGGCAATGGCACAAAGCATTGTGCACCGCATTGCCCGTCACCTCATAGCGTATCGCACCGCAACGGCATCCGCCTGTAGCCATGGCCCATCACTCCTATGATAACGCAATATCCGGCGCGTCTTCCTGCTTCATCCCGACCACATGGTATCCACCATCGACATGATGGACCTCGCCCGTCACCCCGCTTGCCAGATCGGACAGGAAATACAGCCCCGCACCGCCGACATCCTCGATCGTGACATTGCGCCGCATCGGTGAATTCAGTTCGTTCCATTTGAGGATATAGCGGAAATCGCCGATCCCGCTGGCCGCCAGCGTCTTGATCGGGCCGGCGCTGATCGCGTTGACGCGGATGTTTTCCGGCCCCAGATCGTTGGCCAGATATTTGACGCTCGCCTCCAGCGCCGCCTTGGCCACGCCCATCACATTGTAATGCGGCACCACTTTTTCTGCGCCGTAATAGGTGAGGGTGATGATGCTGCCACCATTGGGCATCAGCGCCCGCGCCCGCTTGGTGGCGGCGACGAACGAATAGGCGCTGATGTTCATCGTCAGCAGGAAATTATCGAGGCTGGTATCGACATAGAGCCCGCGCAGCTCGGCCTTGTCGGAAAAGCCGATGGCGTGGACGAGGAAATCCATCGTCCCCCAACGCGCTTCAACTTCGGCAAAGGCGGCGTCCATCGCGTCCATATCGGCCACGTCGCATTCGATCAGGAAATCGGAGCCGACAGCTGCCGCCAGTGGCTCGACGCGCTTTTTCAGCGCCTCACCCTGAAAGGAAAAGGCCATTTCGGCGCCATGCTCGTGCAATTTCTGCGCGATACCCCAGGCCAGCGACTTGTCATTGGCCAGCCCCATGATCAGGCCCCGCTTGCCCTTCATCAGCCCACTCATCTACGAATTCTCCTGCTGTACGTCATCTGGCGGTTCAATTTCTGGCGGAACAGCCAAAGCGGCGTTGAGCTCAGCGCCTGCCACCATCCCTAATCCCACCAGCCAGAAAAAGAAAAGCGCGATCATGATTCCGGCCAATGATCCATAGATCAGATTATAGGCGAACATCATCTTCAAAGCCTCCGGCAACGCCACGCTGACCGCCACCCACCACAGCGTTACCAGCAAAGCGCCGGGCCATTTGGGATAACGGCTGCGGCGATATTGCACCGGGGTGAGGGTGAAGAACAGCATGTAGATCGAACCAAACAGGCCAAGCCCGGGAATGATCCGCGCGCCTGCCAGCTGGCCCAGCGTGCCGGTCAGGTCGGGGGTCAAATTGGGAAAGCGCGCATGGATCACCTGCTCGGCGGCGCTGATGCCCATCTGCGCGAACAATGATACGATCAGCAGCAGCACAGAGCCGACGATGATCCCGGTGGACAGCAGGCGGTTACGCCAGAATGCGCTGACGGGCGCGGTGCGATAGGCGCGGCGCAGGATGTCGCGGATGGTCTCGATCAGGCTGCCGACCGTCCACAGGCCCACCAGCCCGCCCAGCCACAGCAGCAATCCGGCTTGTGTGGCGACCACACCCAGCGCAACCGGGCGGAGCACTTCGGACACAACTGCGGGCAAGGCGGCCAGCACCGCCTCCATCGCCGAGGCCTGCTCGCCCGGTTCGCCCACCAGCGCAAAGGCGGCGGCGCCGGTCAGGAAAAAGGGGAAGATCGCCAGCAGGGCCATATAGGCCAGGTTGCCAGCATGGATCAGCCCATCGTTGTAGCAACCGACCGCCACTCGGCGAAGCACCTGCCAGGCGCGGGTGGCTGGTCCAGTTACTGATCCCGTCATTGGCCGAAACGCTGGCGCAATGGGCTTTCGTCCTTCCACCCCTCAAGCCGGGCGGCGAGATCGGTGATGTCCTCGGGCAGCTGGATTGCCAGCTCGACCAGCTGATCGCCGCGCCCCCCGGTCTTGGTGGTAAAGCCCCGGCCCTTGAGCCGCAGCACTTTGCCAGACCCGGAGCCCGCCGCCACGGTCAGCATCACCGGGCCATCCACGGTGGGGGCCTTGATCCTGGCGCCATTGACTGCCTCATCCAGCGTGATCGGCAATTCCAGCCGCACATCATCGCCTTGGCGGGTAAAAAAAGCGTGGCCGTCCAGGGTGATGGTTACGAGCGCATCGCCAGCACCAGCTGGTCCGGGCGCGCCCTTGCCCTTGAGTCGCATCTGCGTGCCATCCTCAAGTCCGGCGGGCAGTTTGAGGTCAATCGTCTTGCCGTCACCCAAGGTGATCCGCTGCGGAGCCAGCGTGGCGGCATCGGCGAAGGGCACCTTGAGCGTATAGTTGATATTCCCGCCGCGACGCGGGGGCGGAGGAGGTGGACGGCGGCCAAATCCGGCCGAGCCACCGCCTTGTCCACCACGCTGCCCGCCGCCGCGCCCGAACAGGCCTTCGAACAGATCGCCCAGATCCACTTCCTCGCCGCCAAAGCCGCCTTGCTGTCCGCCGCCAAACGGATGGCCCCCGCCGCCCCCGCCGCCGCCGAATGGACTGCGCGGATTGCCATCGGCATCGATCTCGCCCCGGTCAAAGCGGGCGCGCTTGTCCTTGTCGGACAGGATATCATAGGCGCGGGTGACTACCGAGAAGCGCTCGGTCGCCGCCGGATTGTCCTTGTTCTTGTCCGGGTGCAGCTCCTTCGCCAACTTGCGATAGGCAGACTTGATCTCGACCTCGCTCGCGCTGCGGGGGACTCCAAGGGTGGTATAGGGATCACTCATGGTGTGTTAGCTAGGTAATGCAACAGGCTGTGACAAGCGCCGTGGCGCTTTCCCTCGCGCTCATCCCTCTGTAGAGCAGGGGTTATGCGCGATACCGACAACGCCATTTCTCACGAAGATCCGCTGGCCCTGTTCGCCCGCTGGTTCGCCGAGGCGCGGGCCAGCGAGCCCAATGATGCCAATGCCATGGCGCTGGCCACCGCCACGCCTGATGGCGCGCCGTCTGTGCGCATGGTGCTGCTCAAGGGACACGATGATCGCGGCTTCGTGTTCTACACCAATGCCCACAGCCGCAAGGGCAGCGAAATCCGCACCAATCCACAGGCCGCCTTGCTGTTCCACTGGAAGAGCCTGCGCCGCCAGATCCGCATCGAAGGGCCGCTGGCCGAAGTGAGCGCGGCAGAGGCCGACGCCTATTTCCATTCGCGCAATTTCGTCAGTCAGGTCGGTTCGGCGGCATCTGACCAGTCGCGTGCCCTCGATTCCCGCGCGACATACCTCGCCAGGGTGGAGCAGATTGCCGAGGTTTGCCAAGCTGCGGGAGAAGTGCCGCGCCCGCCGCATTGGACCGGGTTTCGCCTTGCGCCTGCCCGCATCGAATTCTGGATTGACCGGGCTAACCGCCTCCACGAACGCCGCCAGTTCAACCGCTCTGGCCTTTCGGGCTGGACCAGCACATTGCTTTATCCATGACCATCACCCCAGCTGAACGCGCCCGGCTCACCCGCAGCGCCGCCTATGCCTCGATCGCGGTGGCACTGCTTTTGGTCGGGACCAAGTTGTGGGCGGTGTGGGCGAGTGGCTCCACCGCCATGCTCGGCTCTCTGGCCGATACCACGCTCGATCTGGTTGCCAGCCTCGCCACGCTGACCGGCGTGATCATTGCTGCCCAGCCAGCTGACGAGGAACACCGCTTCGGCCACGGCAAGGCCGAGGCGCTGGCGGCGATGTTTCAGGTGGTGCTGATCGCGATCTCGGCCTTTGGCCTCGCCTATCGCGCGATCAGCCAATGGATAGCGGGCGGCCGAGTGGCGGCGGCCGAGGAGGGGATTGCGGTTTCGGTGCTGGCGCTGGTGGCCACACTGGGCCTGCTGGCGTGGCAGCGGCGCGTGATCGCGCGCACCGGCAGCGTGGCCATTTCGACCGACCATCTGCATTATCAGAGCGATCTGGCGCTCAATCTGGCGGTGATCGCGGCGCTGGTGCTCGATCGCTATCTCGATATTGCCGGGGCTGATCCGCTGTTCGGCCTCGCCATTGCGCTGTGGCTCGGCTGGGGCGCGTGGCGCGCGGCGGGTGAGGCGATTGACCATCTGATGGACCGCGAATGGCCAGAGGAGCAGCGCACGCAGTTCCTCAAAGTGCTGGCCCGCCATCCCGAACTGCGCGGCGTCCACGATCTGCGCACCCGCACCAGTGGCGCGCACAATTTCGTGCAGTTCCATGCTGCGGTGGATGGCACGATGTCCGTGGCCGAGGCGCACCGGGTGATGGACGAGATCGAGGCGCGGATTGAAGCCGAGTTTCCCGGTGTCGAAGTGTTCATCCACCCCGATCCCGAAGGGCTGGTGGATGAGGAGGGCACGGCCGCGCTCGAACTGCTGCGCGACCGGAGTTAGCGAACAGGATACAACGCCACCAGTGCGGCCAATATCTCCACCAGCGGATCTTCGTCCTCGCTATCGGTCCGGCCCAGCCGCACCACCACCAGGCCCTGGTCTGGCGAAACCAGCACATATTGGCCCTGATAGCCGACAGCGGCGAACAAAGTATCCGGCCCTTGTGCGGCGAACAGCGCGTTGCGATCGGTGCCCGACGGTCGGTTGAGCCACAGATGCGCGCCATAATCGGGCGCGCGCGGGCTTTCGCTCTTCATGAAATCGACCCAACCGCGCGGCACCAGCTGGACCCCGCCAGCCGATCCGCCGTTGCGCAGGAAATCACCAAAGCGCGCCCAGTCACGGGCATTGGCCCAGACTGCGTTGCCCGCGATCATCGTGCCGGAAGCGTCATATTCGGCGACCATCGATGTCATCCCCAGCGGCGCAGCGAGGCGGGCGTCGAGAAAGTCGGCCATGGCCTGCTGCCGCTCGCTCGGCCCGCCATCGGGGGCCAGCAGGCGGGCGGCGACATCGGCCAGAATCACCGTGGTGGCGGTGGAATAGCGGAAAAAGGCACCCGGCTCATACTCCAGTGGCTGAGCTTCGGCCCAGGCGGCCATATCGTCGCGCCCATCGAGGAACATCATCCGCACTTCGGACGATTCGTAAACCGGCTCTGCCCCCTCGTCATGGCGCAGGCCTGATCGCATCTGCAGCAGCTGGCGCAGCGTGATCTCGCCCCGCGGATCGCCTGCCCGCTGCCAATGATCGATCGGCGGTGACCGGTCGAGCGCCAGGCGCCCATCGGCCACCAGCATCCCGATCACCACCCCGGTGACCGTTTTTGACATCGACCAGCCAACAAAGCGCGTTTCGGCATCGAACCCGCCGGCATAGCGCTCGGCCACCACCTCGCCGCGATGCATCACCACCACAGCATAAGTCTCGCCGATTCCCTCCGCTGTGAACAGGGCATCGACGGCGCGGGCGAGGCTGTCGCGCGGGACGCCCGGCTCAACCGCTACGGCTTCGAGCGCGCCTTCGGGCAGGGGCGGCAATGGCGGCGGCCCGTCCTGCCCGCAAGCCGCCAGCAGCAAGAGGCTTGGCCAGAGGCATCTGGCAAGGCTAGGAGAGGCGCGGCATATCATCGGCGCACTCAATCGTGCAGGCAGGCAATAATGGCAACTGGAAACACTCGGGCCGCAGGGCGGGCTACAGACCAGCGGCGCAGCTGGAAAAGCTGGACGTTGTTGGCGCTGGCGATTCTGGCAGTATTGCTGTTCTGGCAATGGGGATCGATCGGCGGACAGGCCTCTGCTGCCACCGCCTATGCCGCCAAGACCGCCTGCTCATGCCGCTATCTCGGCGGGCGCGATCTTGATAGCTGCCAGGGCGATTTTGTCGCCGGGATGGGCGCGGTGTTCGTGTCGCAGGATGAAACCGAGCAATCGGTGACCGCCACGGTCCCGCTGGTCAGCAGCGACACGGCGCATTTTCACAGCGGCTTTGGCTGCGTGCTGGATAACTGGGACGATTAGGCAGGAGTGGTGGAAGCAATCCACCCGCCGCCGACAACCCGTTCGCCATGATAGAGCACCGCCGCCTGCCCCGGAGCGACGCCGAATTCGGGCGCGGCAAAGCGGATCGTGCAGCTGGCGCCCTGGCCCAATGTCCCCTCCAGCACCACCGGCACCGGCTTGGCCAGCGAGCGGACCTTGGCGGTCAGGCCCTCCGAAGGCAGCGGGCCGATGCAGTTGGTTTCAATGATTCGCGCCGAGGCCACCGCCAGCAGCGCCTTTGGCCCCACGCGCACCTCGGCGGAAGCAGCATCGAGCGCGATGACATAGAGCGGCTCGGCCAGCCCGCCGATATCCAGCCCGCGCCTTTGGCCCACGGTATAATGGATGATGCCCTTGTGCTGCCCCAGCACTGCGCCGGTCTGAGAGTGGACGATATTGCCCGGCCGCACGCCTTCTGGCCGCACTTTCATCACAATGGCAGCATAGTCGCCATCGGGCACAAAGCAGATATCCTGGCTGTCAGGCTTGGCCGCCACGGCCAGACCGAACTGGCCCGCCAGCTGCCGCACCTCCGGCTTGGGCAGGCCACCCAAGGGAAAGCGCAGGAAATCGAGCTGCTCCTGCGTGGTGCCATAGAGGAAATACGACTGGTCGCGCGCCGGATCGAGTGCGCGGTGCAGCTGCGCTCCGGTGGGTGATTCGCGCCGCTGGACATAATGGCCAGTCGCCAGACAATCGGCCCCCAGCTCGCGCGCCATCCGCAGCAGGTCGGTGAATTTTGGTCCCATATTGCAGCGGATGCAGGGGATTGGCGTGCGACCTTCGAGATAATCATCGGCGAATCGCTCGACCACTTCCTCGCGAAAGGCGCTTTCGTGGTCGAACACGTAATGGGCCACGCCCAGCCGGTCGGCCACCTTGCGCGCGTCGGAGATATCGTCGCCCGCACAGCAGGCACCTTTGCGTCCGGTGGCGGCGCCATAATCATACAATTGCAAGGTGATACCGATCACCTCGGCCCCGGTTGAGGCGGCCAGTGCGGCCACTACCGAGCTATCGACCCCGCCCGACATTGCCACCACAACCCGGCAATCGGCCGCCGCGCGCGGCAGGTCGAACAGCCGGTCGAACTGCGGCGCGGCGTTAACCGCGTTGTCGGGAAGGGTGTGGCTGGCCATCGCGGCCCGCCTTACACGCAGCGCCCGCATCCGCCAATTCCCCTGATTGCGGCGGTAACGGCAGGTTAAGCGCTGCTTTACCGCTTCTTGACGGTTGCTGGTTTATGACCGCGGCATGTTCGAAGGAAAAATGCTCCTGGCGCATGGCGCGCATGATTTCAGCCCGGGTTCGCTTGGCGAATCCGGCGATGCTGATGCCTTGCGCGAAATGACCTGGGGCGACTTGCGCAGTCGGCTCGAAGCCGCGCGTGACTTGCGCGCGAGCCTGCGCGCGAATCTGGGCGCTGGGGCCGATGAACACCTGGCCAGTTTCGATGCCCACTCTGCTCGCCACATCGCAGGCCTGGCTGAAGGAAAACACGCCGTTAACCCTGAAGATTTAGCCAATGGCAAAGGGGGCGGGTGCATGGATGTCCCGTCAGCCGATGTTGGCCCAGTTGTCGACACGCGCAGCGGCCCGAGGAAATAGATGATCGAGAACCAGAAAATCCGACCTGCACAAGTCATCGGCCCGCTTGGCGAGGCCCTGACAATTGCCGATCTGCCCGCGCCTTCGACGCGGCGCTGGGTCGTGCGGCGCAAGGCCGAGGTGGTGGCGGCAGTCAATGGCGGCCTGCTGACCATCGACGAAGTGCTCGAGCGCTATTCGTTGACGCTGGAGGAATTTGCCAGCTGGCAGCGCGCGGTTGACCGCTCGGGAATGCAGGGCCTGCGCGTCACCCGCATTCAGCACTATCGCGACCTGTATGAGCGCCAGCTGAAATACTGAGGCTTCAGCCCCAACCACTGATTCCATTCTGAAAAATCATCTCCCCCCGGTCTTTGGGCCGGGGCTGGAACTGCCGTGCTCCGTTTGCGTTTAAGTCCTTGTGGCACAAGCATCGCCATGCACGCAGCAGGAGAGTTGAGATGTCAGGATGGATTATCGCAATCATTGTCGGCGGTGTTGCCGGATGGCTGGCCAGCATGTTCATGAAGCGCGACGGTTCGATGGGGCTCATCGCCAACGTCGTGGTTGGTTGTGTCGGTTCGCTGATCGGCAACGCGCTGGCGGGCCCCTTGTTCGGTGTTCAGGGCAGCGTGCAGCAGTTCTCGGCCATTGGCCTTGTGATTGCGGTGGGCGGCGCGGTTGTGCTGCTGGCGGTGGTCAACCTGATCCAGCGCGGTCGATTGACCTGATAGAGGCTCCAACCGCGCAGCCTTGCGCCTGATGGGCAATTGATTATGTTTCCGCTCCTCGCAGGAATCCGCCTACGTGTTTTACCGGGCGGCAAGAGAGGGGAACAGAGACGATGGAAATTTTCGGTGAATATGGCTGGTTCGGCTGGATCGTGGTCGGCGCATTGGCTGGGGCTGTCGCTAAACTGTTGATGCCGGGCAAGGATGGCGGAAATATCTTCGTGACCGTCCTCCTGGGTATCGCCGGCGCGGCGCTGTCGGGTTTTCTGGGCAACATGCTCGGCTGGTATAGTCCGGGCGATGGCGTCGGCTTCCTCGGCGCCGTGGTGGGCGCTTTTGTGCTGCTGCTGATCTATCGCCAGGTCAAGAAGCGCCAAGGCGCCGCCTGACAATTTGATACAAAGTGCAACCAAAGGCCGGGAACCCCAAGGTTTCCGGCCTTTTTGCGTGCCTTGGGGCAAAACACCGGTCGATTTGCAGGCGGTTTTGACCGAGGCTTGCGTTGCAGCGCTAGGCGCAAGCGTCTATGGCCCGCCAGATACCTGATCGACCGGTGCTGGCGCCAGACCGGAGCCGGAAAACCCAAGGCGGAATACGCGAATGAACTACGAAGCTCGAATGGATATTGCCGAAATGGTGGATCAGTCCGAGGCGGAAGAGCTGCGCGCGCGTCGCAAACGCAAAGTGCTGATCGCGCTGGCCGTGCTGGTGGTGGGCGTGCTGATCGCCGCAGTGATGCTCAACGGCGGCGACGAGCCGGAGCCTTTTACCGGCGCCGATGAAGCCACTCTCGCCCGGGTCACTGTGATCAGCCCCGGGCAGGGCACCTATGCCGGGATCATCAACGCCACCGGGACTCTTGCCGCACGGCGCGAAATGCCCGTTGGCGTGGTCGGTGAAGGCGGGCGCGTGCTCTTAGTCCCGGTTGAGGCCGGCCAGTGGGTAAGCGCCGGCCAAGTGCTGGCCGTGATCGACCGTTCGGTGCAAAGCCAGCAAAGCGCCAGCGCCGCTGCCCAGATCGAAGTGGCACGCGCCGATGCCAATCTGGCGCAGGCCAATCTTGATCGCGCGCTCCAGCTGGTCGAACGCGGCTTCATCAGCCGGGCCGATATCGATCGACTGACCGCCACCCGCGATGCCGCCAATGCCCGCGTCCGCGTGGCGCAGGCGCAATTGGGTGAGCGCCAGGCGCGCAATGCCCAGCTCAATATCGTTGCGCCGGCTGCTGGCTTGTTGCTCGAACGAAATGTTGAGCCGGGCCAGGTGGTCAGCGCGGGATCGGGCGTGTTGTTCTCGATCGCGCGCGGCGGGGAAATGGAACTGCTGGCCCAGATCGGCGAGGCTGAACTTGGCGCGATCCCGCTTGGCGCTACGGCCACGGTGACCCCGGTGGGCACCGATCAAAGTTTCACCTGCCAGGTCTGGCAGAAAGCCCCTGTAATCGACGAGCAGACCCGCCAGGGTGTGGCCCGCTGCGCCATGTCCTATAACCCGGCGTTGCGCCCGGGCGGCTTCGCCTCAATCCAGATCAACAGCGGCGCAGTGGTCGCCCCGCGCCTGCCCGAAAGCGCGGTGCTGTCGGACGATGCGGGCAGCTATGTGATGATCATCAATTCCGCTAACGAGGTTGAGCGGCGCGATGTTGAGCTGGGCATGATCGGGAACGATGGCATTGTGATAGCATCTGGCCTCGATGGCAGCGAGCGGATCGTGGCCCGCTCGGGCGGTTTCCGCACGGTGGGCGAGAAGGTTGTGCCGGTGGCCGAGGACGTGCCCGCCGCTGCTGATCCTGCCCCCGCCGCTTCTTCTGCCGCGAACTGAGGCGGCGAACGTGGATTTCCGCAATATCTCGGCATGGTCGATCCGCAATCCGGTCGTCCCGCTGCTGGCGTTCTTCGGGCTGATGCTGGCCGGGATAATGGCCTTCAACCAGATGGACGTGCAGGATCGTCCGGATGTCGAATTCCCGGTCGTGATCGCGCAGATCTCACAGCCCGGTGCCGCGCCGAGCGAGATCGAGAACCAGATTACCCAACGGGTTGAAGCGGCGGTGCAGACAATCGACGGGATCGAAAACATCCGCTCGACCGCATCGGAAGGTAACTCGGTCACGCAGATCGAATTCGCGCTCGGCACCGATATCGCCGAAGCGGTCAACGAGGTGAAAGCGTCGATTGACCAGATTCGCGGCGAATTGCCCGATGGCATTCTCGAACCGCGCGTGTCCAAGCAGCAGACCAGTTCGCAGCCGATCGTCTATTACGGCGTCACCGCCGAAGACATGACAATCGAGGAACTGAGCTGGTTTATCGACGACACGATCACCAAGGGGCTATTGGCCGTGCCCGGCCTGGCCGAGGTCAACCGCAATGGCGGGGTCGATCGCGAGATTCTGGTGATCCTCGATCCGGAGCGGATGCAGTCACTGGGCGTAACGGCTGCTTCGGTTAACTCGGCCCTGCGGCAGACCAATCTCAACGCCGCTGGCGGGCAGGCTGAAATTGCCGGGTCGCGCCAGTCGGTCCGCGTGCTCGGCAATGCTGAAACCGCCTATGCCCTGTCGCAGACGCAGATCGCGCTGGGCGGCGGGCGCACGGTCAAATTGGCCGATATTGCCACAGTGCGCGATGCCTTTGGCGAGATCAGGTCGGTGGCCAAGATCGACGGGCGTCAGGTGGTGACTTTCTCCATCACCCGTGCGCGCGGCGAATCCGATGTCACCGTCTACGATGGCGCGGTCGAGGTGTTGCAGCAACTGGAGGCAGAAAACCCCGGCATCCACTTTACCCGCCTGTTCACCGAAGTGGACTATACCCGCGCGCAATATGAAAGTTCGATGGCGGCGATGGTCGAGGGCGCGATCCTGGCCGTGATCGTGGTGTTCCTGTTCCTGCGCGACTGGCGCGCCACGGTGATCGCGGCGCTGGCGATCCCGCTCTCGGCCATCCCGACCTTCTATTTCATGGATATGCTGGGCTTCACGCTCAACACCATGTCATTGCTGGCGCTGGGGCTGGTGGCCGGCGTGCTGGTCGACGATGCGATTGTCGAGATCGAGAATATCGTCCGCCATATGCGGATGGGCAAAAGCGCCTATCAGGCATCGATCGATGCAGCGGACGAGATCGGGCTGGCGGTGGTGGCTACCACGTTCTCGATCGTCGCGGTGTTCTTGCCGGTGGGTCTGATGCCCGGGGTGACTGGACAGTTTTTCAAGAACTTCGGCCTCACCGTGGTGTGTTCAGTGCTGATGAGTCTGGCAGTGGCGCGCATGATAACGCCAATGGTGGCAGCCTATTTCCTCAAGGCCAAGGGCGAGTCGGCCCATGGCGAAGGGCGGCTGATGGACATCTATATGAAGGTCCTCCACTGGTCGCTCGATGACAGCGGCTTTCGCGCTTTTCGCGCGCGGTTCGGTAAGGTCGGCACCTCCAGGTGGAACCACCTTGCCGCCGTCGCCAGCGGCGTGCTGGTGATCTGGCTGGTGATGCGGCTGACGGGGATTGGTGGCGGTTCTGGCGGCAGTGAAGGCGATGGACCATCCGGCTGGCTGATTATGGGTGGCTTGCTGGGCGCTTATCTTGTGGGCGGCTTCGTCAATTTCCTGCTCGGCCTGATCGTGGGCGCCGTGATCGGATATGATGCGACCAAATTCACCGCCAGGGTCCGTTATCTGGCGGCGCGCTTCCTTGATCACCGGGTGTGGATGATGCTGGTGGGCTTTGCAGCCCTGGGACTGACCGCCCTGATAGGGTTAAACGTGCCGACGCAGTTCTTCCCCAATTCCGATAGCGATTTTGCCATGGTCCGGGTGTCGATGGTGCCGGGCACCACACTGGAGCGCACCGATGAAGTGATCAATGCGGTCGCCGCCAGGTTGAGCGAGGAGCAGGAGGTCGATCTGGCGCTGGGGATTGCCAATGAAGGCAACGGCATGGTCCGGCTGGTATTCCGGCCCGATCGCGAACGCAGCAGCCTGGATTTCATCAGGGAAATGTCGCCGGTAATGCAGACCTTTCCCGATGCGCGGATCAATTTTGACGAACAGACCATCCCCGGCGGCGGCGGCGGCACGGGCCGGGCGATCTCGGTCATGCTCTCGGGCTCTGACCCGATCGCCTTGCAGCAAGCGGCCAATGTGCTTGTCGAGCAGATGGGGGAACTGCCCGGCGCGGTTTCCCCGCGGATCGAGATTGACCTGCAACGGCCCGAACTGTTGATCACCCCGCGCGAAGATCTGGCTGCCAGTCTGGGTGTCACCACGCAGGCGCTGAGCCAGGCGATCCGCATCGCGACTTTGGGCGATATTGACCAGAACGCCGCCAAGTTCTCCCTATCCGACCGGCAAATTCCGATCCGGGTGCGGCTGGCTGAGGGCGACAGGCGCAATCTGGCGGTTATACGCAACCTGCCCGTGCCGACCTCTGCCGGCGGCTCGGTTCCGCTTGAGCGGGTGGCGGAAATTTCGCTCGGCATGGGGCCAACCAGCATTGAACGCTACAACCAGAACCGCCGAGTATTCGTCAGCGCTGATCTGGCCCCCGGCATGGCGCGCGGAACGGTAATGTCGGAAATCCAGGCCCTGCCGATCTTGCAGAACCTGCCCACAGGCGTTTCCAACAATGCAGTGGGCGAGGACGAGCTGATCAATGAATTGGCTGGCAGCTTTGCCACGGCGCTGGGCACGGGGGTGCTGCTGGTGTTCAGCGTGCTGGTGCTGCTCTATCGGCGGCTGGTCTCGCCGCTGGTCAACATGGGGTCGTTGTTTCTGGCACCGCTGGGCGGATTGATCATGATCTGGGTATGGGGCCAGCCGCTGTCCTTGCCGGTTTTTATCGGCATATTGATGCTGTTTGGGATCGTGGCCAAGAATTCGATCCTGCTGATTGATTTCGCGATCGAGGAGATGAATGCCGGTGCTGACAAGCGCACAGCAATCGTTGAGGCAGGGCACAAGCGCGCACAGCCGATCGTGATGACCACGGTGGCAATGATCTTCGGCATGTTGCCCACGGCCATATCGCTGACCGGCGATGATGCCTGGCGCGGCCCGATGGGCAAGATGGTGATCGGTGGGCTCATCCTGTCGACCCTGCTGACCCTGCTGATCGTTCCGGCCGGTTTCAGCCTGGCTGATGGATTGGAGAAGCGCCTCGGCCCGTGGCTGCGCAAATCATTGCTCACCTACAAGCCGGGAGATAACGCTGCCGATCAGGCGTTCGTTGCCGCAGGGGTTGCTCCTGCCGAGTGACGCAGGGCGAACCCTCCAGCCTGGCCGTGACCAGCGACGACCTGCCTGATCGGGCGATCCGTATGCGGCGGGCAGCCAGCTTGATGCTGGTGGCGATGGCGGGACTGTTCGCGCTGGCGCATACGCAGGAACACATCCACCCCGCCTGGGGCTATGTTCTGGCCTTTGCCGAAGCGGCGATGGTGGGTGGGCTGGCCGATTGGTTCGCGGTCACGGCCCTGTTCCGCCACCCGCTGGGCATCCCGATCCCTCACACCGCGATCATACCGCGCAACAAGGACCGCATCGCCGATACCATGGCGGGCTTCCTCAGGCGCAATTTCCTCACCCCGCACGTGGTCGCACGGCGGTTGCGCGATATGAATCTGGCGCGGGCTGCGGGTGAATTCCTCGTCCAGCCGCGCGCCGATGACCGCGATGGCGAGATGGGCCGGATCCGCAGCGGGATTGTCCAGTTGCTGGTCGATCTGCTCGAATCACTAGATCCTGACCGGCTCGGCAATCAGTTGAAGGCGGGCCTCGCGCGGCAGGCGGACAAGATCGATGTCGCGCCGTTGCTGGGCAAGATGCTGGAATCGGCAATCGCCGATGGCCGCCACCTGCCGCTGATGGACGGGATGATTCGCTGGGCCGGGCTGACGCTGGAAGACAACGAGGACATGGTCCGCGAGATGATCCGTGCACGCGCCAATGCCCTGCTGCGCTGGACTGGTCTGGATGAGAAACTCTCCAGTTCGGTGCTCGACGGGCTGTACCGGCTGCTGGCCGAAGTGCTGATCGATCCCCAGCATCCGCTGCGCAGTAAAGTGGAGCAGGGGCTGGCGAGCATCGCTGCCAATCTGCAAGCCGATCCCGTGCTGCGGGCCAAGGTGGAGCGGGCCAAGAGCGATCTTTTGGCCAATCCGGCGCTGGGCGATTGGTGGATGGGCGTGTGGGAGCGGCTGCGATTGAGCCTGATTGCCATGGCCCGCAATCCCGATGCCGCGCTGGCGGGCCAGCTCGGCTCAGCCCTACGCGATCTGGGCGAGACCTTGCGCGATGACCCGGCGCTGCAACGGCAGGTCAACCGCGTTGTCCGCCGCACGCTGGTGGGGGTGGTGCAGCGCCACGGCGAACAGATCGTTCGGCTAGTCTCCGAAACGGTCAAGCGGTGGGACGCGCGGACCATCACCGACCGGATCGAGAACGCGGTTGGCCGCGATCTGCAATTCATCCGCATCAATGGCACGCTGGTCGGCGGGCTGGTGGGGGTGGCGATCCACGGAGTTTCGCAGCTATTCTAACGCTCAGGCGGCGGCGGGCTGAGGCCCGACATGTAATCGACCATCCAGTAACTGGCCATGGGTTGGCCTGCCGCATCAAGTGCTGGGGTGAAATTGCCGTTTTCCATGATGGCTGCACAGATCTCGTCGTTCTTGCGCGCATCGAGTGATGCCCAATGGACGGTGCAACTGGTTGGCCGCCCCTCGGCGCTGACCATCACCCGGAACGGATTGCGCGCGCCACCAAAGGCCGCAAAGTCCTGAAAACCGACGATGCCGCTCGGCACCCATTCGAACGCTGGCCCGGCGGGTGCCGCCCGGCGGGTCATCGTCTGGTGCTTTTCCCAGTCGAGGCCCCAGATGCGCAGCAGGTCATCGGTGCAGGCCTGCAAGGCGGTGATTGCCCCGCGCAGCGACCCGGTTTCCAGCCGAATGCTTTCAGTCAGCCCTTCGTTGAGTTCAATCGCGGTGATTCCGGCGGCAAACTCCTGCTCTGCCGCGCGGTTATACGGTGCTGCATCGTCGGACGGAGGAGGTGCGGTTAGCGGATTGGGGCCAATGATCGCTGTGCCGAGGTTGAAATAGCCTTGCCCGTCAGCCGTCTCAGAACGCAAATAGCGCGCGGACCGCTGATCGTTCGCTGGCATGAGGGAATAGCCCAACTCTTCCGCCGTGCGGAACGGGTGCAGGGCATTGCCGACCACGATCATCCGCAGCTGATTGTCGGCCCGGTTTCGCTCCAGCGCCAGCGACACCTGATCTTCGCCATTGGTAAAGGCACGCGCCAGCTGGCACGATTCCTCGCCCGCATCCAGCACCCAGCTTCCTGTGCGGGTGAACACGCGCGGGCCGGTTTCTTGCGCGGCAACTGGCGCGGCGTTCAGCGCGACCGCCATGGCCGCCAGCGAAACCCAAAATCTGCTCATGAATATCCCTCCGGCGGCAAAAGCTATTCAGCCGCGCGGCAAGGTCAAGCAAACAATCGCGTCAATTTGTAACGGCCCGATCAGGCCGCCTGTTTGACCTCGGCCACGATCTTGCGGGCGGCATCTCCCAGATCGTCTGCTGCCACGATTGGCAGGCCAGACGAGGCCAGAATCGCCTTGCCCGCTTCCACATTGGTGCCTTCCAGACGCACCACCAGCGGCACCGACAGGTCAACCTCGCGCGCGGCGGCAACGATGCCCTCGGCGATGGTGTCACAGCGCATGATCCCGCCAAAGATGTTGACCAGAATGCCCTTTACGGCGGGATCGGACAGGATGATCTTGAAGGCGGCCGTCACCTTTTCCTTATTGGCGCCGCCGCCAACGTCGAGGAAATTGGCCGGGAACATGCCGTTGAGCTTGATGATATCCATCGTCGCCATCGCCAGACCCGCGCCATTGACCATGCACCCGATATCGCCATCCAGTTTGATGTAGGCCAGATCGTATTTGGAGGCCTCAACCTCCATCGGATCTTCCTCGGTCTCGTCGCGCAGCGCTTCCACATCCTTATGACGGAACATGGCGTTGGTATCGAAGCTCATCTTGGTGTCGAGCACCAGCAGATTGCCGTCCGTGGTTTCGACCAGCGGATTGATTTCCAGCATCGCGCAATCGAGCGTTGTGAAGGCGGTGTAGAGCTGCTGGCTGATCTTGGCCGCCTGCTTGTTCAGTTCGCCCTTCAGCTTGAGCGCAAAGGCCACCGCGCGGCCGTGGTGCGGCATGAAGCCAGTGGCGGGGTCAATGGTGATGGTGGTGATCCGCTCGGGTGTGTCATGCGCCACAGCCTCGATATCCATCCCGCCTTCGGTCGACACGATCATGGCGATCCGGCCGGATGCCCGGTCGACCAGCATCGAAAGGTAATACTCAGCCGCAATATCGACGCCATCGGTGACATAGAGGCGGTTGACCTGCTTGCCGGCATCGCCCGTCTGGATCGTTACCAGCGTGTTGCCGAGCATTTCGCGGGCATTGGCTTCCACCTCGGCGACCGACTTGGCCAGCCGCACACCGCCCTTGGCATCGGCGGGCAGTTCCTTGAACTTGCCCTTGCCGCGGCCACCAGCGTGGATCTGCGCCTTGACCACATAGAGCGGACCTGGAAGCGTCTTTGCCGCTGCCACGGCCTCTTCCACGGTCAGCGCCGCGACGCCCGCTGGAATGTTGATGCCGAATTTCGCCAGCAGTTCCTTGCCCTGATACTCGTGGATGTTCATCGCGCGGGGAGACCTTTTTGTCGGATATAATTTGTCGAGCGCGCTTAAGCACCATCGCGCGGCGCTTGCAATGCGTTCTCGCGCAATCCAAGCCTGATCGCGATGATTGATCGTATTCGCCTGAGAGATATCTGCGTTGAGGCAGGCCAGATCGCCATGGGGCAATGGCCGGGCGCGGGCCATAAGGTGGAAAGCTGGGCCAAGGGCGATGCCAGCCCGGTCAGCGCCGCTGATCTGGCGGTCGATGGTTTTCTGAAGGCCGAACTGGGCCGCTTGCTGCCATCAGCTGGCTGGCTGTCGGAAGAAACGGCGGACGATCCCGTGCGGCTGGATCGCGATCTGATCTGGGTGGTCGATCCGATCGACGGCACGCGCGATTTTATCCACGGGCGCAGCGGTTGGGCGGTGTCTGTGGCGCTGGTCAGTGCCGGTCGGCCGTTGCTGGGCCTGCTGGTGGCTCCGGCGCGGGACGAGGTGTGGTCGGCCACGGCCGGTACCGGGGCCAGGCTTAACGGGGTGGAAATCTCGGCCAGCAAGCGACGGATCTTCCCCGGCGCGCGCGTGCCAGCAGAAGTGCTGGCGGATGAGGATCACGATCTGGCGCTGGTCGAGCGGCCCAATTCCATCGCCTTGCGCATTGCCATGGTGGCCGACAATCGGGCGGACCTTGTCGCCACCTTGCGTTGGGGTTTCGAATGGGATGTCGCCGCCGCCACGCTGATCGCGCGCGAGGCAGGGGCCCGGGTGTCCGACGCCTTCGGCCAGGCGCTGGCCTATAACAAACGCGATCCCCGCGCCTTCGGGCTATTGGTCAGTGCGCCGGCGATCCACGATGATGCAGTGGAGCGGTTGGCGGGAAGAGCCAAATTGCTGAGTTAGGCAGACGCAAGAACGCCTGCTTACTCAGCAATTTGCGCCGAGAACGCGGGCCCGGATGGGCCCGCGAAACTCAATAGGCCGCGTCAACATCCTGCTGCGTAACCGGCGTGATGCGAATTTCAACGCGGCGGTTCTCGGTGCGACCAGCCACGGTGGTGTTGTCACCCACGGGATACTGCTCGCCATAGCCCAGCGTCTCGATACGCGAACGGGCGACGCCGCGCGAGACGAGGTAATTGGCCACAGATTCGGCCCGGCGGCGCGACAGTTCAAGGTTGTATTGGTCGCTGCCAGTGGAATCGGTGTGGCCCATCACGTCGATCAGCGAATTGGGATAGCGGATCATGCTGGCGGCAACATCATCGAGCACGGCGCGCATGGCCGGGCTGATCGTGGACGAATCAACTGGGAAGGTCACATCGGGCAGGTTGACGAGGATGCCGTCGCCATTGGGGGTCTGCGTCACGTCCACGCCGGTCCCGGTGGTGGCTTCGTCCAACTCGCGAATCTGTTCGTCCATCCGATAGCCGACATAGCCACCCGCTGCGCCGCCGATGCCTGCGCCAACGATGCGGGCGGTCTTGCCGCCGATCAGTCCGCCCAGCAGATAGCCAAGGCCAGCCCCGCCCAATCCGCCAATGGCAGCGCGCGAGACAGTGCTTTCGCCGGTGTTGGGATCGGTAACGCAGCCACTCAGCGCCAGAAGCGAAACGGCGGTGAGGCTCGATATGAAAATACGTGATCTGGTCATAGAATTATCCTCTTGCTCCCACGCCGGTTAAGGCGCGGCATCTGAACACTTGCTTGCCAACAGAACGTACTTGCCGCGTGCTGGTTCCCGTGTCCCGAAGCCATTTGCTTAGACAGGTGCGCCAAATCTGCTAGATATAAATCACCCATGACGACATTCCCCTGGCACTATTTCGCGGCACTGTCCGGCCTGATCGTTCTCAACGGCGTCTTTGCCATGTCCGAACTGGCAATTGTCTCGGCGCGGACGGCGCAATTGCGGGTGGCGGCGGAGAACGGCAGCAAAAGCGCGCTGGTGGCGCTGCGGCTGGCGGGGGAGCCGGGCAAGTTCCTCTCCACCGTGCAGATCGGGATCACGCTGATCGGCATTATTTCCGGCGCGGTATCGGGCGCGGCACTGGGCGGGCCGGTGGGGGAGCGGCTGGAACTGCTGGGCGTGCCAGCAGATTGGGCTGACAATACCGGCTATGTCGTGGTCATCGTGGTGACGACCTATCTCAGCCTGGTGGTGGGCGAGCTGGTGCCCAAGCAGCTGGCCTTGCGCGCGGCGCTGCCGATTGCGCTGGTGATGGCGCTGCCGATGGCACTGATGGCGCGGGTGACGGCGCCGTTCGTGTGGCTGCTGGATAATTCTTCCAACCTCCTGCTGCGGCTGATGGGCGTGCGGCATCGGGGCGAACACGGGCTGACATCCGAAGAACTGCAGATGATCTTTGCCGAAGCGACCCACAGCGGCGTGATCGAGGAGCAGGAGCGCGCGATCCTCTCAGGCATTATGAAGCTGGCGGGAAAGCCCGTGCGCGAACTGATGACCCCGCGCACCGAGCTCGACTGGATCGACGCTTCGGGTACTGAGGCCGACGTGCTCGCCGAAGTGCTCAAGGTGATTGCCGAAAGCCCACATTCGCTGATCCCTGTCGCCGATGGCTCGCCCGAAAAGGTGCTGGGCGTGGTCAAGGTGCGCGAAATTCTGGCGCGGCAGGTGGCGGGCGAACCGATCGTGCTGGCTGATCTGCTGCACAAGGCAGAAGTGGTTCCCGATCAGCTCGATGCGATGGATGCGCTGCGGGTACTCCAGCAATCGGGTACGCGGATGGCCATGGTGCATGATGAATATGGCCATCTTGATGGCGTGGTGACCACGGCCGATATCCTCGCCGCCATCGCCGGAACCTTCGCCAGCCATCAGGACGAGAATGACGAGCCGCTGCTGGTCACCCGCGAAGATGGATCGATGCTGATCGCTGGCGCCATGCCCGCCGATGCCCTGGCCGATCTGCTGGTGATTGACCTGCCAGACCCGCGCGAATTTGCCACGGCGGCGGGCTATGTCCTGTTCCAGCTGAAGAAGCTGCCGTTGGAGGGTGAGTTTTTCACCGAGCAAGGCTGGCGGATTGAAGTCGTCGACATGGATGGACGGCGGATCGACAAGCTGTTGGTGAGTAAGGTTTAGGAGTGCTTGTTTTCCGCAGGCCCATCCGGGCCTGCGGTCCTCGGTGCTATTCCCGACACTTCGTTTCGGGGCACCTGCGGGCGGCCATTCGGCCTATGGTTTTGGTTCGGCTGGTCGCCGAACGAACCCGCCAAACTTTGCAAACTCAGACCGTACTATTTCAAATAACCACTCTTGCAGCCTGCCCGTCACCCTCGGGCGCGGCGATGATGGTGCGGGTGGTGGTGCCCTTGTCGACCGTGAAGGTGCCCGGATCGCCGACGGTGGAGCGAATGCTGACTTCGGGTTCGCCGGCCAGGCCAAGCGCACTGGTTTCCACCGCGCTGCGCACGGCCGCCGGGAACAGCGCCTCCAGCGCCTGCTGCGCCGCGGTGCCTTCAGCCGGACGCGGGGCGCCGGGGGCCGGGGGCAGCAGTTCGAAATCAGGCGGAATCACCAGCGGGGCCTGGCGCTGCACGGCGAATTCATCGGGCCGTTCGCGCGCGGCGATCATGCCGCCGCCGCAGGCAGAGAGCATGGCCGTGGCGGCCATGGCGAGGGTGATCCGGCTAACATTACGCATTGGTTTGGTCTCCGCGGGTTTCGTCCGCTAAAATCTGGTCCTGCTCTGTGGCGGATTTCTCGCCCATGAACAAGGCGCGGAATAGCAGAATCACCACCCCGATGGTGATCGCGGCATCGGCCAGGTTGAAGATCAGGAACGGACGGAATTCCCCGAAATGCAGATCGAGGAAGTCCACCACATAGCCAAAGCGCCAGCGATCAACGATATTGCCGCAAGCCCCGCCCAGAATCAGCGATAGCCCGGCGATATCCCACGCCTTCACCTCACGCATGATCCACACCAGCACGCCGCAGGCAATCAGCGCGGTCAGCGCCACCAGAACCAGTCGCATTTCCATGCTGGTCGCCTCGAACATACCCAGCGAGACGCCGTAATTGTTGGTCCGGGTGAAATCGAAAAAGCTCAGCAGATCGTGATGATCGCCCATTTTGCGCAGGCCCAACCCTTCGACGACGTAGTGCTTGAGCGCCTGATCCGCGGCGAAAGTGATGGCGGCGGCGGTGAGGCCGTAAAGGCGGGCGCGTGTGAACAGGGCGGTCATTTGGGCGGTCACGCTTGCGCATCCAGACGGGTGACAACATCATCGCAACGGCCGCACAGATCACCGTCCTCGATGACTTCGGGCAGGTGACGCCAGCAGCGACCGCACTTGTGGTGGGTGGTTTTGGTGACATAGACGGGGATATGCATCATGTTGTCTGGAGTGTTCCCGACAGTCCGATCGCCAAAAAATGTTGGTGCGCCAGCTTCACCCAAGGGGTGGAAGGAGACGCTGGCCACGATAGCAATCTCGGCAAAATCCCTTGTCATCAGTGTTTCGACTTCATTCTGATCAGCCAAAGCGACCCTGACGTCTGCTTCAAGTCCGGACTTGATAACTTTGTCTCGTCGAAGTGGCTCAACGGCACCAAGGATTGCTGACCGAATTTCGCGCAGCCGCTCCCATTTCCCAACCAATTCGTCATTCCCGCCTTCGCGGGAATGACGAAGGTATGTGGGGAGGATCGGCCATTCCAGCAAATGCACACTCTCCCCATCAGGATAGCGCGTGCGCCAAACTTCCTCAGCCGTGAACACCAGCACCGGCGCGGCATAGCGCACCAGCGCGTGGAACATCGTATCGAGCACGGTGCGATAGGCGCGGCGGCGCAGGTCTGTTGGGTGGTCGCAGTAGAGCGAATCCTTGCGGATATCGAA
>CAMDSM010000005.1 GCA_945906905.1 Altererythrobacter xiamenensis | reverse complement strand
TGGAACGGATTGCCACGCTTGCTGCGCGAGAAGCACAAGGCATGGCTCATATTGGCGCGCGGCCCAATGTTGCCAATCTGCGCCAGGTCGGCAGCATCGTTGCGTTCGATGTTAATGCTGCCGATTCCGGCTATTTGTCACAGCTCGGCCCGCAGCTTTTAGCGTCGTTTGCCCGGCTTGACGTTCTGTTGCGACCGCTAGGCAACACCATCTATCTGATGCCCCCTTACTGCATATCTCAAGCCGATCTGGACACGGTGTTTTCCGCAATCGAAGTCGTGCTTGACCAGACCTAATACAGGTAATGTACAGTATCCAACCGGTTTCGCTAGTTGGTGCTGTCAAAGCAAATGCACCTGATTGAAAAGTGAGCCGGAAAGGGTAGCTGCGCCACCAAGCCGTCGAATGGCGCGGTGAGGGAATGTTCCATTTTCATCGCTTCGAGGGTGAGCAATTTCTGGCCCTTCACCACGCTATCCCCCTCGGCCACTTCCACCGCGATGATCTTGCCAGGCATCGGCGAGAGGATCGAGCCATCGCCCGCTGCCACCCCGGGCGCCCCGGCGGCGCGCCACGGGGCCAACTGCCAGACCATGCCGCCTTCGGCGACCAGCATGGTAGCGACGGGATGTTCTGAACCCGGCCCGCGCAGCATTACATCCACCCGAAAGCCATCGAGCAGGAAGGGCGCAGTAAGGCGTTCCGGACCGTTGAGGCGGAAGCCCGAGCACAGCGAGCGGGGGACCATCGCCATCGCCGCTTCGGTCAACGCTTGCGGCGAAGGCTTCGGTTCAGCCGTCATGCGCTCGCCATCGCGGCCGATCAGGCCAGTATCGACCTGGCCAGCGGCGAATTCGGGATGGGCAAGGGCGTTTATCAGGAACGCGGCATTGGTCCGCACCGGCCACACTTTGCTGTGATTCAGCATCTCGGAAAGCAGCGCGCGCGCCGCGTCGCGCGTTTCGCCATGGGCGATCAGCTTGGCGATCATCGGATCGTAGAACGGCGAGACTTCGGCACCTTCATAGACGCCAGTATCGATGCGCCCACGCGCCCCGGTTAAACTTTGCCCTTCACCCAACCGGAACACTTCAAGCCGCCCGATGGATGGCAGAAAGCCCTTGGCCGGGTCTTCCGCATAAAGCCGCGCTTCCAGTGCCCAGCCGTTGATTTCCAGCTCATCCTGCGTGCACGGCAGCTTCTCGCCAGCGGCAACCCGGATCTGCCATTCGACCAGATCCTGCCCGCTGATTTCCTCGGTTACCGGATGTTCCACCTGAAGCCGGGTGTTCATTTCCATGAACCAGATCCGGTCGGCGCGAAGGCCTTCGGAGCCATCGGCGATGAATTCGATGGTGCCCGCGCCTTCATAGTTCACCGCCTTGGCGGCGCGGACGGCGGCGGCGCAGACGGCTTCGCGGGTGGCTTGGTCCATGCCGGGGGCAGGGGCCTCCTCGATAACTTTCTGGTGGCGCCGCTGGAGCGAGCAATCGCGCTCGAACAGGTGGACGACATTGCCGTGGCTGTCGCCGAACACCTGGACCTCGATGTGGCGGGGTGAGAGAATATATTTCTCGATCAGCACATGGGCGCTGCCGAAGCTGGCGGCTGCTTCGCGCTGACACGAGGCGAGGGCATCGGCGAAGTCCACCGCCATCTCTACCAGCCGCATGCCCTTGCCGCCGCCGCCAGCCACCGCCTTGATGAGGACGGGGTAGCCGATCTTGTCAGCTTCGGCCTGAAGGTTGGCCGGGTCCTGATTTTCGCCCAGATAGCCCGGCGTGGTCGGCACTCCCGCCGCCTGCATCAGCTTCTTCGCCGCGTCTTTCAGGCCCATCGCGGTGATGCTGGCGGGCTTTGGCCCGACCCAGACGAGGCCTGCATCGAGCACCGCCTGCGCGAACTCGGCATTTTCCGAGAGGAAACCATAGCCGGGATGGATCGCCTCTGCGCCGGTCACCTTTGCTGCGGCGATGATCTTTTCGCCGACAAGGTAGCTCTCGCGGGCAGGCGAAGGCCCGATGTGCACCGCCTCGTCCGCCGAGCGAACGTGCAGCGCATCGGCGTCAGCATCCGAATAGACCGCCACGGTACGAATACCCATGTGCCTCGCCGTGCGGATAACGCGGCAAGCGATTTCGCCGCGATTGGCGATGAGGAGGCACTTGATCATCTGCATCACATCCTGAACACGCCGAACTGCGGCCTTTCGGGTATCGGCGCTTCCAGACACGCCGCCAGTGCCAGCCCCAGCACATCGCGGGTCTGCACGGGATCGATGACCCCATCATCCCACAGCCGCGCTGTCGCGTAATACGGATTGCCTTCGTCTTCGTACATCTGCCGGATCGGCGCCTTGAACTCCTCAGCCTCTGCGGGCGTCCACTTGGCGGCATCGCGGTGGACTGTCGCCAGCACCGAAGCCGCCTGCTCGCCGCCCATCACCGAAATGCGCGCATTGGGCCAGGTGAACAGGAAGCGCGGGTCATAGGCGCGGCCACACATGCCATAATTGCCCGCGCCAAAGCTGCCGCCGATCAATACGGTGATTTTGGGCACCTGCGCCGTAGCAACTGCCGTCACCAGCTTTGCGCCATGTTTGGCAATGCCTTCTGCTTCATACTTGCCGCCAACCATAAAGCCGGAAATGTTTTGCAGGAACAGCAGCGGAATCCCGCGCTGGCAGGCGAGTTCAATGAAGTGTGCGCCCTTCAGCGCACTTTCGGAAAACAGGATGCCGTTATTGGCCAGGATCGCCACCGGCATACCCCAGATATGCGCGAAGCCGCACACCAGCGTGGTGGCGTAGAGCGCCTTGAACTCGTGGAATTCGCTGCCATCGACGATCCGTGCGATCACCTCGTGAACGTCATAGGGTTCGCGCACGTCTTCAGGGACGATGGAATAGAGGTCCTCGGAGTCGTACTTGGGCGCACGCGGTTCTTTCAGCGGCAGGTTGTGCTGGTGCCGCGCGCCAAGGTGGCTTACGATATCGCGCATAATGGTGAGCGCGTGCTCGTCATTCTCGGCGAGGTGATCGGTGACGCCGGACTTTCGCGAATGCAGGTCGCCGCCGCCAAGCTCTTCCGCGCTGATAACTTCGCCCGTCGCCGCCTGAACCAGTGGCGGACCGGCGAGGAAGATTGTGCCCTGTTCCTTCACAATAATGCTCTCGTCGCTCATCGCGGGCACATAGGCGCCGCCGGCTGTGCACGATCCCATCACGCACGCAATCTGCGGGATGCCGGCTGCGCTCATGTTCGCCTGATTGAAGAAAAAGCGCCCGAAATGATCGCGATCAGGGAAGACTTCTGCCTGATTGGGCAGGTTCGCGCCGCCACTGTCGACGAGGTACAGGCACGGCAGGCGATTGGTTTGAGCGATCTCCTGCGCGCGGATGTGCTTCTTCACCGTCATCGGGAAATAGGTGCCGCCTTTCACCGTGGCATCGTTGGCAAAAATCATGCACTGGCGGCCGGAGACGCGGCCGATGCCCGCAATGATTCCGGCCGCAGGGACTTCATCATTGTAAAGGCCGCCTGCCGCAAGCTGGCCGATTTCGAGGAACGGCGAGCCGGGATCAAGCAGCTGTTCGACCCGTTCGCGTGGGAGCAGTTTGCCGCGCGCGGTGTGGCGTTCGCGCGACTTGGAATTGCCGCCCAGTGCGGCCTGCGCCACTTTGGCGCGCAACTGCACGGCCAGTGCGCGATTATGCGCCTCGCGTGCCTGCGCTTGCGGGCTGTCAATGGTGAGCGAAGTGGGCAGGACAGGGGCGCTCATGCGCCAGCCCCAAACAATTCCCGGCCGATCAGCATCCGGCGGATTTCATTGGTGCCCGCGCCGATATCGAGCAACTTGGCGTCACGCAGATAGCGCTCCACCGGCCAGTCCTTGGTATAGCCCGCACCACCCAACGCCTGCACTGCTTCCAGCGCCACTTTCACCGCGTTTTCTGACGCCAGCAGAATTGCCCCTGCCGCATCGAAGCGGGTGGTCTGCCCCGCATCGCAGGCCTTTGCGACGGTATAGACATAGGCCCGTGCGGAATTGAGCGCGACATACATGTCCGCCACCTTGGCCTGCATGAGCTGAAACGTGCCGATCGCTTGCCCGAACTGTTTGCGTTCCCGCACAAAGGGCAGGACAACGTCGAGGCAGGCCTGCATGATGCCCAGCTGGATGCCCGACAACACGACGCGCTCGTAATCAAGGCCGGACATCAAGATGCCAACCCCGCCGCCAACTGAACCCAAGACGTTCTCGTCCGGCACGAAGCAATCACTGAACACCAGCTCCGCCGTCGGCGAGCCGCGCATACCCAACTTGTCGATTTTTTGGCCGATCGTGAAGCCCGGCATGTCCTGCTCGATCAGGAAGGAGGTAATCCCGCGCGAACCGGCATTGGCATCGCTGCGGCCATAGACCACCAGCACATCGGCATGGGAGGCATTGGTAATCCAGAATTTGGTGCCGTTGAGCCGCCAGCCACCATCCACCTTGTCGGCCCTAAGCTTCATCGAAACAACGTCCGATCCGGCGCCTGCTTCGGACATGGCAAGGCTGCCAACATGCTCGCCCGAGACCAACTTCGGCAAGTATCTGGCCTTCTGCTGCGCGTTACCCCAGCGATGGATCTGGTTGACGCACAGGTTGGAATGCGCCCCATAACTGAGGCCGATGGAAGCTGACGCACGGCTGACTTCCTCGCAGGCGACGACATGCTCGAGATAACCCAAGCCAAGCCCGCCGAACTCTTCCGCCACGGTGATACCGTGCAAACCCAGATCGCCCATGGCCGTCCACAGTTCATCGCGCGGGAACCAGTCTTGCGCATCGATCCTGGCGGCGAGCGGGGCAATCTGTTCTCGGGCGAAGCGCATCGTCGCCTCTCGGATAATGTCTGCGCTTTCGCCAAGCGCGAAGTCGAGCGCGGGTGCGGTCATGTTCTCTCTCCAGCCGAAATGCGGATCGCAGTTTGCGAGAACAACGCCTTACCAAAGCTGCTAATGATAGAAAAATTGGAATAATCTGATTAATGTTATAAACTAATCCTATGATTAGCAGAACGCAGATTCGCCAGTTCCTCGCCGTGGTCGATGCCGGAAATTTCACCCAGGCGGCAGGCCGCATCAATGTGACGCAGCCCACCTTGTCGATGGGAATTGCCGAACTGGAACGGCAGCTTGGATCAAAGTTGTTCATCCGAGAGAAGCGCCGCATTCGCCTGACCGAAGCGGGCAACCGGTTGCTACCGCATGCGCGCGACATTGAACGGGACTTTCGCCTTGCGGAAGCCCGCGTTGCCAGACTGCCAACTCCGGTCAGGCCGATCCGCTTGGGTGTGCTGCACAGCATCCCGACATCTCTGCTGGAAATCGCGATGGCCGGGTATGACGGGCTGGAGCCGCTGGAACTGATCGAAGGCGGTGAGCGGGACCTATTATCTGCCATTTCCAGCGGCGGGATCGACCTTGCAATTACCCTTGTCAACGAAGGTGAGTGCCGATTTGTCCACCAATTGCTTTTCTCAGAACCCTATTGCCTCGCCTTTTCGTCAGGCCATACGCTGGCTGGAGCCACGTCGCTGACCGTGGCGGACGTTGCCGGGGAAACAATGATTGCGCGTCGTTCGTGCGAGATACTTGCGCAGACCAGCCGCTTCTTCACAGAGCGCGGGGCACGGCCACGGTTTAGCCTGCGATCTGCAAACGATGATCGAGCAATGGCGATGGTGCGATCAGGTATGGGCATAACCGTTGCGCCGCACTCTCTGACCGGCCCTGGCATTGCCATGGTACCCATCGATGGCTTTGAATTTACGCGCAGAATCGGCTTGCTGTTCGGGTCAGATTGGCAAACCGACTATGGGCCGGACCACGCTATTACCTTGGCTTTCTCGCTTTCGGCTGGCGAGTGGTCTGGCACTGGTTTGGTATCGAACAAATGACAAGGTGCTTTCAAAGCAAATGCACCTGTTTGAAAAGTAAGCCGACGAGGGTAGGGTCGGGCGATGCCCAAACGTCGCAAACCCGACAGTCCGTTTCGCTATTTCAACTCGGCACCCGAGATCATCACAATCTATCGGAGAATTCACATCTGCCGTTCCGACGACGACAGCGTGCAATGCTGCGGTTCCGGCAGATGAAGAGCTTACAGAGGTTCGCCTTGGTCCATGCCAACGTCCACAACCACTTCAATCTCGAACGCCACCTTGTCGACAGACAAACCTACAAGACCCGCCGCTCGGCCGCCCTGGCCGAGCGGCAGTCGCTCATGGCATGAGCCGTCGCTGGGGAGTGGAGAACTTCGCCAATCGGAGACGAGTTGCGATTAGACTGACAGCACCCGAAAGGGATACCCTGCGTGTAGTCTCGGATGGCAGGCAATAATGTCCGTCTGATTTGTCCCGATTGTCAGACGGCTGCCGCTGGGCAGTATTGCGCCAGAAAATCGCTGTGCCCCGGCATATTCTGCACCAGGAAACGAACCGATTTTTCGATCTCGTCCAACTCGTGCTTGGTCGCTTTCTGGTCGAGCGTTTCAGCCATCGCATTGTGGCCTTGCATGGCAATGCCTTGGCCCATCATCACGGCCGCCCAGCTGGTTTCGGTGAACAGCTCATCGTCCTCGCGGAAGATCTGTCCGTTCTGCCGGAACAGTTCGACCTTTTCGGTCAGGCTGTCGGGCACGGACATGGTGCGGCAATAGTTCCAGAAATCTGAATCATCACGGGTGGTGGTGTTATAATGCAGGATCAGGAAATCGCGGATCCGGGCATATTCCTTGGCCGTTAGCCGATTGAAAGCATCCTCTTGCGCCTGCGTCACCCCGTCGAGCGAAAGCAGCGAGATGAGCTTGTTGATCCCGGTATTGATCAGGTGGATCGAAGTTGATTCCAGCGGCTCCATGAAGCCCGCAGCCAGGCCAATCGCGATGACGTTCTTGTTCCAGAACTTCTTGCGCCGGCCGGTAACAAACCGCAGGTGGTTGGGATCGGCTGTGGGCTTGCCGGCAATGTTTACCAGCAGGATGTCGGTTGCCTCGTCGGCCGACATGAAGGCATCGCAAAAGACATGGCCGTTGCCATTGCGGTGTTGCAGCGGGACTTGCCATTGCCAACCGGCCGAATGGGCGGTGGCGCGGGTAAAGGGCGGCGGCGGGCTGCCATCGTCGCGGTTGCAGGGCAGGGCGACAGCGCGGTTGCAAGGCAGCCAGTGCGTCCAGTCCTCGTACCCCGTTTCCAGCGCCTGTTCGATCAGCAGGCCGCGAAATCCCGAGCAGTCGATAAACAGCTGGCCGGCGATGTCCTGCCCGTTTTCCATCGTGATCGCGTTGACAGACCCTGTCTCACCATCCAGCTTCACGTCGGCCACCTTGCCTTCAAGTCGCACCACGCCGCGCTTCTCAGCAAATTTGCGCAGGAAGCCGGCATAGGCGGTGGCGTTGAGATGATAGGCATAATCGCCATCCTGCGTTCCGTGATCGAGCAACAGGTAACCCAGGTCGAGGCCTGTGATACCGATATCGCTGAACCCGCCAGAGGAGAAAATCTCGCGGCTCTGGGCCAGGATATCGCCGAGCGCCACGATCGAGGTCTTCATGTACCACCATTCGAGATAGCTCGGCCCGCAGCCGACATAGCCGCCGCAACTGGGCGCCTGCATCGCCCACCGGCGGTAGCCATCGTCCTGCGACTGGCGAATGATGTTCTCTGCATCGGCCAGGGCAGAGGCGAGGTTGGAATAGCCGGCCAGCAGCGCCAGCCGTTCAAGTTCACGAACGTTCTGCGTCGCCAGCCATGCGGCCCAGCGCGACAGATCGGTTTCCACCGTGCCCGACATGTCGAGGTAGTCGAAGGCGAGGTTGCCGGCATCTAGGTAGTCATCGTCGTCGAAATCGGTCCACGGGATCTCGCTGATTTCGGGCGGATCGAATTCGGGCGGTACCCAGACCGGCGGCTCGAACACGGGCGGGTCCCACTCGGGACCTTCGAATTCGACTGGCGCAGATCATGGCGCATCTCGATGCGTTCGGGGCAGCTGCGCTGCCATCTGCCGAGGCCCGGCGGTATCGCGTGGCGCTGGGGCTGGTCGAACCTGTGCAGACACGCGAATTTTTTGGCGCGGCCCGCCTGCCCGGCGCACCCTGGTCCAATCACGTCGCGGTCGGCGGCCGGGCATCGCTTTCAGACTGACGAAACCGGCGATGATGCACGGCTGGCGGCGATCAGAATCAGCGTTGCCACGAGTTCTGCTCCGATGGCTGCGCCTAGCGACGGATCGTAGCCATCCATGGCAATCGAGATGATGCGAGCCACGATGAAACCGCCGAAGATAAGGCCAATCGACAGCAAAAAAGGCTGCCTGAAACGTGGTGATCCCAGCCCATACAGAATCAACCCGCCCATCGCCCAGAACGACCCCGCATAAATGGCACGCGCTTCATTGAGACCGGCCACGCCTTTGGGCACAAGCGCGGTCATGTCGGTCACTATGGTAGTCGCAACCATGGCGTAGCAACCGAACACGATCAGCGCGACCCCGATCAGGCCAGACAACAGACTCAGCACCATCTTCATATGGCCGCTCCGAATTCGTTGCCTGACGGCAAGTCAGCCTTGGTTACCCGGACCGGGATGCCGTTCAGCACGGCGTTGCCGGAAATGACATCAACCATGGTGCCTGGGCTGAGAATATTGGTGTTGGACCCGGCATGGGCTTGAGCAACGCCAAGGCGCGTCTGCGGATCGCCATGACCCCAGCCATGCGGCATCGAGACGACGCCTGGCCGGATATCGTCATTGGTTTCCAGTGGCACGACTATTTCGCCTGCAACAGAGGAAAGCGCGACCATCTCGCCGTTGACCAGTCCATGGGTCGCTGCATCGGTGCTGTGCATCTGCAAGGTGCAGCGCTCCTTGCCTTTCACCAGCGTATCGATGTTGTGCATCCAGCTGTTGAGCGAGCGGAGATGACGGCGGCTGACCAGGACGAGCGAGGAATCGTTGGTGCGCACTGCCTGTTCCAGCCGGTGGATGTCCGACAGGATGAGCGCAGGCGCGATTTCGATCTTGCCCGATGGCGTTTTGAATCCCTCGATTGCACGCGGAATGGCGGGTGCTATGATCAGTCCGTCCGGCTTGTCGCGGAAGCTCTCCAGCGTCAGGCCGTTCGATAACGTGCCGAAACGGTCACCAAACGGGCCGGTGCGGATAGCAAGGTCGAGAATGCGGGTCGGACCCCGTTCGGGCAGTGCCTCGATGGCCATGTCCTCATCGATCCCGTGGGCCGTTGCCAGCCCCCGGAAATAGCCATCGTCCATTGCTTCGACATCCGCGTTCGGCTGCCCGCCAATGATCGCGCCCACACGGGTGACCACGCGCCAGTGTTCCGGGCGACCGGTGGCAGGGAACACAGGTGGCGAATAATGGCCACCGCTGGTCAGGCAGAAGACCCATGACCACATGTCGAAATGCTCGCTTTCCAGCAACGAGGGGCTGGGCAGGATCACATGGGCGTGCCGTGTGGTTTCGTTAAGGTAATTGTCGAGGCTGACCATGCATTCCAGCAACGGCAAAGCCTGCACCAGCCTGCCTGAATCCGGGGCGCTGAGCGCGGGATTGGCGCCAAAGGTCAGCAAACCCTTGATCTGGCCCGGTCCCGGCGTTGCGATTTCCTCTGCCATGCAGGAGGCGGGGAACTGGCCCAGAACTGCGGGGACGCCGCGAACGCGGCTCTTGCCCATCACGATCGGCATTCCGGCGGGCAGCATCGACAGCATGTCCACCAGCGGCGCGACCGGACGGCTCCACATACTGCCGCCGCGCCGGTCCAGATTGCCGGTCAGGATCGCCAGCACGTCGATCATCCAGGATGCAAGCGTGCCGAAGCTCTGGGTGCAGGTGCCGATTCGGCCATAGATTGCGGATCGTTCGGTGCAGATCAATTCTTCGGCGAGATCTTCGATGATCATTGCCTCTATTCCGCAATGGGCTGCGACAGATTGCGGGCTGAAGCCGCCCACGATATCGCGCAGGCTCTCAAGCCCTTCGACCAATCCTTCCAGGTGACGCAGCCGCACTGCATCGCGCGCGAACAGGACGTGGGCCACGCCAAGCATGAAGGCCGCGTCGCTGCCGGGCCTTAGACCGATCCACTGGTCCGCAGATCGCGCCGTTTGCGTGCGCACCGGGTCGACCACGATGACCCTGCCGCCGCGCGCGCGAAGATCGCGCATTGCCCCCATCACGTCGCGGTGGGAAAATATACTGCCCTTGGACGCAGCCGGATTGCCGCCAAAGATGATGAACAAGTCGGTATTGTCGAGGTCGGGAATAGGGATTTTCCACTCATTCCCGAACATCAACATGGCCGACAGATTTTTCGGGTGCTGATCGACCGTGCCCGAGGAATAAATTTGCTGGATGCCCGATGTTGCCAGCATCAGACCCGAATAGCGGGACAGTGTGGTGTCCTTCCCCGCCATATTGCCGCCATAGGCGGCAAAGGCATGCGGCCCATGCCGGTTGCGGACACCTCCGACCAACATCTCCAGACGCTCGAACGCCGCTTCCCACGACGCGCTCTTCCATGCGTTTCCATCGCGCACCATTGGGGTGCGCAGCCGGTCCGGATCATGATGCAGCGTGCCCAATGTCGTGCCTTTGGGGCAGATATGGCCCTGGCTCCAGACATCCTGCCGGTTGGCGCGGACGGATGCAGCCCGTCCGCCCTCGACGGTCACGGTGATCCCGCACATCCCTTCACACAAGGGACAGCTCCGGTGGTGCAGGCCATTCTGGATCATCGATAATGCTCGTTTTTACCGGCCAAATCTATAGGTCAATTGAAGGCCGTAGGTGCGAGATTCGCCATAATACACGGTGTTGACCGGGAAAGAATTGAGAAGAACCGAAGGCCCGATCGGATATTGTTTGTTGAACAGATTACGGGGTCCTGTCAAACCAAACGCACCCCTATCCAAAGGGCAAATCTAGGGTAGGGCGCGCGGATGCCTCGCCCTCGGAAATCAGCCAGCTTATTTGGTCCAAGACCCGTGTGCGGTGGATTGCACGAACGGCTCAGGTAGTCGCGCATCGCCCATAACCGTTACCGGCCTGTTGTTCTCCCAAGCGGAGAGGTCACCTGCCAGTGCTTCCACGGTCGGATACCGGACCGCTGGATCGATGGCGCTGGCCTTGGCGATTATTGCCGTAAGCTCGGCATCGTCGTGGTCGGGGAGCAAGCGTTCGAGCAGCTTTCCGAGCGAGTAGATGTCTGCCGATGTTGTCGCGGCGTTGCTGAGGTGCCGTTCAGGTGCAGCAAAGCCGGGGGTCAGGCTGAGGCTGGCAAGCGACCGCGCCGATGACAAGTTGGCGCTCTCGCCGGGCGCATCAGTTGGGCGGGCTATGCCGAAGTCGATCAGCTTAACCGAACTGTCTGCAGTCACCAGCGTATTGGAAGGGGTGAGGTCGCGGTGGACCACCAGATTTCGGTGAGCAAAGGCGACACCGGTGCCACTGTGACCATTTCCATCACGATATACGGCGAACCATCAGATGTCTCGCAGCCATCGTAGAGTTGGGCGATGTTTGGGTGGCTTAGGCTGGCCAGGATCTGCCGTTCGCGCGTGAAGCGTTCAACCAGCGCCGATGATAGCAGGCCAGGTTTGATGCCCTTGATCGCGACCACATGCGAAAAATCGCCAGTGTCGCACTCCCCGCGATAGACCGAACCCATGCCGCCGCGTCCGATTCTTTCGGCTATGCGATAGGCACCCACACGCTCAGGCGCGATCTCCTCCTCCAGCGTTGCCGTGGCCCCGCTGGTGTCGAGCGAAATCCGCAATTCCGCTGCCAACATTAACAGCAACCGATCGCGCAGGTCCGGGCTGTCTGTTATCAGGGAAGAATTATCGGGGAAGAACAGGGAAAAATGTGCATTTGCGCGGAAAAACAGGGATTTTTGCCTGATTCTGGCCCAGCGATTGAGATTTTTCAGCGTAATTTCCGTCACTTGTGCGGGGCGAAAACCGGTTTCCCTGTTATTCGCCCGGACAGGGCATTTTTTTGGAACAGGGCGATTAATCGCCGATAAAAGGCAGATTGTTCGCGATAACAGGAATTGCGCGATCAGGTCCAACCGATGGCGGCGTGCTGCTGCGGCCAGGCGAGCGGGCGCACCATCTTTATCAAGGTCTCGAGGTTCAGTTGCCTGGGCTGCCGACCAAGGAGGATTTCGCGCTGCAGATCATGCTCTGCCTTCGCTTCTTTCCTTCCTAAAGATGAATACTTGCGCGCATAGATAGATCCAGTCGCGCCAATTTCGCGGCTTGCAATTCGGTTGGCACGCCGGGCCGAAGCAGATTGGTGGCAAAGGCGATGTCCTCGTCCACAAACAAATCGGGCACGCCGACTGCGATGAATTGTTGGCGGCGGGCCTGACAGGTCGCTCCTACCAAGGTCCCGCCGCAGCGATACTGATAGCGCACTGGCAGCCTCAGCGCTGCATCTGTCCGGAAAGCACTTGCGCGACGCGCTGCGTTTCGGGGATGTTGTCAACGCCGATGCGCCGGTCGATTTCTTCCTCGAACCAGTATAGCGCTCGTTCCTGATAGCCCAGGACCAGTTCGGGGATGATCCCTTGTGCCAGATTGCGCTGCATGGACCCGAACAAGTGCAGGTCTTCGTCGAGGATATGGCCCACTAGCCCCTTCATCGATTCCCAATGCGTGCGGTCTGCTTCGGTATCGACATCCCAGCCCATCATGCGCACTTCCATGACCGATTTGTTCGGTCCGGCCGGCCAGAAAGACTGGAGATTGAACCCGATTGGATCGAGCGAATAGAACACATTGGGGAAGCTTGGCAGGGCGACGGTGACCTCGCGGAAGATATCGGCGATGTCGTCCGGCTTGTACAAATCATGCCCGAAAATTGAATCGCCCTTCTTCTTGCGGGTGGCAAACCGCATGTGCCCGTTGGCGAGCAAGGCAATCACGAAACTCTGCGAATCGAGGTAGGGGGACAAGGTCTTGGGATGGCAGGTGGAGACGTGATAGATTTCGCAGAAATTGTGATAGGCGATCTTCCAGTTGCACTCCATCTCCACCAGCAGGCGGTGTTTGACGACCATCTTGTCGATTGGATAGCCCTCTGTCTGCGGCAGTTGCGGGGCGAGAAAATCCTCCAGCGGCCCGGCCTGCTGGTCAAAATTGATGTAAATGAATCCGCGGCTGACATCGCACCGGACAGGAATGAGGCCGCTGTCTGCCTTGTCTAGGCATTGGAAATCATGCTGGTCCGGGACCGATTTCAAATCGCCTTCGAGCGAGTAGCCCCACGAATGGTAAGGGCAGACAAACCGGGCAGCCTTGCCTGATTGCTGGAGCAGCAGTGCCGAACCACGGTGGCGGCATGCATTATAGAAAGCTCGGATCGCACCATCCTTGCCGCGTGAAATGATCACCGACTGGTCGAGCTGTTCAAACAGAAAATACGATCCGCCGGTCGGCAGTTCCGAAATATGGCCCGCCAGCAGCCATGTCTTCATCCACATCCCGTCACGTTCCAGCCCGGCAAACCCGGGGTCGGTATAGCGGCTTGATGGAACAGGCGGCAGGTAGGGATAGCCTTCGGGCTGTGATTTCCTGAGAAGTTGGGCTTCCATCGTGCGGGTCAGGAGGTTCAAGGCTTCGGCTTGCATCGTATTTCTCCAATCTCGTGCCGGGTTCTGGCGATTGCCGCCCCCTATGATCAGCCCCACATAGTCAGGCTTCGGCCATCGTCGCTCCGGCAGGATCGTCGGGCGTCACCGCGCCGAAGCAGTTCTGGGCCAGATGGCTGCAACTGTATTCGCGCACTTCGGTAAACTTGCCGCCGCGCAGCTTGAACACGAAATGATAGGCGTTGTTGTAGCGGCGGCCGTTGAGCAATTGGGAATCGGTTTCCGCCTCCACCGCAACCCGGTCGTCCTCTGCCGTCATGGCCACGATCTTGAGCTGGATCGGCGCTGTCAGCACGGTCGACATGTTGGCCGGCACCTTGGAAAACTGCACGCGGTCCCACTTGTATTGCAGCCATTCCGGCTCAACCGCCATAGTCAGAAAGACGAAGTCTTCTGCAGTCGATTCCAGTATGGCGGCTTCATCACCGTGGTTGACCGCTTCAAACCAGCCACGCACGGCAGCCTTGTTGGCTTCAATTGACATGGTCCTCACCTTTTGATTTCAGTTGACCGATCTTTTTCGGGGGCGGCTTATTTTCTGCAATACGTTGAAACTATCGCGCCAATTGCACCCAGCGCCTATCCAAAGGGAGGCGGGACAAACGGCGTCAGCGCCCCGCCTTGAACTCGCCAAGATAATGGGTCAGCCGGGCAAGCAGGAAATCTGGCAGCGGCGCCGGGGCACCCGTGTCCTTATCGTTGCCATAGCTGCGGACCGACAAGATCAGGATCTTGAGCGCGGCCACAGCCATGTAGAAGCTAAATTGCGGCATCGCCCGGTGATAGATCCGCTCGAACCCTGCCACGGCCTCCGCATCGCGCGGCAGCCCGTCAATCCGCGGCACTCCGAAATTCTCGCTGAACACCTCGTCAAGGTAGACCCAGTGCGCCAGATCGATTTCTGGTGGCCCCAATGTCGCCACCTCGAAATCCAGCAGCGATACAACTGCGACGCTGTCGGCGCCGTACATCGTGTTGCCCAGCCGCGCGTCGTTCCATACCAGCCCCGAAGTAGTTGGAGGGGGAGCATGCGCTTTGAGGTAGGCCAACGCTTCGGAAATAACTGGATGCGTGCGTCCATCGCGCGCCCAATCGAACCAATTGCCTAGGAACTGGTCTAGATAGAACACTGCGTCCGGCGGGGTGGCGGCGGCATCCTCCAGAAACGGGAAGCAGCGCCAGTCGATCTGGTGCAGACGGGCCATTTCCTCGATGCCGTTCCACCAGAGGCGGGTCCGCTGAGCCGGTGCCAGTTCGGCGAGCCAGCCTTGCTGATGGTAACTGGGAAAATCAGGCGGCACCCGGCCATACAATCGTTCCATGATGAAAAACGGCGCCCCCACAATGGTCGGATCGTCTTCCACATAATTAATCTTCGGCACGTTGACCGCAGAATTGGCGGTGACAGCCTGCATCACCCGGCATTGATGAAAAACGTCGGCCAGCATCGGCACGGCAACGTCGCGCTGGACACGTGCGACGAGGGGCCGTTCCACGTCCCGCTTGCCGTCATTCCAGCGCGCGGTGAACAGGATGGTGCGGCTGGAAAAGCCTTGCGCCGGTTCACTCAGCTCGGCAATTGCGACTGGCGGCAAGCCGGGCAGCCGCGCGGAAAGCCAGGGGCCGATCTGCCTGGCGAATTCCTCCGTCGGCACGGATGTTTGGTTGTTCGTCATCGATCAACCCAGCGCGATCCGGCCGTCCGCGTCCATCACGCCGTTCAAGCCAGCAGCGGCGGTGCGCTCTGCCACGATGGCAAGGATCTCGGCAAAGTTCGGGTCGCCCGGAGCGAGAATATTGGGCCGCCCGCTGCTGCCAAGATAGACCGGAATGACCTGCACGCTGGTGATTGAGCCATCGGTGATCGTTACTGACGCGGCCAGACCGCGGCTGGTTTCATCGAGGAGCGGCGCTGAAATGCCCGATGGTGTCTCGGCACGCGACCAGGGGGAAATCATCGCAAACTTGCCCATGCAATACAGGATCGCCTTGCCGCGATAGACCTCAATCCCCTTTATCGGCAGTGGCCCCTGGCTGACGATCAGATCTGCGCCTGCATCGATAAAAGCCCGCGCCGCCTCGCGCTGGTAGTCGGCAATGGCCGAGACATGTTCGAGAATGCCCCAATGGCAGCTCAGCACCACGATATCGGCCTTTGCTTTCAACTGCGTGATGCTGTCGACCATCGCGGCCAGGTCGTCGCGGTTGACCAGCGTTCGCGTTGCCGGTTCGATACCCCAATCGTGCCAACTGTTGTTTTCGGCATAGGTATGGCGGCGCAGGGGCACGATCCCCGGCGTGCGCCGTCCCGCGTGAGCACCGGGCAGGAATCCTGAAGTGCAAGCGAGGAAGCCGATCTTGTGGCCGACGCGTTCCACAATTGCAGGCAGGCGGGCGCTGATAATCGTGTCGCCGCCGCCCACGGGCGCAATGCCGGCTTCGATCAGCAGCGAGAGGGTCCGCGCAAACGCGCGATAACCGCCGTGCATAGTGTGGTTGTTGGCCACACTCATCACATCGAATCCCGCCGCGCCCATCATGGCGATACATTCGGGCGCGCCGGGGACAAACAGGTCGCCGCCGTCGAAATCGTCGTTGATATGCGCTTCTACCGGGTGGGTGTCGCCAGCCTCTTCGGCATAGGGCCATTCGCAATTGCCAAAAGTCACGTCTGCGCCTGAGAGTACTGGCGCCGCTTGCGCGAACAGATCCGTGGGCGGTTCTCGGGTCATGAGTTGCAGATCGCCGACCGCTAGAAGTTTGACGGTTCCTGATGCCATCTGCTGTTCCTTGCGCGTTTCGCAGACTGCGCGAATGCCGCAGGTAATCATGCCTTGCTGCCCCCTTGCCCCCTCCTTTGGGTAGGCAGGGCAGCTTGCCGGCTTTCGCATAACAGCCCGCGAACAAGCGTAGGGAGCAGGCAGATCATGGATCTTGGAATAAGGGACAAAGTCGCACTGGTAACCGGCGGCACCCACGGGATGGGCCGCGTTACCGCCGAGCGGCTGGGCGAAAATGGTGCGCTGATCGTCGTGGTGGCGCGCGGCAAAGCGGGGCTGGACGAGACTGTCTCGGCCATCGCGGCAAAAGGCGGCAAGGCGGTCGGCGTTTCTGCCGATCTCACGGACCTTGCGGCCTATGACTACATCGTCAGCGAAGCGAAAAAGGCGTTCGGTGCGCCCGATATCGCCATCTTCACCCCGGTCGCGCCACCTTCAGGAGGGTTTGATGCCTTTGATGACGATGCGTTTGACGAAGCTTATCTCAACATCGTGAAGGCTTTCCGCCATTTTGCAAAAGCCCTCGTTCCGGCGATGAAGGATCGGCGGTGGGGCCGGATCGTGACCATCGGATCAGGTGCGGCAAAATCGCCCGCTCGCGCTTCGGTGCTGAACTTCGACTATATCCTCGCCAATACTGTCCGGCCCGCCGGGCTAGGCCTGAGCCGCAGCCTCGCCGACGAGCTTGGGCCACACGGGATCACAGTCAACACGGTTGCGCCAGGATTCATCGACACTGGCCCTGCCTATGCAGCGTTTTTCGATCAATGCGCGGCGGATGCGGGGATGGCGATCGGGCCGTTTCTGGACGATTTCCTGCGGCGGATTCCGGCCAACAGGTTTGGCCAGCCGGAGGAAGTTGGATCGCTAGTCGCGTTTCTGTGTTCGCGGGATGCGGGCTATATTTCGGGCCAATATATCGTCGCAGATGGTGGCTACATGCAGGCCTATCACTGATCGGGGCGTTGGGTACCACGACTAGCGCAGCAGGTTGGTATCGCAGCGGTCCTGTTTTCGGCAGGCCAGATGGCCGCGGTTTATGGCGAGGTGGCCAATGTCCGCGAGCACGCTATCGGCACTATGTAAATTGGGCAGGCGGAATGCCTGCTTGCGATCGGTCTCAGCGTTCATTCGATGCGCACGCTGATCCAGTTTCAGAAGAATTTCCCGCGCGAGACGGCGATCAGCGAAGCGGCGATGCTGGCGGGCGTGGATCCGCTGAAAGACTGCTCGAAATCGAGCTGGGCAATTTCGTGTAAGAGCGGACGAAGGCCTTTTCATTCACCTTCGAACGAAAATGGTGTGCTCGGCCTGAGGTAGGTGTCGGGCAAGGCTTCGCGGCCAATCGGCAGGGCTGAGCGGGCCATGCAATTGAGGCGATGGCAGACACGGCAGGAAATGCCGATGCCGGTCGGCTCAGTGGCGGACAAGTGATCGGCATAGACAAGCTGGTCGAGATGCTCGGCCGAGCAGGTCAGCGCTACCGCCCGCAGGTTGCGCGGGGCGGCGAAACCGCCTGTGCCGGCGAACGCGCAGTGAGCCACGGTGACAAACCGCTGTCCATCGGGCAGTTCGACCAGTTGCGCGATCACCTCCTCCGGGCGGGCGAAGCTGGTGTGGGCGGCCCACAAGGGGCAGCCACCAGCCATGCGGGCAAAGGGCAGGCCGCTGCCGTCGAGCCGCTTCGACACGTTCCCGGCCTGATCCACGCGCACCAGGAAAAACGGCACTCCGCTTGCGCCATCCTGCTGTAGGGTGGTCAGCCGGTGTGCCACCTGCTCGAAGCTGACCTGAAAGGTCGCGGCCAGCGCTGCGACATCATAGCGCAGGCGGCGGGCGGCTGCGAGGAACGGCGCATAGGGCATGAGTACCGCGGCGGCCCAATAGTTGCGCAAGGCCTGCTCGGCCATAATTCGCCCGTTGGCACTGTCGAAGGGTGTGGGATCGATCAGTGCGGCGATGGTCTTGTTCTGTTCGAGCATGGCAATATGCAGCGCCAGCTGAAACCGCCGCCCCGCTTCGCCCAGCCAGGCGTTCACCAACAGGCGGGCGCGGTGATAGTCGTAGAACCGCAAGGCCTGCCGGATCGCGCCGGGCTCCACGAATTCCACGCGGATCTGGTGCTCGCGGGTGATGTAGGAGGCCATGGCTTGCGCGCTGCCAAGTTCTGCCGCCAGCGTTTCGGCGCTGTGATCGAGTTCGGCAAAGCTGTTGTGATGGGCGGCTAGAAAGGCGCCAACTTCCTCGCCCGGTTCGCGTGTACCGGTGCTGCCTTCTGCCCGCTCGCGGCGGATCGCCAGCGCCAACTGGGCCTGTTCATGCGCCTGATGCAGGCGGAGCATGGCTTCGGCAAAACCGGGATAGCTGGTGGCGATGTCTGCAATGTCGATCGCCGGCAGGTCGATCTCGGAAAAGAACGGCTGGCGCAGGATCGCCTGCAACTTGCCCGTCGTTTGCTCAACATCGCCGTGGGCGAGGTCGGCCAGATCAATTTGGTAGATCGAAGCCAGCTTGAGCAGCAGGTCCGCCGTGACAGGCCGCTGGTTGCGCTCCAGCAGGGCGACATAGCTGGGCGAAATCTCCAGATCGGTTGCCATGTCGTTCTGGGTCAGCCGCAGTTCGCGCCGCAGCCGCTTGAGGCGCGGCCCCATGTAGATTGTCTTACGTGCCATAGGCATCAAGCAATCGGACAAACTATACAACTATACAAGAGTTTTTTGTAAAGTTGGACAATCGGACATCGAACCCCCTCGTCGATCCCTGCAAACCGAGGCAAGTGGTGCCATCACGTTTTGAGGAATCGAACAATGGCTTACCACTCCACACTCGCCGGACTGCGGCAGACCATTTCGGCCAGCGGCCAAAGCTGGGCCGGGATTGATGCCGAAGCGGCCACACGGATGCGGCTGCAGAACCGTTTCCAGACCGTTCTCGACATTGCCCGCCACACCGCGCAGATCATGCGCCTGGACATGGCCGCCTATGATGCCGATCCGGCCAACTACACCCGCTCGCTGGGGTGCTGGCACGGGTTCATTGGCCAGCAGAAGCTGATCAGCATCAAGAAGCATTTCGGCTCCACCAAGGGCCGCTATCTCTATCTCTCGGGCTGGATGATCGCCGCTCTGCGCAGCGAATTCGGCCCGCTGCCCGACCAGTCCATGCACGAGAAGACAAGCGTTCCGGCGCTGATCGAGGAACTTTACACCTTCCTGCGGCAGGCCGACGCGCGCGAACTGGGCGATCTGTTCCGCAAGCTCGACGCTGCCCGCACTCGCGGTGACGAGGTGGAGGCCCGCCGGATTGAGCAGGCCATCGACAATTTTGAATCCCATGTCGTGCCGATCATTGCCGATATCGACGCCGGCTTTGGCAATGCCGAGGCGACCTATCTGCTGGCGCGCAAAATGATCGAGGCGGGCGCCTGCGCGCTGCAAATCGAAAATCAGGTTTCCGACGAGAAGCAATGCGGCCACCAGGACGGCAAGGTGACCGTGCCGCACGAGGACTTCCTGCAGAAGATCCGCGCCATCCGCTATGCTTTCCTCGAACTGGGGGTGGAGAACGGGATCATCGTTGCCCGCACCGATTCGCTGGGCGCGGGCCTGACCAAGCAGATCGCCTTCAGCCGCGAGCCGGGTGATCTTGGCGACCAGTACAACAGCTTCCTCGACGGCGAGGAGATCACCCCCAGCCAGATTGGCAATGGCCAGGTGTTGATCAGCCGTAATGGCAAGCTGCTGGCCCCCAAGCGCCTCGCGTCCAACCTGTTCCAATTCCGCCCCGGATCGGGCGAGGATCGCGTGGTGCTCGATTGTATCACCAGCCTGCAGAACGGCGCTGACTTGCTGTGGATCGAAACCGAAAAGCCGCACATCGGCCAGATCAGCGGCATGGTCCGGCGGATCCGCGAGGCGGTGCCCAATGCCAAGCTGGTCTACAATAATTCGCCCAGCTTCAACTGGACGCTCAATTTCCGTTGCCAGGTGTTCGATGACTGGGCGGAACAGGGCCGCGATCTGGCGGACTATGACCGGGCGCGGCTGATGAGCGCGGAGTTTGACGAAACCGCGCTGGGGCAGGAGGCTGATGATCGGATCCGCTCGTTCCAGGCAGATTCGGCCCGCGAGGCTGGCATCTTCCATCATCTGATCACCCTGCCGACCTATCACACGGCCGCGCTCAGCACCGACAATCTGGCCAAGCGCTATTTCGGTGACGAGGGCATGCTGGGCTATGTCCGCACTGTGCAGCGCGAGGAGATCAGGCAGGGGATTGCCTGCGTTCGCCATCAGGCCATGTCCGGGTCCGACATTGGCGACGATCACAAGGAAGCCTTCGCCGGGGAAGCCGCACTCAAGGCCGGCGGCGAGCACAACACCATGAACCAGTTCGCGGCGGCCTGATCCGCCCGCACCACCACGAAAGGAACCAGAGATGAGTGAACCGACCCGGGCCCGCCCCGTTTTTTCAACCGAAGACTTCCGCCTGATCCGCAAGGCGGTGGTCGACTATATCCGCGTCCACGATGGCGAAGCTGACACGCAGAAATACGTCAACCTGCACCACCGCCTCGGCCGGTTGGGATAAGGAGGTAGGCGATGGCCAGTACCGCAGCGCCAACCCATGACGAACCGCTCGCTTCGGCGCGGGTAAGCCGGGCGGGCCTGGCGGTCGCCGAATGTCTCGTCCGGTTCGTCGAGGACGAGGTTCTGCCCGGCTCCGGTGTGGGGCAGGACGCATTCTGGTCGGGTCTGGCTGCGCTGTTTGCCCGCTTCACGCCGCGCAACCGCCAGCTGCTGGCCGAACGCGACCGGTTGCAAAACCTGATCGACAATTGGCATCGGGCCAATCCGGCTTCGGGCACCGGGGCGCCCGAAGCCTATCTGCGGCAGATCGGCTATCTGGTCGACGATCCGCCTGCCTTTGCGATCACCACGGGCAATGTCGATCCGGAGATATCCTGTACCGCCGGGCCGCAACTGGTGGTGCCTGCGCTCAATGCGCGCTTCGCCCTCAACGCCGCCAATGCGCGCTGGGGCAGCCTTTACGATGCGCTCTACGGCACCGATGCCTTGGGTGACTTGCCTGCCCCGGGACCCTATTGCCCGCGACGGGGCGAGCGGGTGATTGCGTGGGCGATGGCGTTTCTCGATCAGGCCGTGCCGCTGGCCAATGGCTCGTGGCGCGACCTGACGGACCCCGATCTGATCGTGCTGGTCGATCCGCAGCAACTGGTCGGCCGGGCCAAGCACGCCGTCCTGCTGCGCAACCACGGGCTGCATATCGAGGTCAGGTTTGATCGGGATCATCCGGCCGGTTCTCAGCACCCCGCCGGAATTGCCGACGTGGTGCTGGAAAGTGCCCTGAGCACGATTGTCGATTTCGAGGATTCGGTGGCAGCGGTCGATGCGGCTGACAAGGTTGCGGCCTACCGCAACTGGCTTGGCCTGATGCGCGGTGATCTGACCGAGCATTTTTCCAAGAACGGCAAGACCATGGCGCGAGCGCTCGCCCCTGACCGGTCCTATCATGCAACCGATGGCAGCGAACTGGTCCTGTCCGGCCGCAGCCTGCTGCTGGTTCGCAATGTCGGCCATCTGATGACCACACCGGCGATTTTGGATGGCGCTGGCGAAGAGGTTTTCGAAGGCCTGCTCGATGCGGCGCTGACCTGCCTGATCGGGTTGCACGATTTGCGCGGGCACAGCCGCTTCCGCAACAGCCGCGCTGGCAGCATCTATGTGGTCAAGCCCAAGATGCACGGTCCGGCAGAAGCAGCGTTTGCCAACGAGGTGTTCGACGCGGTTGAAGACCTGCTCGGCCTCGCCCGGCACACGATCAAGATCGGCGTGATGGACGAGGAGCGGCGCACCAGTGCCAATCTCGCCGCCTGCATCGCTGCTGTGAAAGACCGGATCTTCTTCATCAACACCGGCTTCCTCGACCGCACCGGCGACGAGATCCACACCTCGATGCTGGCCGGACCATTTGCCCGCAAGGGTGAGATCAAGCAGGCGGCCTGGATTTCCGCCTACGAGGCCCGCAACGTGGCTATCGGCATCGGCTGCGGCTTTATCGGTCGCGCCCAGATCGGCAAAGGTATGTGGGCTGCACCCGACTTGATGGCTGACATGTTGGCGATAAAAGGTGCTCATCCGGCATCAGGAGCGAGCACGGCCTGGGTGCCGTCTCCCACGGCGGCCACCCTGCACGCAACGCACTATCATCAATGCAACGTTGCCGCCCGACAACAAGCGGTGGCACAGCAGTCCGTCCCGCCGCTGACGGCACTCTTGCAGGTTCCGCTGGGCAATCCATCAGACTGGTCGCCAGCCGCAATTGCCGAGGAACTGGACAACAACCTGCAAGGCATCCTAGGTTATGTGGTGCGCTGGATCGATCAGGGGATCGGCTGCTCCAAGGTGCCCGACATCCACGACGTGGCGCTGATGGAGGACCGGGCTACCTTGCGCATTTCGAGCCAGCACGTGGCCAACTGGCTGTTGCACGGTATTGTCTCGGAAGGTCAGGTGGATACTGCGCTCTTGCGGATGGCGGCCAGGGTGGACCAGCAAAATATTGGTGATTCCGCTTATCGGCCCATGGCTGGAAAAACAGGAAGCCTGGCGCTGGAAGCCGCACGCAAGCTTGTTTTCGAAGGCGCTAGGCAGCCCAACGGCTATACCGAGCCCGTGCTCCACCGCTACCGGATCGCCCAAAAGGCCGATGTGTAACTAGGCGTCCATCGTCAAAACACTTGTCACGACCTTGGCAGACCAATTGCACCACGGGAATTCTGGGCCGGTAAGGGTCGAGCACGGCAAGGTCTCGCCCCCGCAAGCCAATCACCCCAAGTGGTCAGTGGACATCGATCGCATTGTGATCGGCCATGGCCTGACCGATGCGTTCGATGAACACCTTTGCCGTGCCAACCGGCTGCATGTCGGGAAAGGCCGGGTCCGGTTTCAGGGTCAGCGTCCAGAAGGCGAAAGCGCTGGGAAGCGAAAGCCGGTAAGCGCGCATGGCCGAATCCATAGGCTCGCGCGGGCCACCCTCGGCCGCCAGTCTATCCAGATAGTAAGCGACCAGATCGGCTTCCCAAGCCCGCCGATCCGCAACCGTCAGTGCGGTTGTCAGCGTGTAGGCGAGGTCGCGCGCCCAATGTCCGCGATGCGTCACCCCCCAGTCGCCCAGGCCCAATCTGCCGTCATCGCACTGATACCAGTTCTTGAGATGGACATCGCCATGGCACAAGGTCAGTGGCAGGTCGCGCAGGAGTTCCAGCGAGCGCAATGTCGCAGGCCAGATTTGCGCACGCCGGGCGAACAGTTCGGGGGGCAGGAAGGCTTCTGCGGCGTCAACCCCGGCAGCGCACGATTCTTCCAGATGAAACGTCGCAAGATTGTGGAAGCGATCGTACCACGTCGGCAACACGGCGAGCACTCCGGCCAGCTCGGGCGCTCCGGCAAACCGGCCGTGCAATCGCGCCAGGATGTCCAGCTGCGCGCGCGCGAAGGCCTGATCGACGCGGGTTTCTTCTGAACAGAATGTGGCGCGTTCGCCAAAGTCCTCGAACACCACAATCGATGCGAAGCTGACTGGATCGTAGTTGGCGAGCAGGGCTCGCGGTGCTTCGAAATCGAGCAACTGGCGCGCATGATTGTTGAAAGTCACTTCGCACAACACTCCGCCGGAATGGCCAAGCATCTGGCGGTTGGGCAGGCCGAAGGTTGCCTTGCAGAACACGCTGGCAGGCAGGTTCGCACCCTGTCCAGCCGGATTGTAATCCACGAAAATGCGGCGGCGGTTGTTGGTGCCATCGTCGGGTGGTCCGAGGCGATGGCTGACCACCGAGGCACCCGGCACATCGCCGCACAAGACTGAAGTCAGCCATTCATCGCTGATCGCATCATACGAACGCGGAATATCATCTCGCGTCCTTGCCACAAGCGGCGCGGCCTGTTCGGCGGCGAATGCTGCGTTGATCCGCTCGGCAAGTGTCTGACTCATGTTTTACGCACCATGCCCGTCTCCAATCATCCGCGTCATCCGAACTTTTCTACGTAGGTTTTCGCGAAGTCGAAATAGTCCTTGTTCCAGGCGAATTCGCATACACCCACACCCGCTTTGCCATCGAAGTCCAGTGTCGCGCAGCCCGTGTTGATCAAGGTTTTTGGATCGTGCGACGATGTCAATATCCCGAACATGGTGAAGGCGATGTGCGTCTGGCGGCCGCTCGTGTCAGTCACCGTGACGTTGAAGGTCTTCTGCAACATGTCTGCGTCGTAGACGAATTCATAATCGACCCGGTCAATATGCCGCATCTCGCCGTCCTTGAACAGAAATCCGCGCAGCTCGGTCCGACCGGAAGCCTGCATCTCGAAGAAATGCATCGAGCTGTCGCCGGTGGTGGCATGGATCCACTTGTAATGCTGGTTGAGCCCCCAGACGCGCGGGCCCCAGCTGTGGTCGCGCACCAGGAAGCCCTCATGATGCAGCTTGCGCCCATCGAGTTCGAGATCGGCGATCACGCGCCCATGCTGTTCGGTGCGATCATCGCCGAAATAGGGCGGATTGCCGCGCGGATGCGAACTGAACCCATAGGCCGGATGGGTGGCGGTGAACGCACCATTGAAGTGGATACGCTGGCCATTCCAGGCGATATTGACCGCCTTGAGCGGTTCGACAATTTCCATGTGCAGCGGGCCATGGCGCCAGTCGTCAAAATTCATGTCGTCGGCCACCGGGCCTTCGACCACTTCAACTATCTGTTCCGGGAAATCTGGGCTGAAAAAGCATGCCGTTGACTTGGCAACGCCGGTTCCCAGCATGGTGGGGTAGATGAAGCCGGCGATATTGTGCTCGGGCATCAAAAGGATGTGCGCGAGCGATTCACGCCCTTCGAGTGTCAGCTTGTGGCGGAAAGCATGTTCGGGGAGGACGGCGCTGGGCGGAGGCATTTCGGGCACTGATCGGGTTCCTTCCTGATCATCCGGTTGATGCGGGCGATCATCGATTTCGGGCGGCATGTCAGCCGGTGGTGCAGGCCATCGCCTGCTTCATGAATTCGGGCGTAAGGCTTAGGTCGATGACGGCATAGCGGATGTCCTGATGGGCACGGTCCTGCAGGTTGCGCACACCCTTGTTGAACACGATGCATAGCCGCATCGCGGAAAAGGCCATGGTGAAGTTCATAGTTGCGGCGTTCACAGGCAGCCCGCCGCTGGCGCGGTAGTGGGCAACGAAACGGTCCCATTCGATATGCTGTGACAGGATCGGGCGGACATAGGCCAGATCCTGTTCGGGAGCGCCGATCATCGCACATTCCCAATCCAGAATGCCCGTGATGTGCCCGTCCTCGGCCAGCACATTATGGATGTTGAGATCGCCATGGACCAGCACCGGACGACGCTGGTCTGAAGGCACGTTCCGGTCCAGCCAATCGAGCAGATAGGTGACAAACGGGGAGGGCAAGTGGCCGGCCTGACGGTAATAGTGCTTCCACTCGGCGATCTGACGGCGATAGCAGCTTTCGATTGTGTCAGTGGCAACCGCTGGGCTTTCGAAACGGTCGAGAAAGCCGGAAAGGCAGGACATATCCATGCGGTGTAGCCGTGCCATGTGCTCGGCCAACTGTAGGATAATACCTTCAGGAATGGCGGCATTGGCCGCGCCCATGAACGAGCTGGGTACAGTGCCCGGCAACTCCTGCATCACGTAGAAATCGGCATCGACCCCGGGAAAATCTTTGGCCAGCCAAAGTGGCTCGGCCAGCGGAAGTATGCCGGTGGAGTAAAGGTCGCGCAGCAGGTGGAATTCATGGTCGATCAGGAATGCGCCCTTGCGTACCATCGGCACTGGATCGCTCTTGCGCACAATCAGCGCGCGCTCGGCACCGTTGGCCTCGCGGATACGGATGCGAAAGGTCTGTTTGCCAAAACCGCCCGGTATCGGCTGCATAGCGAGTACGCTCACCGCCGCGCCATCGGGGTGGGCGCTGCGAAGGAAGGCTTCCAGCAAGTCGCGCGAAAGTGGTGCGCCCGCCGGGACTGCAACTGGCACCCCCTCGGGCACCGCCATGTCGCGCTGGGTCAGCGGATAGTGCTGGTCCCAAAGCGCGACGTCGAGCAGTAGCGCGGAAAGGGCGTCCTGCGCCACGGCTGGCAGGTGTTCGCGGTAGCCAGCCATCGAATCGGCCAACGCCGCGATCCGTGCGGTCAACGCGTCATGCTGCGCGGCGAGCGTGGTAAAGCCAGTGCCTTGGCTCGGAGAAATCTCTGGTAAGGTCACGGCCACTTCTTTCCCGGCGGCGAAGTCAGCAAGCCGATCCACCAAACACTCGCCTGCCGCCACCTGATCGGCGAGCAATGCAGATGAACCGGTCTCGCGCTTGAGCAGTTCGTCGAGCACCTGAGCGAGCATGGCTGCCGCAGCCTGCCCGTCGCCAGATGTCAGTTCGGGCGCGATCTTGCTGTTCAGTGTATGCTGAGCGAGCCGGAGATATGTTGCGTTGTCGGTAATCTTCACTGCGCAATCTCCCGCTCACGCCACCGAAGCGGCGCACATGGTCGCCAGATCGGGCAGTGCTGCGGGATCGGGATCAAACCCGGCGTCCTTGAACCACACGCGCTCGCGGCGGTTTTGTCGGATCGAAAAGGCAAGGACGACGGCATTGACGCGCGCGTGCCAGGCAGGTTCGGCATCCTCAGCGACGGCGATCGTCAGCGCTGCGATAGCTCCTGCGAGCGCAAGATAGTCGGCATGGGGGTCGCCTGTGCCCTCTTTCGTCAAGTGCGCTTCAAGCTCACAGGCTACCGGACGGCTGCGCGGACCTCCCGCAGCATCCTGCACGATGGCGGCGGCGGTGCTGCGCGCGTCGTCCCGGCACAGCCGGTAGTAGCGGTCGGCATAGGGCAGCTGCTGCACCAGCATCGAGAGCTGCGCAATGATGAGCCCGGATTGTTCAACCGCGAGCGCCTCGTCCGGGTTGATCGCGGGAAAAATGACGTCGCGCAGGCCGTGGAGAACGCTTTCCAGCCGCACTTCGATGCTCGGTGTCATGCGCCTTCTCCTTCGAGCAAGCGGCACATGTTGGCAGAAAGTCCAACATGGCAGGCGGCGAGGTAGCCCAGAAACGCGCTCTGGTGGTTGGTGCCATCGCGTGCGGCGCGCGCGCCTGAGGCAAAGTTCATCAAAGACAGCTTGAAGCCGGTGAGAACCTGATACCACAGAAGCACTTGCCGATCGATGACGCGGCCCGAACGCTGCGTATAACCGTCGAGATAGGCGCTCACCTGCATCATTGAGGCAACCAGCGGCTCCCCTTGCGCATCGCGGCTGCAGAATAGCGGCTCAAGGGCATAGGCGACGTCCTCGTGGAAATCGCCGAAGTGCGCCAGTTCCCAGTCGAGCACGGCGGTCATCTCCAGCGTGTCCTCGTCGAACATGAAGTTCCCGAGCCGGTAATCGCCGTGAAGCAGAACGGGTGTTGTGCACACAGGCGCGCGATCGCGCAGCCAGCAGGCGGTGTAGGTGAGCAGCGGGGAGGGATCGATCGCATCGTCTTCCAGCACCCGCTGCCAGAAATTGAGCTGCCACAGCGCCGCCTGATTGGTCCCGGCCAGCGGCACCGCATAAGTGGAAAGATCGATGTCGGCGAAGTCCAAACCATGGATAGCAACGAGGTTGTCGAGATATTGCGGGATCAGCGCGGCCGAGGCGCGCTCGCCGATCACGATGCCTACTCCCGAAGGGCCCGAGGTGGAATCGCGCGGCTTGGTAGCGCCGTGCACGAAGCCGGTGACCATCGCCGGCTGGCCCATATACCGCCCATCACCATCGACATAGGCGACTGGCGGGGCGGGCACGGTGCCACCGATCACCGCGAGCACTTGCGCCTCGCGCGTGCGGCAGGTTTCGATGATGCCTTCGAGCGGGTCCATCCGCAGCACCAGTTGCTCGGATGCGCCACTTGCGGGATCGATCAGTTCAAACAGGAACTGCTCCTTGGAAGCGCCGCCGCCCATCCGGCGGACATTATGCGCATGGCCCCGCACGCCGTGCGCGCTGAGCAAGCGACCCAGCCGCTCGGCAACGTCCTGCGTTTCGCGCGGCTTGTATCCGCACTTGCCCTGGCGTGCGTGCTTGGTTTCGAGCATCGCCAGCAGGTGTGGCTCCATGTCCCCGCGCCAATCTGGCACTGCCGGGTGATCGGATTCCAATTGCGCCACCGCGGTGTCCTCTCTCGATTTCGTTGTATTCTATCTACGTCAGCAAACCGAAGAATCGTGATTTTCGACAAATTAGTCAGACGCGACCGAATCTGGCAAACCCAGCTGGCTGGCAATCGATGGGACCGCGTCCTGCCCATTCTCGAACCCCATCGGCAACACCCAGGCGCGCTCACGATCAAGTTGGATGCGCGAGAATTCGTTGACGAGGCCGAAAATGCTTGCGTCGAGTGCCTTGTCGCCTTTGGCATGACCCCGTTTGATCAAGTCGGTGACGCCGAGGCGCAATTGCCGTGTTGCGGTGACGATTTCTGCCGGGTCGATGCCGACAGCTTCACCAGCCGCTTCGGCCGCCTCGATGGTGGCAGCGCTCGCGGCGCTGGCACCCACGATGTCGCGCAACGCTTTGGCATGATCGGTAAGTCGGCGCAGTTCGTCGACGTCAAACGCGAATTGCAGCGGCCCGTTTTGCGCCATGATATTGAGAAAGCCGATAGCGAGTTTCAATTGTTCCTGAGCCACTTGCTGATGGTCATCGAGGACGGGAAGCACGACATCCTGCAGCGCCTTGGCGATGACTGGCAGGAGATATTCTGGGCGAAGTTCCATTTCAACCGATCCTCTCGACAACCGCACGCGCTTCTTCAAGGTTGCGGAAGGCAAAGGCTGACAGCCAGGCGACGGTCAAATCCTGATGCGTCTTGCCGCCGCGCGCTGCACGGACGCATGTACCAAGGATGATCACCGCCGCGCGGTAACAGAAAAAGACGCGGTAGTATTCGACGGCGCGGAGATTGACCGGCAAGCCGCTCTCACGCTCATAGGCTTCGAGCATGGCGTCGATTGGCAACAATCCGTGCGACAAAAGCTGCGAGCCATCCTCGCTCAAATGGCCCATATTTTCGACTGCGAAGAAGCCCAGTTCCTGATGCCGGTCGCCGAGGTGGGCAAGTTCCCAGTCCAGCCACGCGGTGATCTGTTGCGTTGCCTCGTCGAACAGGAAGTTGCCCGAGCGGAAATCGTTGTGAGTGAGGGATATCCGGTCGACCGGCGGCATATTGGCCTTGAGCCAAAAAAACAGTTCGGTCATCAACGGCACTTCTTCGTTGCCGTCCTCCTCCCACACCCGGCCCCAGTGATTAAGGTTCCATTCCACGGCCTGGGTGCCGAGCGCAGGCGAATCGAATGATTTCAGCCCTGCGGAGGCCCAATCCCATTTGTGCATGATCGCCATGTCGCGCACGACCTGTTGGCCAATCGGCGCGCGTAGTGCCGGGCCGAAGTTGATCCCGATCCCGGTGACAGCGCTGGTGGCACCGCTCGGTTTGGTCACGCCGTTCACGAAGCCGCAGATTAGCGCCGGATATTGCATGAAGGTTGCGTCGGCATCGACCCAGTAAACATCGGGTACGGACAGTACGCCCTTCATCGCGCCCAATATCTCGAATTCGCGCAGACGGCTGGTTTCGACCGCGGATTCGGGCGGCTCCATCCGCAGCACCATTCGCTCGCGGGTCTGTCCGACACCGGGCTTGTTCCACTCGAGCCAGAAGGCAATTTGCAGTTTCGACGCGCCACCCGCCAGCCATTTGGCATCGCTGATAGTGAAAGTTTCCGACAATTCGTGACGCAGCATCGTCTCCAGCCGCGCGACAATGTCGGCAACCGGAATCGGGGAATAGCCTGGCCCTGCCCGCCGTTGCTGCTTGGCAGTCAGGATACGGTCCCATTCGCGTTCGGTCGGGAAGCGGTCGCGCAGCAGATTGATCCATTCGGCGCTAGGCCGGGCCTTGTCGATCAGCGGATAGGCGCTGTGGCGAAGGCTTGGCGCGCTCATTCACCGTTGCCCGACCACGGGAAGCGGAAGCCACATTCACCCAGACCATAACCCTTGGTGCCATCGGCCAGTGTGTATTCCATCATATGTTCGGTTACCACGAATGTATCGAGCGGGAACATCCAGCGGAAAATCCTCCGGCTGGTGAATTCGTGCACATCGCCATCGGCATCGGTCACCGACCATTCACCCGAACGCATCGTCATGTCATCGTCCTCGAAGACGATCCGCTCCTTGATGTCGGTGACGGCGATCCATTTGCCGTTCTTGCCGACCATGCGCATATAGTTGTCGCCACCACTGGTCGAAAAGCCGTGAACCGCAACAATCGCCAGGCCATTGTCAAAGATCGGCCAAGCGAGGCGATAGTGGCGCATGTAGTCCCAATTGCGCGGGCCAAACGAGAGGTCGCGAAAGCCTTTGGCATCGATCACGATGGTCTCCCCATCGCGCAGGGTGATCGTTCCGGTTACCTGGCAAGTACCTTCGGGATGATAGTGCGACATCTCCTTTGCAAACGCATCATCTGCACCCGACGCCGATAATTCGATGCTGTCGGTCATCGGCAGGATCGCGCCCCACTTCAGGTTTACTTTGAACTGGGGTTCATCGAATGTCACCGCAGCAGACTTGAGCGGCTCGAGTGCCTTCAGAGTAACCCCGGCCAGTGTTACCCCTCCGGTCAGCCGTTCGGTCGTATAGGGCAGATTGAGATTCAGCCGGGAAAACAGCGGCCGTCCATCGCGAAAGAACACGAACCAAAGATTTGCCTCTTTCCGGTTCTCCAAAATGCCGACACGGATGAACCCGCCGGCCTTTTGCACCGGATCATAAAAATTGAAGTAGAAACTCTGGTTCCAGTCCGGATGATCGTTGGCCGGGCAATAACCTTCTGGGTCGAGTCGCGTGGTGGACATGGTTGCTACTCACAATTTCGGAAGATGTGCAAAAAAAGAGCCCTCGTCCTTTCCCTTGAATAATGGGAGGAGGACGAGGGCTCCAAGTATTAGGCTAACCGAGATCAGCATGGTGAAGGAGTTCCCCACGCCGGCTCGAAAAGCCCTTCATTACCTGAACTGGAACCCGAACGTCACGCCGTAAGTCGCGGGCATTCCGGCAAACCGAGCTTGCGAGTCATTGGATGGAATGACCGTTGTCCAATAATAGGTGTCGAAGATGTTCTTGCCCCAGAGCATGATCCGCCAGGCACCGTCTTCAGCTTCATAGCCGATGCGGGTATCGACCGTGGTATAACCGTCGATATTGAAGACATTGCCATCAAGCCCAGGGCGCGTGAAGGATATGGCCGACGTGGGGAACGGGATCCGGTTCGCACCAATCGCCGCTTCCGAACTTGACCGGGCGTTCGCGGTCAAGCCTGCAAAGACAGAACCGCCCGACGCCAGCTCGTGCCGGTAGTCGATATTGACCACGCCCGAGAATTCCGGCGTGAAGGGCAGGGGATCACCTTCGAAACTGTCGGCAATGCCGTAGATATTATAGTTTTTCGGCGCGGCAGGGCCATCGGTTATCCTGGAATTGAGATAGGTGACAGCGGCGTTGAAGGTCAGCTCGTCAGTCGCACGAATTGTAACATCGCCTTCCAAGCCATAAATGCGCGATTCCGGGACGTTGATCAACGTGTCCAATCCACCGAACGTGGGATCGAGCAATTTGCCGCGAATCTGCTTGTCCTGGTAGTCGTAATAAAACGCAGCGGCGTTCAG
>CAMDSM010000004.1 GCA_945906905.1 Altererythrobacter xiamenensis | reverse complement strand
CATGCTTTCAGACGGCGCGACCAGCGCATCGCAGCGGTTGTAGAACCGCCGCAGAATTGCCTCGGCCAGTGGCTCAAGGAAGGCCATGCCGTAATAGCGCGGGTAGGTTTCAAACCGGGTGTGAACGCTGGCCAGGATCGGCAATTTGCGATCCCGCGCCCAGCTGACCGCTCGGTGCCCGGCGGGATCGGGGCTGGCGACATGGACCAGATTGGGGGCAAAGTCAGTCAGATCGCGCTTCACCTCGGCCGAAAGGTTCAGCGGGAGGCGATATTCGCCGCGCCCGGGGATGGGCCAGTTGGGCAGGCCGACCAGCTCGCCCGCCGGCTCAAACGCCGGGCAGTCAACCTTGGGCGAATAGACGCGCACCGATGCACCCTGCCGCAGCAGGTAATCAACCAGCCTGTTGAGCGCCTGATTGGCCCCATCGCGGACATAGTTATAGTTGCCGCTGAACAGGGCCACACGCAGATCGGCGATATTCATCGCCGTGCCATAGGGTTGATGGTCGAGAGCGGCAAGCGGGAGTCGCATGTCATCGCCAGTCCTGCGCTGCGACCTGCCGCCATTCACCCGGTGCGATCCCGTCCAGCGTCACACCGCCAATTGCCCACCGGACCAGCCGCAGCGTGGGCAGGCCAACCGCAGCCGTCATCCGCCGCACCTGGCGGTTGCGACCTTCGCGGATCGTCAGTTGCAGCCAGCAATCGGGCACAGACTTGCGGAACCGCACCGGCGGATCGCGCGGCCACAGCGGCGGTATGGCGATCCGCTCGGCCTCGGCGGGCAGGGTCATGCCATCCTTCAGCCGCACCCCGGAGCGCAGAGCCGCCAGCGCCGCATCTTCGGGTTCGCCTTCCACTTGCACCAGATAGGTCTTGGGCAATTTGAAGCGCGGATCGGCGATGCGCGCCTGCAAACGACCATCGTCGGTCAACAGCAGCAGGCCCTCGCTGTCGAGATCGAGCCGTCCGGCGGGGTAAACATCGGGCACTGCAACGAAATCAGCCAAGGTCGGGCGCGGCGGTCCGGTGCGTTCATTGGTGAACTGGCACAGCACGCCAAAAGGCTTGTTGAACGCGATCAGCATTCGGCCCTATTCCGCCTCCGTAAACGCTAGGCTGCCGTTGTTGACCAGCAGGGTGACCAGATCGACCACGTCCGGCGCAACAGCGAGGGCAGGGGACAATTGCGCTTCCAGTCCACCACAGATCAGCTCGGCAAACATGGCGCGATGCCCCGCGCAATCAATCGCCTCGCCATCCACGAACAGCACGACCGCCTCGTCAGGCCGGCGGATGAAGGCAAAGCGGCTGGCCGGATTGCGGCTCAGGCCCACACCCTCGGCCAGCCGAGCGCACACTTCGGCCTGCGCCAGCGGCTCATCGGGCCGCCAGTCGATCTCGGGATATTTGGGCTGGCTGGCATAGGCCCCGAACCAGCGGGCAAAGGCAGAGCGATCGCCCAGCGATGCTTGCACCAGTCGATGCAATCGGTCGAGCGCGTGCGGGCTGATTTCGCCGGGATGGGCCTGCGCGGTCAGATCGGGGTCAGTATAGCGCAGGTCATCGGGCAAGGCGTCGGCCTGATGTTCGCCCCAGCCTTCGACCAGTTCGGCCAGTGACGGCGCGCGAAATCCGATCGAATAGGTCATGCAATCATCGCTCACCGCCACCCCGTCATGGGCATAGCGCGGCGGGACATAAAGGATATCGCCGGGCTCAAGCACCCATTCCTCGGTCGCGGTGAAATCGGCGATCAGGCGCAAGTCATCGTGCGGCAGCAGCGGCGTGTCGGCATCGCATACTGGCCCCACGCTCCAGCGACGCCGTCCAAGGCCCTGGATCAGGAACACGTCATACTGGTCAAAATGCGGCCCGACTCCGCCGCCATCGACGGCATAGCTGACCATCACATCGTCAATCCGCCAATCGGGCACAAACCGGAACGGCTCGATCAGCGCGGCGACTTGCGGCACATGGTGATCGACCGCTTGCACCAGCAAGGTGGCGGTCGCGCCTGCCAGCTGGCCAAACCGCTCCTCCGGCAGAGGGCCAGTTTCCAGCGCCAGCCGCTCCCCCTCGCGAACGATCAACCGCGATTCCACACCCTCCTCGCAGGCGAGTCCGGCCAGCTCATCGGGGTCCAGCGGATTGTTCCACTGGTCCCAGGGATTGCGGATCAACAGCGGGCGTTTCTGCCAGTAGTCGCGCAGAAAAAGGGCGTGGTCGAAATGGGCGAGTTTCATGGCGCGCTCAATGGGCGCTGGCGGGGCTGGTGTCAAAAAGCGTTAAAGCGGAGGTGCGATCAGGCCGCTTCGTTCTTGCGCCGGTGGCGCTTGCGCTCGTGCGGGTCGAGGTAGACCTTGCGCAGGCGGATGCTTTGCGGGGTCACTTCGACCATCTCGTCATCGTCGATATAGGCGATGGCTTGTTCCAACGTCATCACGCGCGGTGGGGTCAGGCGGATGGCGTCGTCCTTGCCGGTGGAGCGGAAGTTGGTCAGCGCCTTGGACTTCATCGGGTTGACCTCAAGGTCATCCGGCTTGGCGTTCTCGCCAATGATCATGCCTTCATACAGCTTGGTGCCCGAGCCAATGAAAAGCGTGCCGCGTTCCTCCAGCATGTTGAGCGAATAGGCCACTGCGTCGCCCGATTCCATCGAGATCAGCACGCCATTGCCGCGCCCGTCGATGCGGCCCTTGTGGGGTGCATACTTCTCATACAGGCGGTTCATGATGCCGGTGCCGCGGGTGTCGGACAGGAATTCGCCGTGATAGCCGATCAGGCCGCGCGACGGGGCGCTGAACGTGATGCGGGTTTTGCCGCCGCCGCTGGGGCGCATGTCGGTCATCTCGCCCTTGCGCTGGGCCATCTTTTCGACGACCGTGCCGGCATATTCGTCATCCACATCGATGACGACCACTTCAAACGGCTCGGTACGCTTGCCCTGGTCATCCTCGCCATAGATCACGCGCGGGCGGCTGATGCCCAGTTCGAAGCCTTCGCGGCGCATCTGTTCGATCAGCACGCCGAGCTGCAATTCGCCGCGCCCGGCCACTTCGAAGCTGTCCTTGTCGGCGCTTTCGGTGACCTTGATGGCAACATTGCTTTCGGCCTCACGCTCCAGCCGATCACGGATCATGCGGCTGGTCACCTTGGTGCCCTCGCGCCCGGCGAGCGGGCTGTCATTCACGGCAAAGCGCATCGACAGCGTAGGCGGATCGATCGGCTGGGCATGCAGCGGTTCGGTGACCGAGGGGTGGGCGATGGTGTTGGAAACGGTGGCGGCGGTGAGGCCGGCGATGGAGACAATGTCGCCCGCGCGCACTTCGTCCACCGGCACCCGCTCAAGGCCGCGGAACGACAGCAGCTTGGAAGCGCGGCCAGTTTCGATCACCTTGCCGGTGGAATCGATGGCGTGGATCGGCTCGTTCACCTTGACCGAGCCGGAGAACACCAGGCCCGTCAGGATGCGGCCAAGAAAGTTGTCGCGATCGAGCAGGGTGACGAGGAACTTGAATGGCCCGTCCTCATCGGCGCTGGGGGCGGGCACGTGATCGACGATCTTCTGGAATAGCGGGTTCAGCGTGCCTTCGCGCAAATCGGGGTTTTCATTGGCATAGCCATTGCGGCCAGAGGCATAGAGCACGGGGAAGTCGAGCTGTTCGTCGGTGGCTTCGAGGCTGACAAACAGATCGAACACCTCGTCGAGCACTTCCTGGATGCGCTCATCCGGACGGTCGACCTTGTTGACCACCACGATCGGGCGCAGGCCGAGGCTGAGCGCCTTGCCAGTGACGAACTTGGTTTGCGGCATGGCGCCTTCGCTCGAATCGACCAACAGGATCACGCCGTCGACCATCGAGAGGATCCGCTCCACCTCGCCGCCGAAATCGGCGTGTCCTGGGGTGTCGACGATGTTGATGCGCATGCCTTCCCATTCGACCGAAGTGCACTTGGCCAGAATGGTGATGCCGCGCTCTTTCTCAAGATCGTTCGAATCCATCGCCCGCTCTTCGATCCGCTGATTTTCGCGGAAGGTGCCGGATTGGCGGAACATCTGGTCAACCAGCGTGGTTTTGCCATGGTCGACGTGGGCAATGATCGCCACATTGCGGAGGGGCGCGGACATAGAAAGTGCCTTTGGATAATGGGGCAGGAGAGCCGTTGCTGCACCTGCGAAGATTTCCGCGCGCTCTAGCTCAGGAGGGCCGCAACCGCAAGGCGGCAACGCATTGGACCGGCCAAGGGGAATAATGGCCCCAATTTGCGGGCAAATCAGCGCTATTGTGGCGAAATTGATACAGGTGCGGTTTCAAATGCAACCTTTCCAACCGAGCAATTGTTCTTAACCGTTGCCTAAACTAGGGCGCGCAGCCTAATCAATGTGTTCACGTCAGGTGCGACAGGTCCAGGAAGGTCCGCGCATTGAGTGCAGGAGAGATGGAGATGCTCATGAAAATCCGTAACGCCGGTCAGGTCGCACATGCCCGCTCACTTCTTTGCGGCGTCGCCGCAATCGCCTTGGCCATGCCAATGGCCGCCCAGGCGCAGGACGCGCCCGAGGAAGTGGTTGAAGAAGCTCAGGGCAATATGATTCTCGTCACCGCCACCAAGCGTGAGACGACCTTGCAGCAAACCCCGGTCGCGGTCAGTGTGACCACCGGCGAAACGCTGCAACGCGAACAGATTCGCGACTTGCGCGATTTGCAGACTGTGGTTCCCTCGTTGCGGGTCAACCAACTGCAAAGCTCGGCCAATACCAATTTCATCATCCGCGGTTTCGGCAATGGTGCCAACAATGCCGGGATTGAGCCTTCGGTCGGCGTGTTCGTCGATGGCGTCTATCGCAGCCGCACCGCCGCCCAGATCGGCGATCTGCCCAACGTTTCGCGCATCGAAGTGCTGCGCGGTCCGCAGTCGACGCTGTTCGGCAAGAATGCCTCGGCCGGTGTAATCTCGCTGGTTACCGAAGCGCCCTCGTTCACGCCGGAAGGCTCGGTCGAAGTGGCCTATGGCAATCTGGATGCGATGGTCGGGACTGTCTACGCCAGTGGCCCGCTGTCTGACAGCATGGCGGTGAGCGTGGCTGCTGGTATCAACAAGCGTGATGGCCACAATGTTGATCCAGCATCGAACAGCCGAACGAACGAGCGTGACCGCTGGTTCGTGCGCGGCCAGTTCCTGTTCGACAACGGCAGCAACTTCACCGCCCGCATCATTGGCGACTATGACAGCATTGATGAAAATTGCTGTGGTGTGGTCAATGTCCAGCGTTCGGCAGCGTCGGCGGCGATCCTTGGGCTGGGGGGGCAGCTGACCGACCCGGCCAATCCGTTTGCGAACGTGGTCTACAACAATTTCGCCTCGACCAATGATATCGAGAACTACGGCATTTCGGGCCAACTCGATCTGGAACTGGGTGATATCAACCTGACCTCGATCACCGCCTATCGCGAAACGCGGGGCGCTTATGATCAGGACGTTGATTTCACCTCGCTTGACTTGCTGCAACGCTATCAGACCCAGGCGCTGGACTCCTTCACCCAGGAATTCCGCGTTACCGGCGAAGTCGGTCCGGTCAGCTTCCTTGCCGGTGTGTTCTACTTCGACGAAAATGTGGTTGAAAATCAGGACATCTTCAAGGGCAACCGCTTCCGCAACTTTGCCGATCTGTCGGCAGGCGGCAATGGCAGCGGCAGCACGATCCAGTTCATCGAAGGCACGATCGGCACGCTCTATGGCAATCCGGCGCAATATATCGGCCAGTTCGGTTCGGCTGGTCTGGCAGAAACCGGCCAGTTCGCGCTCAGCAACGATGCCTTGAGCCTGTTCGCGCAGTTCGATTTCGAGATCACCGACGGACTGACGCTGACCTTGGGCGGCAACTACACCATGGACGACAAGTCCATAGTCACCGATTACCAGTCGCTCGACGTGTTCTCGAACATTGATCTGGTGGATGCGGGCTTCCGGGCGATCCGGGCGCAGGGCATTGCGGTTACCGTGGGCAACGCACTCATGCTCGGCCGGGCCGCGACGCAAGCAGAAATTGGCTCCTTCGCCGCAGGGACCAGCGCGGCCGGGGCAGGCGGCGCAGCGGCCTTCCCGACCATCGTGGCTGGCGCAACGGCCAATGCCACCGCCAACCAGAACAACCCGGCGGTAAATCCCTTCCTCGTCGGCCGTCCGCTGCAATTGTTCCCGCGCTTCGTCAACGTGCCCAATGCGATTGAAAGCGCGACGACCAATGACAATGATTTCAGCTACACCGTCCGCTTGGCATACGACGTCAATCCCGATCTGAACATCTACGCCTCCTATGCCACCGGCTTCAAGGCGAGCTCGTTCAATCTGGCGCGTGACAGCCGTCCGCTGGCGAGCGATCTGGCAGCGGTGCGCGCCGCCAACCCCACGTTCAACAATCAGACTTCGGGCAGCCGCTTTGCCGGGCCTGAAAACGCCAAGGTGATCGAAGTGGGCCTGAAGGGCGATTGGGACATGTTCTCGATGAACCTCACGGGCTTCCGTCAGGATATCAACGGCTTCCAGTCGAACACCTTCACCGGCACCGGCTTCCTGCTGGCCAATGCCGGCAAGCAGCGCACCTGGGGTGTCGAGCTGGAGACAGTGACCAATCCGATCGATCCGCTGTCGATCAACTTCGCTGTCACCTGGCTCGATCCCACCTACGTCAGCTTCCTGCTGTCGACCGTTGGTGACCTGTCGGGCACGCGCCCCTCGGGCATTCCGGAGTGGACGATTGTGCTCGGCGCGCAGTGGGAACAGGATCTGGGCAATGGCGACATGTTGGTCGCCCGCTCTACCTTCCACCACGAAAGCAACGTTCAGGTGATCGAAGGTCTGCCGGGCTTCCTCTCGGGCGGCCAGGCAGCAGCGATTGCAGCGGCGGCGCCGTTCCAGCGCCAGGTGGACGATCTGTCGGCCTCGCTGACTTACGAGTTCACCGACCTCGATCTGGATGTCAGCATCTGGGGCCGCAATCTGCTCAACGACCGCTACCTGCTGAGCCTGTTCGATTCGCCCGGCCAGCCGCGCTCGATCTCGGGCTATCCCAACCAGCCGCGGACCTATGGCATTTCGGTGCGCAAGGACTTCTAAGGCTGAACAGCCTGACGTTACGGGAAGGGGGGCTTCGGCTCCCCTTTCTTTTGGCCATTTCCTATGCCATTTTCTTTGGCCTTGTGGTGCCCTGCGGCGCGGGTAGTATCCCATCGGGATCGAGGGGGGCGTTATGCATTGGATGATTTTGCCGCTTAAGCGTTACGCAGAATTTTCGGGGCGTTCGCGGCGGATGGAATACTGGATGTTCCAGGTGTTCTTCTTTCTGGCCCTTCTCGCCCTGTGCATCCCTTTGGTGCTGAGCATTGTCCTTACGGAGGATTTGCAGAAAGGGAGTGAGGCACCTGGCCCACTTTTCTGGATGAGCATCGCGCTGATGGTATTGTTCTGGTTGGCGATGATCATCCCCGGCATTGCGGTGACCGTGCGGCGGCTGCATGATCGTGACCTTTCGGGGTGGATTTACCTCGGGGTGATCGTCTGTTCGTTTGTGCCGCTGGTCAGTTTCATCACTGGAATCGCCTTTCTGGTGTTGATGTTTCTGCCTGGAACTGTCGGCGAAAACAGCTATGGACCCGATCCCAAGGATCCCAGCAGGGCCAGCGTTTTCGAGTAGGCGCTTGGAATCAGGCAACTAAGTGTTCTTGCCATGGCAGACATCGATGGCGCGCCGTGCCTTTTTGTTTGCCATGGGGTGGCAAGTGTGTTGCTTTCTTGCGTCTTGAGGAAAAAAGAGGGGATTAGATATGGACTGGATGTTGATGCCGCTGCGCCGCTACGCCGAGTTTTCGGGTCGCTCGCGCCGCAAGGAATACTGGATGTTCGTGCTCGGCTGTTTGATTGCTGCCGTTGTCATCGGCATTGTTGAAGGCATTTTGGGCATCAATCAGATGGTTGGCGGCGTTTATGGTCCGATTACCACGCTGTTCGGCCTGGGGGTGATCGTTCCCTCGATTGCAGTGCAAGTGCGCCGCTTCCACGATCAGGATAAGTCCGGCTGGTTTGTGCTGCTGGCGCTGATTCCGTTCATCGGCAGCATCGCAGTCATCGTGTTCATGTGCCTTGAAGGCACCAAAGGCGAAAACCGCTTCGGCGCTGATCCCAAGGGCCAGGCACTGGACGGCACCTTCAACTGAACGTCACAAATCCCTGAGCGTCCTCGCTGGCCGGGCCCTGAGCACCGGCAGCGAGGCCGCGAAGGCAAAGCCCAGCACCAGCGCGAGGCCTGCACCCAGCACCGCCATAATGCGCGGCCAATCGGGCAACCAATCAAATTCAAACAGTTGCGTGATGATAATCCACGCCAGACCTGTGCCCAGCGCCAGCGCCACCAGTGCCAGCACCAGCGCCAGCAGGCCAAACTCGGCCAGTTGCAGGCCCAGCAATTGGCCCCGGCTGGCCCCCAGAACGCGCAAAATCACCGTATCATAGATCCGCGCCGCCCGGGCCGCCGCAATCGCGCCCAGCAGCACCGCTATCCCCGCCAGCACCGCTACCGATGCGGCGGCCAGAATGGCCAGCGCCACCTGATCGAGGATATTGCGCGCCTCGCTCAAAATCGGCCCAACCTCGATCACTGCACTGGAGGGAAAGGCCCGCGCCAGATCGCGCAGCAGGTTTGCAGGCGCCGCGCCTTCGGGGAATGACACGGTGGCAGCAACATTGTGCGGCGCATCAGCCAACGTGTTGGGCGAGAACACGAAGACATAGTTGAAGCCCATGCTCTCCCAGTCGAGGCGGCGGAAATTGGCCACGCGGGCGGTTATCGGCACGCCCAGCACGCTGACCGTGATGATATCGCCCAGCTGCAATCCGGCCGCCAGCGCCAGTTCCTCGTCAATCGAGACCAGCGGCTCGCCCTTGTAGAACGGCGGCCACCATTCGCCTGCCACCAGCACATTGCCTTGCGGAACGTCGGCCGAATAGGTCAGGCCGCGCTCACCCGAAAGGCCCCAGGCGCCCTCGGGAAGTTCCGCAAGATCTGCCACCACGGTGGGGTTTTCTTCCGGCCCATAGGCCAACACCTGCCCGCGCAATGTGGGTGTGGCGGTGATTTCCGAACCGGGCACTTCGCGCTCGATCAGGCTGGTGAACTCGCCCACCCGCGCCACCGGCAGGTCGAGCACGAAATAGTCGGGCGCGATGGCGGGGACCGAGCGGCGGATATTGCCATCGAGGCTGGTCTGGACAGCGGCCAGCAGGACAAAAGCGGAGAGGCCAAAGCCCAGCGCCGTCACCAACGATCCGGTAGCCGAGCCGGGGCGGTGGAGATTAGCCACGGCCGCGCGCAGGATCGGGCTGGAGGGGCGCGGAGCCTTGCGCGCCGCCCTGCCAATTGCCTTGCCGAGCAAAGCCAGCAGAGCCAACATCGCCAGCGCGCCACCCAGGAAACCGGCGGTCAGCAACTTGGTCGGCGAACCCAGCAGCGCCAGAGCGGCGATCCCACTCAGCCCCAGCCCAACCGGCCACACAGCGCTGCGCCACCCTTGCGCAATCGGTGCCACTTGCGCGCGCATCAGCGCCATCGCCGGAAAATCGCGCGCGCGCATGATCGGCGGGGCGGCGAACACCAGCGCCACCAGCAGCCCGAAGGCGGCCGCGCGCAGCAGGGCGGGCAGATCGACCACCAGCGCAGCGTTCACCGGCAGCAGCGAACCCAAAGCGCTCGCCAGCAACGGCGTCACCAGCACGCCCGCCGCCAATCCCGCCAGCGACCCAGCCAGCGCCGCTGCACCCACTTGCAGCGCATAGACGCGGGCGATGTCACGGCTGGTCGCGCCCAGGATCTTGAGCGTGGCAATGCCCGCCCGGCGCGCTTCGAGATAGGAGGCGACACCGCCGCCGATACCGATCCCGGCGATCACCAATGCCGCCAGCCCCACCAGCGTCAGAAACTCACCCATGCGCGAAATGAACCGCTCGGCCCCGGGCGAGGCGTTGTCGCGGGTGCGGGTGTCGAAACCGCTTTCGGGGAAGGCGGCGAGCACGGCCTCTTCCACAGCCACCGGATCGTCAGCACCGGAAAAACGCACGCGGGTTTTGGATTCGTACATCGCGCCGGGCGCTGTCAACCCGGCAGCATCAGGGGTTTCGAGCGGAACGATCACCGTCTGGCCGAGCGTGAAGCCCTCGGACAAGCGGTCAGGCTCCTCGTCGATGATCCCGGCCACTGTCAGCGGCAACGTGCCCAGCGTGAAGGTATCGCCCGGGACCAGAGAGAGCCGGTCGGCTACGCCATCGGCGATCCATGCCTGGCCCGCTGGGGGCGCGCCCACGCTGCGGCCATCGGCCAAGGTCAGCGCGCCGTAGAGCGGCCAGTTTTCCGCCACGGCCTTCAGTTCGATGGGTGATGCCGCATCATCGGTGCTGGCCATGCCCTGCATCCTGAGGCCGGGCGACAGCTCACCATAGGTGGCGAGCATGGCGCTTTCGTCCGCGCTCAACGGGCGCTGATAGACCGCAACCTCGAAGTCGCCGCCGAGCAGCACCTGGCCCTGTACGTTCAGTTCGCTGCGGATGGCCGAGGTCAGCGAGCCGATCGCCGCCAGCGCGCCGACGCCCAGAAACAGGCACACCAGCAGCAGCCGAAGCCCGCGAAACTGGCGGTGCAGATCGCGCCGCGCGATCCGCCATGCGCCCGCCCAGTCGAGCGCGTTCATGTGGCCTTGCTGTCCGATGCAATCACCCCATCGGCCATCGTCACTACCCGGTCGCACATGCCGGCCAGCGACTTGTCGTGGGTGATGATAATCAGCGTGGCCCCGGTTTGCGCGCGGCGGCTGAACAAGGCTTCGATGATAGCCGAGCCTGTTGAGCCATCCAGATTGCCCGTCGGCTCATCGGCGAAGATCAGTGCCGGACGCGGGGCGATGGCCCGTGCGATGGCGACGCGCTGTTGCTCGCCGCCCGAAAGCTGCGCGGGATAATGGGTCAGGCGATGGCCCAGACCAACCGCCTGCAGCTCCGCCGCCGCGCGCGCCCAGGCATCAGCCTCGCCCGCCAGTTCGAGCGGAGTGGCGACGTTTTCCTGGGCGGTCATGGTTGGCAGCAGATGGAAGGCCTGCAAGACAATCCCGATCCGGCCGCGGCGGGCCAGCGCCAGCGCGTCCTCGCTCATGGCTTCAAAATCGGCTCCGGCCACCTGTAACGCGCCCGATGTCGCCCGCTCAAGCCCGGTCAACACCGCCATCAGCGAGCTTTTGCCCGAGCCCGAGGGCCCGAGCAGCGCCAGCGTTTGCCCACGCGGAACGGTGAGGTCGATCCCGCGCAAAATCTCCACCGCCGCCGGGCCTTCGCCCAGTGTCAGCTTCAGATTGCGCGCAAGGATGGCGGGATTATCGTGGTTGGGGCTTGTCACAAGCCAGCGATGGCATAGCTATGGCGCAATGAAAAGGTGAGGGTGGTAACCAAATGTATCGACGGGCGCTGGTTCTTTTGCTGACCTTCGGGCTGGCCGCCTGCGACACAGGCTCGCCGCCTGCGGCCGAGCCCACACAGGCCGCCACCGAACAGCCCGTCAGCGGACCACAGCGGACCATTCTGGCCTTTGGTGACAGCCTGTTTGCGGGCTATAATCTGGCCGAGGCGGAAGGTTATCCCGAGCAGATGGAGCTGGCATTGCGGGCAGGCGGGATCAACGCCCGCTTGATCGATGCCGGGGTTTCGGGCGATACCACGGCGGCCGGACGCCAGCGGATCGGCTTCGTGCTGGATAACGCTACCACTGTGCCAGACCTCGCAATTGTCGAGCTTGGCGGCAATGATCTGCTGCGCGGCATCACACCCGATCAGACGCGCGAAAACCTCGATGCGATTTTGGCTGAACTGGCAGAGCGGCGCATTCCCGTTCTGCTGATGGGCATGCGCGCGCCGCCCAATATGGGGGCGCAATATCAGGCCGCGTTCGATGGGTTATATCCCGCGTTGGCCGAGCAATATGGCGCGGCGCTGGTGCCGTTCTTCCTTGAAGCGGTGTATGATCAGCCTGCGCTGATCCAGCCAGACCGGATACATCCTACAGCCGATGGGATAGAGGCATTGGTGGCGGCCACCAGCGGCGCGGTTGTGGATGCTTTGCCGCCGCAATAGCCTTTAGGGGCTTGCTTGCAATGCGTTGCGGGCTATGCAGCAATTCATGAAAACACAGGTCATGAAAACACAGGTTTGCATTATTGGAGCCGGGCCTGCGGGCCTGTTGCTGGGCCATCTGTTGCGGGCGGAAGGTGTCGATTGCGTGGTGCTGGAAGCGCGCAAGCCCGATTATGTGCGCAGCCGCATTCGGGCCGGGGTGCTGGAGAATATCACCGTCAGCCTGATGGAGCGGTTGGGGCTGGATGCGCGCCTCAAAACCGAGGGATTGCCGCATGATGGCTTCAACCTGGCCGATGGCGAGCGGCTGATCCGCATCGATATAGCCGATCTGGTGGGTCAAAACGTGTGCGTCTATGGCCAGACCGAGATCACCGCCGATCTGATGGACGCTGCCGAGGATCGCGGATTGCAGGTGAACTATGAGGCTGAAAGCGTGGCGCTTCACGACGTGGGGGGCGATGCGCCCTATGTCACCTATACCCAAGGCGGGGTGGAGCAGCGGGTCGATTGTCGCTTTATTGCCGGGTGCGATGGCTTCCATGGGCCCAGCCGCAAGGCCATTCCGGCCAGCGTGGCGCAGGAGTTTGAGCTGGTCTATCCCTTCGGCTGGCTGGGTATTCTGGCCGATGTCCCGCCGTGCAACCATGAACTGATCTATGCCAACCACGAACGCGGCTTTGCGCTGGCCTCGATGCGTAGCGCCACCCGCAGCCGCTATTACATCGACGTGCCGCTGACCGAGCGGATCGAAGATTGGAGCGATGACCGCGTGTGGGACGAACTGGCCGTGCGCCTCGGCCCCGAAGCCGCCGCCAAAATCACCCGTGGCCCGGCTTTGGAAAAAAGCATCGCGCCCTTGCGGTCATACGTGTTCGCGCCGATGCGCCATGGCAGCCTGTTGTTGTGCGGCGATGCGGCGCATATCGTGCCACCAACGGGCGCCAAGGGCCTCAATCTGGCGGCGAGCGATGTGCATTATGCCTGTGCCGCGCTGGTCGGCTATTTCCGCAGCGCAGATAACGATGGCATTGCCGCCTATTCAAACAAAGCGCTGGCGCGGGTGTGGAAATCGGAGAGGTTCAGCTGGACGCTGACCAAGCTGATGCACCGTTTCCCCGGCGATGGCCCGTTCGAGCGGGCGATGCAGGTGGCCGAACTCGATTACATTGCCAGCAGCCGCGCTGCACAAACTTCCATTGCCGAAAACTATGTCGGGCTGCCCGTTTAACGCCGTCTGACTTGCATAAGGACCAACCCATGCGCCAATTTACCCGCCTCAACCCGATGACAGGCGAAGTCGCCTCCACTGCTGAGGCAATGACCGCGGCCGATATCCCAGCCATCGCCGCCCGCGCGCAGGCAGGCTTTGCCGTGTGGTCGAATATGGGCCCCAATGCCCGGCGCGCCGTTTTGACCAAGGCCGCTGATGCGCTGGTGGCCAAGAAGGATCTCTTCATCGCTGCGATGATGGGCGAGATTGGCGCGACGGCTGGCTGGGCGATGTTCAACCTGATGCTGGCGGCGGGCATGATCCGCGAAGCCGCCGCGCTGACCACGCAGATCCAGGGTGAGGTGATCCCGTCGGACCATCACGGCACCGTGGCGATGGCGCTGCGGGAGCCTGTCGGCGTGCTGCTGGGCATTGCCCCGTGGAATGCGCCGATCATTCTGGGCGTTCGCGCGATTGCGGTGCCGCTGGCTTGCGGCAATGCGGTGATCCTCAAGGCGTCGGAACAGTGCCCACGCACCCATGCCCTGATTATCGAGGCTTTTGCCGAGGCTGGCTTCCCCGAAGGCGTGGTCAATGTCGTCACCAATGCCCCGGAAGATGCCGCCGCCGTGGTCGGTGCGCTGATCGATGCGCCTGAGGTCAAGCGGATCAACTTCACCGGATCGACCGCAGTCGGCAAGATCATCGCCAAGCGTGCGGCGGAGCATCTCAAGCCGGTGCTGCTCGAACTGGGCGGCAAGGCCCCGATGCTGGTGCTGGAGGATGCTGACCTTGACGAGGCGGTGAAAGCGGCGGCCTTTGGTGCCTATATGAACCAGGGCCAGATCTGCATGAGCACTGAGCGGATCATCGTGGTTGCAACCGTGGCCGATGAATTTGCCGCCAAGTTTGCCGCCAAAGTCGGCACCATGCCGGCTGGCGATCCTACCTTGGGCACCACGCCGCTGGGCGCGGTGGTGGACCGCAAAACAGTCGAACATTGCTATGGCTTGATCGACGATGCGGTGAGCCACGGGGCAAAGCTGCTGGTGGGCGGGGAAACCACACTCAACGTGGTCATGCCCGCGCATCTGGTCGATCATGTGACGCCCTATATGAAGCTGTTCCGCGATGAGAGCTTCGGCCCGGTGGTCGGCATCATCCGCGCCCGCGATGAGGCCCACGCAATCGAACTGGCGAATGACACGGCTTATGGCCTGTCCTCGGCCGTGTTCACCCGCGACACTGCCCGCGGCCTGCGCGTGGCCAAGCAGATCCACGCCGGCATCTGCCACATCAACGCCAGCACTGTGTCTGACGAACCGCAAATGCCCTTTGGCGGGATGAAGGCCAGCGGTTATGGCCGGTTCGGCGGCAAGGCCGGGATCGACAGCTTCACCGAACTGCGCTGGGTGACATTTGAAACTGAGCCGGGGCATTACCCGATCTAGCGCGGCTGTATCCCATAAGGCAGTTCGCTGGTGAAGGCTTCCACCTGCACCACGCGGCCTGCTTCAAAGCGATATAGCTCGACCACCTGATAGGTCAGCGGATAGCCTTGTCCGCCCGCAGCGGGGAGATCCTCGAAGAAGCGGAAGGCGATCAGTCCGCGCGTCTCGTCGGCGGCCAGCAATTGCCGGTCGCGCACCCGTTCGATCCGGGCGAGCACGGGGGTGCCGAAGGGCGCGGCGCATTGGCCCACGTTCTGGCCGTTGACAAGCCACTGGCAATCGGCGGCGAAAATATCGGGCGCCGAACCGTTGGAGCCAAGTGCCTCCATGAATTGCCCTGCCGCCGCCGCCATATCGTCACGCGATGTTTGCCGGGCGAGTGGCAGTGGGGCAAAATCGCTGGCCGAAACCGGCTCTGCATAAGGCGCGCCATAATTGCTGCGGCGGATCAGCACATCCACGCTGCCCACGTTCACTCCATCGGCTGACACGGTGAGCGCGGCCCAGGCGGGCTGACCATGCTCTTCGATCCGCCCGATCCACACGGCCTTGCCGGTCAGATCGTCGGCGATCACCAGCGGATCAGGATCAACCGCGGTGACGGTGCGCCAGATCCCTTCTCCCACACGGATGCCGACCGAGTTTTCCGAATAGCCAACCCGTCCGCCCCAATTGACCCCGCGCCACTGGTTGCCGACCATGCCGTCGGCGACGCGCGTGGCCAGCTCGCTCAGGCAATCGCCGGGGCAAGCCTCGGGGTTGGGGTTGAAGCGGGCCATCGTGGTGGGCGCGCTCCAGAATGGATTGTTCATGAAATAGGGGACGTAAGTGAAAGTGGCCTCGATCCGCTGGATTTCGGCATTGCGGATGCGGAAGGCTTCGATCAGGCTGATTGAATTGGGCCATTTCAGCGCCGTGCGCATTTCGCGGCCATCGGTGAGCAAGTATCTGTCCCACTCATTCGCATGATCAAAAAAGCCCGTGCCCACCACCACGCCGCGCCGCACATCGACCAGCGGTAGATGGCGGCGAATGCGCTTGTTGATGCGGTAAAGGCCCAGTTCAAACTGCGCCCGGCAGCCGCTGGCGATGTTGGCCGCGCTGGCTTGTGCGCCGGGTGCGGGCGCAGTGGTGGAGATGCCGTTTTCCAGCCGACTGCAATCCTCGGAGAAGGGCGCGAACACCTGCCCGTCATTCAATTCGACCGTGTCAAAATAGGCGTCGGCAATCGCCAGCATCCGCTCGCGCGGGCGGCGTTCGGCCTCGGGCAATTCCTCGTAGAACTCGGCGAAATGCTGCATGTTCTGCCAATCACCGAACGGCGCGGGGAGCGCGGTGCGGCGGTGAACCACGCTCTCGATCTCGTCGATCCGGCCGTCGGCCACGTGGATGCGCACGGCATAGAACACCGGATTGCCGTTCTCGCGCACCGATCCGAACCACGCGGCATGGCCGGTGGTCTCATCGGCGACGGCCAGCCCATCGGCGTCGACGTCGTCCGCCGTGCGCCACAGGCCTTGGCCCATTGGCAGCACCACGTTGTTTTCGGTGAACATTAGGTCGGCAGCCAGCGGCAGCATGGCATAATTGCGCGTGCCGAGCGCCGCCATATGATCGCGGACAAACTCGATCAGGCAATCATACTGGCACGATAGATCGGGCACCGCGCTGGCCTCGCCGGGGGCTTGGGCTTGTGCAGGAGCGGTGCAACCAATGGCCAGGGCCGCAAGGGCGATTTTCAGGCTTCTCATTGTGGTTCTCTCCCTCACGGATGGCCCCTAAGGATGGGCAGACGCATCCGCATAGTCTTCATTCGCTCGCGCAATCAGGAAGGCGTGGATGGCGGTGGCATCGGCTTCGGAAAGCAGATCGCCAAAGCCGACCATGCCCCGTTCGGTATAGATCCCGCGCAGAACGATATCGGCGAAACTTGCGCGCGTTTCCGCCGTCATCCAGCGCAGATCCTTCACCCCGCCGACCGCGTTGGGGCCGTGGCAGCGGGCGCAGTTTTCACCATAGAGCGCGCGGCCTTGGGCGATCACATCCTCGGTCGCGGTCAGGAACGGCGGGCGCGGCAATTCGCTGGGTGGCGGCGGTGGGGGAAGTTCCACCCCAGTCGCGCCCAGACGGAACACCAGCAGCTTGGCGGTGGAAGTCTGGAACGGCCCCAGATTATACACCGGCGATCCGCCCCAACCGGCATTGATCGCCAGATATTGCACCCCGTTGACCATATAGCTGATCGGCCCCGCCACCGGGGCCTGATCGATGTCCATCTCCCACAGCTTTGCGCCCGTATCGGCGGCATAGATCGCCAGCGTCTGGTCAATCGTGCCCTGAACCACCAGATTGCCCGCCGTCGCCAGCACGCCGCCCGACCCCGGCACGCGATAGGGCACGCGCCAGGCCTCGGTTTGGGTCACTGGGTTCCAGGCGAGCAAATAGCCTTGCTCGTCTGCCACTGCCTGCGCCATCAGTTCTGCGCGCAGTTCGGGCATGTTGCGTCGTTGCTGGCCCGAATTGCTGCGGTGGTGGACATAGTTGAACGCGCCAGGCTCGGCCGCTGCATAGACATCACCCTGTTCCTGCGCCGACAGGTAAACAAGGCCAGTGTCCGGGCTGAACGCCATCGGGTGCCAGGTGTGCGCGGCCAGCCAGCTCGGGCTCATCAGATGCGGCGTGGTGGTGTTGTGCGCGCCGGGTTGCAGCACCGGGCGGCCGGTTTGCATATCGATGCGGGAAGCCCAGGTGTTGACCGAAGTGTAATCGCCCGCGCTGAGCAATTCGCCGGTGGCCCGATCGATCACATAGAAGAACCCGTTCTTGGGCGCCTGCATGATGACCGAGCGGATCTCGTCCTGATACTCGATCTGGGCGGTGATCATCGGCTGGGTGCAGGTGTAATCCCAGTCTTCCTCGGGCACCATCTGATAGTGCCAGACATATTCTCCGGTATCGGCATGGACCGCCACGATCGAACACAGGAACAAATTGTCGCCGCGCCCCTCGCTGCGGATCTGCCACATGTGCGGGCTGCCGTTGCCGGTGCCGATGTAGACGAGGTTGAGCGCCGGGTCATAAGCAAAGGCATCCCACGCCGTGCCGCCGCCGCCATACCGCCACCATTCGCCGTGCCACGTGGGCAGGGCCATTTCCATCGCGCTGTCCGAAGTTTCGCCATCGGGGCCGTCTGCCGGATTGCCGGGGACGGTGTAGAATTTCCACAATTGTGCGCCCGTTGTCGCATCATAAGCAGCGACAAAACCGCGCACGCCATAGTCCGCTCCGCCGTTGCCGATCACCACCCGGCCATCATAAACGCGCGGCGCACCAGTGATCGAATAGGCCTGCGCCCGGTCAAAGGTTTGCGTGGTCCACAGCTCCTCGCCTGTGGCAGCATCAATCGCGATCAGCCGCCCGTCGAGTGCGCCGATATACAGCTTGCCCTCCCACGCCGCGATCCCGCGCGCCGAAGGGCCGCAGCAGGCCAGCCGCGCCCATTCCGCGCCCACTTGCGGGTCATAGGTCCACAAACGCTCACCCGTCGCGGCGTTGTATGCGGTGATGATATTATAGACGCTCTCATTATATAGCACGCCATCGACCACCAGCGGGGTCGCCTGCACCCCGCGCATGGTTTCCAGATCATCGAACCATGCGAGGCCCAGCTGGCCGACATTGCCCGCGTTGATCTGGTCGAGCGGGCTGAACCGGTCCTCGCCCCAATTGCGGCCATAGCTCATCCAGTTGCCGATATTTGCGGGATCATCGGTGGCCAACATCCGTGCGGTGTCAACGGCAGCCGGGGTTTGTGGGGCGATTAGCGCAGGCACGATCCGGTTCGACGCAGGCGCACACGATGCCAGCAGCAAGCCTGCCAGCAGCCCGCAGGCAAGTGCCTTGCTCATAAAACCGGTCACCGCAGCGCATCTCCCGAACCCTGTTCCGCCAGCTACCGCGAAAGCGCGGAGGCGCACAAGGGCCGGGCTGCAATTGGTGCTTTCGCCATCACAAAGTGCCTCTATGATCGCGCCCAAGCCGGGGTCACCAGAGCCCGCGGTGCAGGGGAGAGATTCGAATATGGCCAGTGCGGTTTTGGCAGAATTGATCGCGGCAATGCGCGGCGGCGGGATCGACTTTTCGGGCGATCCGCTGAAAGCGCGGGCCGATCTTGAGACTTTGCTGGCCACGATGCCCGCTGATGAGGCGCTGACCTATGTCGAGATCGAACTCGGCGGCGTGCCGACTTTGGCGATCAATTCCGGGCCGGACCATGCAGGCGCGCTGCTCTATCTGCACGGTGGGGCCTATGTCGCGGGCAGTCCGCAGGGCTATCGCGGACTGGTTGCGGAAGTTGGCAAGGCAGCTGGCCTGCCCGCCTACGCCCCGCATTATCGCCTTGCGCCCGAACATGCCTTTCCCGCCGCAGTCGAGGATGCGGTGGCGGCCTATCGCGCACTGCTCGTTCGCGGGATTCCCGCCAGTCGCATCGTTATCGCCGGGGATTCGGCGGGCGGCGGGTTGACGCTGGCGACGCTGGTGAAGCTGCGTGCGGAGGGAACCGCGCTGCCCGCCGCGGGATATCTGCTGTCACCTTGGGCGGACCTTGCCTGTACTGTCGCCACGATGCAGAGCAAGGCGGCGGACGATCCCTCGCTCGATCACACCAGCCTGCTGGCCATGGCTGCGCTCTATCTTGCCGGGCAGGATGCCGATCATCCGCTGGCCTCGCCCGCCCATGCCGATCTTGCGGGCTTGCCACCGCTGTTGGTGCAGGTCGGTTCCGCTGAGATCCTGTTGGGGGACGCTCTGCTGGTAGCGGATCGGGCGGGCCATGCGGGCACTCACGTGCAGCTGGAGGTGTGGCCCGAGATGATCCACGTGTGGCAGAGTTTCCACTTCCTGCTGCCCGAAGGCCGCGCGGCACTCGACGGGGCGGGCGCGTTTCTGCGCGCAAGATTGGGCGTAAGCGCATGAAAAAACTGGACGCACTGGTCGTCGGCGCGGGTTTCGCGGGGCTGTATATGCTGCACAAGCTGCGGCAGGATGGCTTCACCGCGCAAGTTGTGGAAGCTGGTTCTGGCGTTGGCGGCACCTGGTTCTGGAACCGCTATCCCGGCGCGCGCTGTGATATTCCCAGCGTGCAGTATTCCTACAGCTTCGATTCCGAACTGGAGCAGGAATGGACTTGGAAGGAACGCTATTCCGCGCAGCCCGAAATCCTCGAATATCTCGATCATGTCGCCGATCGCTATGCCCTTCGCGACGGGATCCTGTTCGAGACCCGTGTAACCGCCGCGCAGTGGAACGAGGAGAGCCGGCGCTGGACGGTGGCAACCGATACCGGCACCACATTCGACGTCCAACACCTGATCCTGGCGACCGGCGCATTGTCCGATCCCAAACTGCCCGATCTGCCGGGGCTGGAGAACTTTACCGGCCCGATCCTGCACACCGCTAAATGGGATGCCTCGGTTGACCTGACAGGTAAGCGCGTGTGCCATTTCGGCATCGGCTCCTCGGGCATCCAGACCGTGGCCGCAATCGCCAATCAGGTGGGGGAGCTGACCGTGTTCTCGCGCACGCCTAGCTTCGCCGTGCCGTGCAGCAATCCGCTGCTGTCGGCGGAGGACAGCGCCGCAGCCAAGGCTGGTTATCCGGCCATGCGCGAGATCATGCGGCATTCCGCGCTTAGCTTTGCGACCCTGCCCAAGTCTGGCAGCGCCAAGGAATGCGATCCGGCGGAGCGCGAACAGCGGCTGGAAGGCGCCTGGACCGAGAGCACGTTCAGCCTGCTGATGGAGTTTGACGATCTGCTGTTCGACGACGAATCCAACGCGCTGGCCACCGATTTTGCCCGCCGCAGACTCGCCCGCACGATTGCCGATCCGGAAAAGGCCCGCAAGCTGATCCCGCAAGGCTACCCGCTGGGATCACGCCGGCTGTGCACCGAAATCGGCTTTTACGATGCGATGAACGGCGAACACGTGGCGCTGGTGGATGTTCGCGAGGAGCCGGTGGTGCAGATCACCGCTGACAGCGTTGACACCGCGCAAGGCAGCTATCCCGCCGACGCCATCATCTTCGCCACCGGGTTCGACGCTTGCGTCGGCGCGATCAAGGCGATCAACATCACCGGACGCGGCGGCCAGCAGATCGCCAACGAATGGGCCGACGGCCCACGCGCCTATCTGGGCCTGGCGGTGGCGGGGTTCCCCAATATGTTCACCATCACCGGCCCCGGCAGCCCTTCGGTGCTGTCCAACGTGGTGGTGTCCATCGAACAACACGTAGAATGGATCGCCCGCTGCCTGTCTGACATGCGTGCGCAGGGCCAGTCGGTGATCGAGGCCGATCCATGCGCCGAACAGGCGTGGATGCAACACGCCCACGAGGTGGCCCACATGACCGTCTTCCCGCGCGCCAACAGCTGGTATCAAGGCCGCACGGCGGATGGGCGCGAGGTGTTCATGCCCTATGTTGGCGGGGTGGGGGCTTACCGGGCCAAGTGCGATGCGGTGCGGGATGCGGGGTATGAGGGGTTTTTGCTGGGGTAGGGGGTTGCTGCCCTACCCACTCACGTTCATCGCCAGCACCGCAACGGCGCCGATTACGCCGACGATGGCGAGCACGATCCGCATCGGATCCTTGGTCTCTTCTGCTTGTTCCGGCTGGTCCGCTGCTCGGTTACGCTGATCGGTCATCGGGGCCCTCCCTCCCAGAAGGGGGAGAGACTGCCACAGGGCGGGGCAGAGTCAAGCGCGGCCCCTTTTCCAACCGGGCTGTGATCCCCATCTGGCACAAGACAAACCGAGGACCACGCCATGATCGATATTCGCCGCTTCGACACTCTGGGCAAGGCCGATCACGGCTGGCTCAAGGCCAATTTCCACTTTGCGTTTGCCGACTATCAGGATCAGCGCCGCCTGCACTGGGGCGCGCTGCGGGTGTGGAACGATGACGTGATCGCGCCGCACACCGGCTTTCCGGCTCACTCGCACGCCGACATGGAAATCATCACCTATGTCCTGAAAGGCGCGATCAGCCATAAGGATTCGCTGGGCAATGAAGGGCGCACCTCGGCGGGCGACGTGCAGGTGATGAGCGCGGGCACCGGCATCACCCATTCGGAATACAACCTTGAGGATGAGGTGCTGCACAGCTTCCAGCTGTGGATCATGGCTGATCGCAAGGGCCACGCGCCCAGCTGGGGCGAGAAGGCTTTTCCCAAGCACGCGCGCGATGGGCGCTTCGTGGTGCTGGCCAGCGGACGGGATGGGGACTCAGAGGCACTGCGCATCAACAGCGATGCCCGTGTGCTGGGGGCGACGGTGAAGGCGGGCGAGCAGGTGGAATATGCGCTGGAGGGACGCAAGGGCTATCTCGTTCCGGCCTCGGGCAAGGTGGAAATCGAAGGCGAGGTGGTCAACGCCCGCGACGGGGCTGCGTTGGCCGATTTGGCCATGCTGACGGTGACCGCGCTGGAAGACAGCGAACTGGTGCTGGTGGATACTGCCTGAAACCTATTCGTGCCGAAGTGCCTCGATCGGATCGAGCTGGCTGGCGCGGCGGGCGGGGAAATAGCCAAAGACGATCCCGATCAGGGCCGAGACCACGAAGCTGAGCACGTTGATCGCAAGGTCAAACACAAACGGAAAGCCCAGCAAGCCCGCTAAGCCATAGGACAGGCCAAAGCCCAGCAGAATGCCCAACAGCCCGCCAAAACAGCACAATACCACCGCCTCGGTCAGGAACTGCATCTGCACCTCCCGCGCCAGCGCGCCGATGGCCAGGCGGATGCCGATCTCGCGGGTGCGTTCCGTTACCGAGACGAGCATGATGTTCATGATCCCAACCCCGCCCACCACCAGGCTGATGCCGGCGATGGCGGCGACCATCACGGTCAGCGTGCCGACCGTGCTTTGCACCGTTTCGTTGATTGCGGCGGTATCGACAATATCGAAATCATTGGGCTGGCCATCCAGCAGCACCCGCCGCTCACGCAGTAGATTGACCAGCGCGGCGGTCATCGCGGCACTGTCATAGGCGCTGTCATAGGAGACCGACATGTACCCGATGTTGTTTTCGCCGGTGAAGCGGCGCTGGACATTGGTGAGTGGCATCAGCACCGAGTTGTCGTCATCACCACCGCCGCCCACGCTGCCGCGTGTGGCAAAAACGCCGATGACCTGGCATGAAACCGCATCCAGACGCATCCGTTCGCCCAGCGGGCTGGTGCCGGGCAGGAAGATCTCGTCTACCACCGTGGGACCAATGATGCAGACGTTGGCGCCTGCTTCCATTTCGGCGTCGGTGAAGCGCCGGCCTTCGTCCAGATCGATCCCGCGGGCGTCGAGAAAATCGTTGTTGACGCCTTCGACCTTGGATTCCCAGTCCTGCCCATTGTGGATTGCCACTACGTTGGCTTCAACTTGCCCCGCGACCGATTTCACCCCGGCGATCTGCTCTCGCACCGCCACCACGTCCCGATCGTCGAACGCACGGAACTGGCCGCGATCGCCCTCCATCGGAAAAATGAAGAACACGTTTGAACCAAGCGAGCTGATCTGCTCCTCGATATCGACGGTTACACTGCGGCCCAGTGAGACCATGGTAATCACCGCGGCAACACCAATGATGATCCCCAGCGTGGTCAGGAAGCTGCGCAACAAATGGCGGCGGATCTCGCGGAACGAGAGCAGGAGTGTGGTGCCAAACATCAGCCGGGCACCCCTGTGGAGGCCGAGTGCTGGGCCAACATGCCGCGTTCAATCCGTTCGACCAGCCCATCCTTGAAATGGACGATGGTCTTGGCAAAGGCGGCCATCTCTTGCTCATGCGTGACCATCAGGATGGTGATGCCTTGGGCGTTGAGTTCACCGAGGAATTTCATGATCTCTACCGAGCGTTCGGAATCGAGATTGCCCGTCGGCTCATCCGCCAACAGCACCTCGGGATCGGTGACGAGGGCGCGGGCGATGGCGACCCGCTGTTGCTGTCCGCCTGAAAGTTCGGCCGGGGTGTGATCGGCCCATGGGACAAGTCCCACCCGGTCCAAGGCGCGCAAGGCGGCGGCGCGGCGGTCTGCCTTGCCGAGGCCGCGATAGATCAGCGGCAGCTCCACGTTCTCGACCGCCGAAGTTCGCGCCAGCAGGTTGAAGCCCTGGAAAACAAAGCCGAGATAACGCCGCCGCAGCAGGCTGCGCTGATCGCGGTTGAGGGCCTGCACTTGCGCGCCGAGGAACTTGAACACGCCCGAGGTGGGCACATCCAGGCAGCCAAGGATATTCATCGTGGTCGACTTGCCCGAACCCGATGGCCCCATCACCGCGACGAAATCACCGCGCGCAATCGTCATGTCCACACCTTTGAGCGCCTGGAACGCGGCGGTTCCGGTGCCAAAGGTCTTGGTGATGCCTTTAAGCTCGATGATGGGTTGATCGCTCACCCTGGGTCCAGCTCACTCAGTCTCAGACTTGATCGCGGTGACAACCCGCATGCCCGGCTCCAGCTCGTCTGACGTCACGACGGTGTAGCGCCCGTCCGAAAGCCCGGTGGTGACGGTGATCGCCCGAAGATCGCCCGATGCATCGAGCACATGCACCGTCTGCTGGCTGCCCGCGCCAATGGTGGCGCGTTCTTCCTCACGCTCCAGTCCGAATTCTTCGCCATCGCCTCTGAGTTGCACGCCGCCGGTTTCCTCGTCCTCGGGCGGGGCGAAGCGCAATGCGCCGTTGGGGACGACCATTTGCGCGGCGGTGTTCTGGGTTGCGATATTGGCGGTGGCGGTCATGCCGGGGCGCAGCAGGCCATCGGAATTGTTGACCGTGAGGCGCGCCTCATATTCGACCACGGCATTGCTTTGGGCAGCGGTGTCGGCGGCTGTGGCGATATTGCCCGACGCGAGATCGACCCGCTCGACAGTGGCCGGGAACTCGCGGCCAGGATAGGCATCGACGGTGAAAGTGGCCGCCTGGCCGGATTCCACCTGACCCACGTCAGCTTCATCCACCTTCACCCGTAGCTGCATCCGCGACAGATCCTCGGCCAGTACGAACAGGGTGGGGGTGTTGAAGCTGGCGGCGACAGTTTGCCCCGGCTCAATCTGGCGGACCAGAACCACACCGGCCACGGGCGAGCGGATTACTGCGCGATCACGGTTGGTCAAAGCGGTGGAGAGTGAGGCTTGCGAGGCGACGACATTGGCTTGCGCCGCTGCAACGCCCGCGCGATTGCGCCGCACCGCGCCTTCAGCAGCGGCCATTTCCTGCTGCGAGGGCACGCGGCCATCGGACAGGCGATAGACCTCACGCAGACGCTCAAGCTGGGCGACATCGACATCCATCGTTGCGCGGGCCTGCTCCACAGCAGCGCGTGCGGCATTGAGGTTGGCGCGGCCTTGGGTGATCTGATCGTCGATCACATCGGTGTTGATCAGCGCCAGCACTTGTCCGCGCACCACCAGGTCATTCACATCGACCAGCACCTGATCAACCCGGCCCGACACTTCGGAGCCGACTTCAACCTGATTGGTCGGGCGCAGGTTGCCGGTGGCGGTGACCAGCAGATCGAGGCTGCGGGTTTCCACTTCTTCGGTGATATATTCGGGCTTGGCTTCTTCCCCGCCGAGCACCGCCCAGCCGATCAGGCCGAGCACGACCAGCAGCGCCGGGATCCACACGATCTTGCGTTTCCACCAGGGCTTCTTGTCGCTGCCGAGGAATTCCTCGATGTCTGAAGGACTGGTCTGTTCGGTCTGGCTCATTACGGCGTCCTGTCTTCGCTAGGCAGGGAGAATTCACGGGCATTCCAGCCACCGCCCAGCGCCTGGGTCAACCTCACGAAAGCGCTCGCCCGGTCGGCCTGCGCGCTGACCAGCTGGTTGCGGGCGGACAGCAGCTGGCTTTCGGCCGACAGCAGCGTCTGGAAGTCACTCAGGCCGGCCTGGTATTGGCTGCGGGCTAGAAGCACCGAATTGCTGGCCGCATCGACCGCCTCAACATTGAGCGCGACGCGTTGGATCGCGCTGCTTTGGTCTACTGCCGCGCTTTCGACATCTTCCAGCGAGCCAAGGATCGCCTGCTCCCACGCCGCCAGCGCGCCGCGCGCGCCAGCCTCAGCGCTGTCAATCTGTGCCTGCGTGCGTCCGCCATCAAAGATCAGCTGGCTGACAGAGGCGACCACGCTTGATGCCATCACGTCAAACAGGTTGGAAATGCCCAGCGAACTTGAGCCGATATTGCCCGACAAGCGCAGCAGCGGATATAATTGCGCCCGGGCCACGCCGATACTGGCGGTGGCGGACAGCAGGTTGGCTTCGGCCCCGCGCACATCGGGGCGGCGGCGCAGCACATCGGCGGGGGCTTCGAACCCGGCCAGAGCGGTGGGATTGGGTATCGGGCGCAGCTCGGCAAGTTCAAACAGCACACGGCCGGGAGGCTCTCCGATCAGGGTCGAGAGCGAATTAGCGGTGGCGACAAGGCTGCTTTCCAACGCCGGAATGCTGGCCGCGGTTTGCGCCCGTTGCGCCCGCGCCTGTTCAACATCGAGACTGGAGACAAGCCCTGCCTGATTACGCCAGCGGGCGATCCGCAGGTTGTCCTCCTGATTGTCCAGCGTGGAGCGGGCGATTTCGAGCTGTTGGGCGATGGCGCGGGCATTGATCGCGGAAATGGCCACTTGCCCGGCGATCAGCCGCTGCAGATCGGCCAGCGAATAACCGGCGGTCAACAGGTCAGCCTCTGCCGCCGAAATATTGCCACCGATCTGGCCAAAGATATCCGCCTCCCAGCTGGCATCGACGCCGAGCGAGAAGCCGAAACTGTCTGGGGCATTGTCGCCTAGATCGCGATTGCCGCGGCCAGAGGCGTTGAGGCTGGGCAGCAACGATGAGCGCGCCTGCACCAGCTGGCTGCGCGATTGATCGAGCCGGGCGGCGCTTTGGGCCAGGTCGCGGTTGTTGGCCAAGGCAGTTTCGACCAGATGGGTGATCAGCGGATCATCGAGCAGCTGCCAGTATTCGGTCAGGTCAAGGCTGGTCGGCGTTGCACCACTCTCCGCCCAGTGCTGTGGCACGACGATGGTGGCTTGCGGCGGGGTGACGTCGGGACGCGCGCAGCCAGCCACAAGCAGCACCAGCAACGGCCCGCTGCCTTTCAGCAAGCACCCTGTCATGTTGGAAATCGACCCCAAACTAACCCTCATTAACGGCAAAATGACCTGACGCGCCGCCTAGTCCTCTCTGGCACTTGCTCCAAATGGAAGCGTGTATCAAAGGGTAATAGGTTGATCGGCCATGTATTCCACAGCATATCGTTGGCGATGAAACTTTTCTTCAAACCTGTTCTGTGTCTGCAACGCCCCATCGGCCGCGCCTTCGCGATATTGGCGGTGAGCGTTGGTGTTTTGCTGCTGACCATTTCAGCCCAGGCCCATCCCGCACCGTTCAGCTACCTTGATCTGCACCTTGAGGAGGCGCGGATTGATGGCGTGGTGACAGTGCATGTGATCGACCTGGCGCACGAACTACATTCCGATGAACCAGCACTATTGCTCGACCAAAGTGTGTTGTCGAGGCAATACAGCCAAATTGGATCAATTCTCGGTCAACGAATCCACATTGGTCCGGGCAACCTTGCGCCGCTGGTGTGGCAATCGATCGAGCCAGTGGCGGGCGATGACGCGGTGCGGCTGACCTTCACCATTCCATCCGCTTCGCCCGCCGCGCTGGAAGTGGCCGCGCAACTGTTCCCCTATGATCCGGCCCATCAGACTTTTGTGAATATCTACGAGGGCGATGCGCTCAGCCAACAGTGGATCATGGGCGACGGCGCTGGTCCGCGCACGCATTATGCGGGGACCAGCGCCGGGGTGCTGGCGGTGCTGGGCACCTTCATCCCCAGCGGCGTGCATCACATCATGATCGGGCCGGACCACATTCTGTTCGTAATCGGTCTGATCCTGCTGGGCGGATCATGGCGGCGGCTGGCGCTGATCGTGACCAGCTTTACGCTTGGCCATTCGCTGACGCTGACGCTGGCCGCGCTCGAAATCGTGATGATACCCTCCGCCGTGATTGAGCCGCTGATCGCGTTGAGCATTGTGGTGGTGGGGGCGGATAATCTGCTGCGCGGGGCGGAGCCTGAAAAGTCACGCGATTTCCGCTGCGTTTTCGCCTTCGCCTTCGGCCTGATCCACGGCTTCGGCTTTGCCTATGTCCTGCGCGAGCTGGCCTTGCCCGACAGGCAGCTGGCGTGGTCGTTGTTCGGCTTCAATCTGGGGGTGGAGATCGGCCAGCTGGCCATCGTTCTGGCGGTTACCGGACTGCTGCTGCTGATCCGTCGTCGCAGCGACAAACTGGCGCGACAGATCGCGACAATTGGCTCGCTTGCGGTGATCGCAGCGGGTGCCTATTGGTTCATTGAGAGAGTGTTTTTATCGGGAGCGGGATCATGAAGCGTTTAGCGGTGCTTGGCGCCATCGTCACATGCGGCCTAACCGCAGTGGGCGTTACCGCGCAGGGCCTGCCCGGCATAACCGAGATCGAACAGGTCAGCGGCAATGTGTATAAGATCTTCGGCGCTGGCGGGAACACCACCGTGTTCGTGCGCGCCAATGATGTTGTGCTGGTCGATACCAAACTGCCCAACAGCGGCGATGCGATCCTGGCCGAAGTGGCCCGCATTACCGACAAGCCCGTGGGCATGATCATCAACACCCATTCGCATCCCGATCACATTGGCTCGAACAACCAGCTCGAAACGCTCTCGGGTGATGGGATCGAAGTGATCGCTCACGTCAACACAGAGCGGCGGATGGAAACGGCGGGCGGCCCCTTCGGCGTGGCCGAGGTTGATCGCAGCTATTCCACCCAGATGACGATCGGCGATGGTGCCGACCAGATTGATCTGTATTATTTCGGCGCCGGACACACCGATGGCGATGCCTTCATCGTCTTCCCCGCCGCGCGCGCAATGGCGGCGGGCGATATCTATGCCTGGCATATGAGCCCGCTGATCGATCCCGGCTCGGGCGGATCAATGCTGGCACTGCCGACCACGCTGACGGCAGCCTATTACTCGATCCCGGGTGTGGATTATGTGATCCAGGGCCACGGTAATGTCTCGACCTGGGCCGAATTCCGCAGCTTCACCCAGTTCAACCGCGCTCTGGTGGCCACCGCCGAGCAGACGCTGCAGAATGGCGGCACGCCGGAACAGGCGTTGGAAGCGATGGAACGCAACCCCAGCTTCGCGATTTTCCTTGACCATGCGATCAAGCCGGGTCTGCAATATGGCGGCACCCCATGGGCGCGCGCGCTGATCAATCTCCGCCTCACCTTCCAGGAACTGCGCGGTGAAACGCCGACGCTGGTCATGAACATCCCCGATCCGCACCAGCATTGAGCTATGACTGACGACCGGGCAGCCTTGCGCGCGGCGATTGAGCCGGGGGTGGGGCTGTGCACTATCAGTGCCATCGAGGGCAGCTTCTCGCGCCGTCTTGGCGCGCAGCTGGCGGTGCATCCCGATGGTTCGGTGACCGGCAGCCTGGCCGATGGCTGCCTCGAGCGACAACTGGCGGCCGAAGTGCTGGCGGGCGGTGAGCGGCGGGTGATGCGCTTTGGTGCAGGGTCGCCACTGATCGACTTTCGCCTGCCGTGTGGCAGCGGTCTGGATATTCTGATCGATCCCAACCCGGATCGTGCAGCAGCCCGCGCGGCGGCGGACCTGCTCGATATGCGGCAGGAGGCGACGCTGGCCTTGCCGCTCGGTCCCTTGGCCCAGCGCCACTATATCCCTGCGCTGCGACTGGTGCTGTTTGGCGAGGGGCCGGAGCTGGAGGCGCTGGCGCTGCTGGGCTGCGCGGCGGGGCTGGAAGTGGAGAGCCACAGCAAAGACGGCGCGCTCGCACTCGGCAAGCCTCCCGGCAACATCGGCATTGATCGGTGGAGCGCGGTTATCCTGCTGTTCCACGATCACGAATGGGAGCAAGCGATTCTGCAATGGGCGTTGGCGACGCCCGCGTTCTTCATTGGCGCGCAAGGCGGGCGGACGGCGCGCGAGGAACGGGCCGAGCGACTGCTGGCAAGCGGCGTCGAGCAGTCGCAGATCGCCCGCGTGGCCAGCCCGATCGGCGTGGTTCAGCACAGCCGTGAGCCGATGGCACTGGCCTTGTCGATCCTGGCCGCAGTGGCCGGCGAATATGAAGCGATCCACCCGCACCATGGCTGATACAGGCGTTCTGGTGGCCGTGCTGGCGGCAGGCGGGGCGAGCCGGTTTGGCGGCGGCAAGCTGGATGCGATGTTGGCTGGCAAGCCCGTGGGGCAGTGGGTGCTCGATGCTGTGGAGGCGGCGGGGCTGGAGCCGGGGGTGATTGTGGTCGGCCCGCAGGCTCCGCAATTCGCGGCGGATTCGGGTTGGCAGCTTTTGACCAATCCAAACGCCGCGCAAGGCCTCGGCACCTCGCTGGCTCTCGCCGCCGCGCACGCAGAAGGCCGCACGCTGCTGGTGTTGCTGGCGGATATGCCGCTGATCGATCCCGCGCATCTGCGGGCATTGGTGGGTGCCGGGCCATTGGCGGCGACGCTTTACCCGAACGGCAAGGCGGGAGTGCCTGCGCTGTTTGGCCCGGCGCTGTTGGCGGAGCTGGCGGGGTTGACGGGCGATGCCGGGGCAGGGGCCTTACTCTCATCGAGAAAGGGCGTGGCAATGTTCGAACCATTGCCTGCAATGTTGCTCGATATTGACCGGCCTGAAGATATTGTGCGGGCGGACGATCTTCTCAAGCCCGCGGAAACACCGGCTCCCCGCCGCGTTTCACGCCGATGTGGCAGATGCGTCCTGCGCGCAAGGCATAGGTCACGATCACCCGCACATCGATAGAGTCGCCTCGCTTCAACGCCCCGACCACGAAATCTGGCGCATCGGTCGCGGCGGTAAAGCGGCTAGTGCAATCGACCACCAGCTGTTCGTCGCTGGCATCAAGCGAATGGATCGTCAGCATCTCGCGCACCGATTTGAACATCGCGGTGTAGTATTCGGCGATGCCCGTGGCGCCATAGATCGGCGGAACCGAACCCAGTTCCAGCACCACATCATCGGTGTAAAACCGCGTGTAGCGTGACGGATCGCCCGCCGAAAACGCCGCCGCATAAGCGTGATAGGCCGCCACCTGACCTGGATGCCCGCCCAGCGGCGCGATCTTGGTCACGCCTTGCTCGGGCGGCCATGTCATGGTGCTGAGCCGGGTAATCTTTCCTTCACCATTAAGGTCATAGCGAGCGAGAAATTTAACCGTTATGGTGTCACCGGGATACATTGCGCCGAAAGGAAAGTCGGGCCGGTGGCGGGTAGCGTGGAAATCCATGTCGATATCGGCAAACAGGCTGCTTTCATCCTGCACGTAATGCTGAATACGCGGACATTCCCGCACCCCATCATGCGCCCAGGCGAGGAATTCCTTCATCCCCACCTTCCCCCGCCGCACGCCGCTGCCGGAATGCATTTCGCAATCGTCGGCAAAGAACCGCTCCACCAGCGCATCGTCGTCGCCGCTCAGGAAGCAGGCGATATAGGCGGGGTAGTCGAAGGTCATTTGATTGTCAGGCGGCCTACTTCGCAGCGATCAATTAAGTGAATCATCGATGACAATCTTCATTATCCTTTTAAGCGCAGGGACTGCGTTGCGCAGACCGATAATAGAGCCAACCAGAAAATAAATGAAGCCGACAAGTGCCAGCCCGGCGGACATGGCAATGAGTGGCCCGTGCAAAGCAAGTTCCCCTAGTCCGAACCAGTCCTCCGATATGAACCATGTAAGGGGAGTGCAGCCGATGACGCAGCACACAAGCCCCGCAAGAAAGGGTCGAGACGTGCCAAGCGAAGACCAGATTGCCCGAAACACGCATGCGGCGACAATAATGGCAACGAGACTCACGAGCAGCAGTGCAAGGGCGAAGGTCATTGTTCACCTGCTCCGAAACTGCAAGCCACAGCCTTGGCCCGCATCGGCTCTTCGCCCTGCATCGCGGAAAGTCCCAGCCGTGCGAATAGCGCCGCATCGCTGTCATCGCCAGCATTCGGCGCGGTCAGAAGTTTGTCGCCGGTGAAGATCGAGTTCGCACCCGCCATGAAGCACAGCGCCTGCGTGGCATCGCTCATTGCCTCGCGCCCGGCGGAGAGGCGGACCATCGACAGCGGCATGGTGATGCGCGCCACAGATACGGTGCGGACGAATTCGATATCGTCGATCTTGGCCAGCGGCGTATCGGCCAGCATATCGCCCAAAACCGTGCCTTTCACCGGCACCAGTGCGTTGACCGGCACGCTTTCGGGGTGCTGCGGCAGGGTGGAAAGCGTGTGGATGAAGCCAACCCGGTCGGCGCGTGTTTCGCCCATGCCGACGATCCCGCCCGAACAGACATTCAGCCCCGCCGCGCGGACATTGGCCAGCGTATCAAGGCGATCGGCCATCGTGCGGGTGGAGATAACGCGCTCATAATATTCCGGGCTGCTGTCAATATTGTGGTTGTAATAGTCGAGGCCCGCTTCGGCCAGTTGCCCGGCCTGATGCGGTGTCAACATGCCCAGCGTCATGCAGGTTTCCAGCCCCATGGCCCGCACGCCTGCCACGATCTGGACAATCGCTGGCATGTCGCGATCCTTGGGATTGCGCCAGGCGGCACCCATGCAGAACCGCTGGCTGCCTGCATCCTTGGCCTGCGCGGCGCGTTGCAGCACGGCCTGCACGTCCATCAGCTTGGTCGCTTCCACCCCGCTGTTGGCCGAGGCGCTTTGCGAGCAATAGCCGCAATCCTCCGGACAGCCGCCGGTCTTGATCGAGAGCAGCGTGCACAATTGCACTTCGTCGGCTGCGTGATGCGCGCGGTGGACTGTCGCGGCGTGGAACAACAGCTCGGTAAACGGCAGGTCGAACAGCGCA
>CAMDSM010000003.1 GCA_945906905.1 Altererythrobacter xiamenensis | reverse complement strand
GCCTGACGCAGGTTCGGTTGACGTATCACGGGCGGTTCTACAATTTTGACGACGTGCCCGTGCCGCAGCGGCCCACGCAAGTGCCGCATCCGCCGCTGTGGTATGGCACCAATTCGCCCGGTTCGAAGGAGCAGTGCGCGCAGCAGCGGCTGAATATCGTCACCTTGCTCAACGGAGAGCCAATGCGCGCGCTGATCGCCGGATATCATGCGGCCTATGACGGCGCGCCCGAGGACATGCCGCTGATCGGCGTGGGGCGGCATATCGTGGTGGCCGATACGGACGGCGAGGCGAAATCCATCGCCGCCCGCGCTTTTGCTCGCTGGCGCGCCAGCTTCGTGCATCTGTGGGAACAGCGCGGGGGCGACAATGCCTTTGTCCGCAACTTCCCCAAGGATTGGCCGGCATTGGAAGCAGCGGGCTCAGCCTGCGCCGGATCGCCCGCCACGGTGCGCGATTTCCTGCTCCGGGATGTGAGTTTCGGCGGCCATAACTACTGCGTCGCCCAGCTGGCATTTGGCGATCTTACAGTGGCCGAAGTGACCCGCTCCGCCGAATTGTTCGGGGCTGAGGTGATGCCGGCCTTTGCGGGGCATTAACCTGCCCATTACTTGATTGTGCCACAGTGCGGACCATGAAAACCGTGCTCAAAACCGCCGCCCCCGTCGCCGCTCTGGCCGCCTCGCTACTGGCCGCATTTCCGCTCACCGCCTCGCTGGCGCAAGGCTCGCCTGCACCATTCACCGTGGAGGAGACCGGGCGCGGCTACACTAGCCTGCAGGCCGCAGTCGATGCCATCGGCGACGGGCAGGGGACTATCGCCATTGCGCCGGGCAATCACCGCCAATGCGCCGTGCAAACTGCGGGCGAGATCGCCTATATGGCGCTGGTTCCGGGCGAAGCGGTGTTCGATGCCGTCACTTGCGAGGGCAAGGCCGCGCTGGTGCTACGAGGACGCGGCGCGCAGGTCTCGGGGCTGGTGTTCCAGAACATGAATGTGCGCGATTTCAACGGCGCGGGTATCCGGCTGGAACACGGCAACCTGACCGTGGCGCAAAGCTGGTTCCGCGATAGCCAGCAGGGCATTCTCACTGCCGATGACACCAGGGCGCAGCTGGTGGTCGACCGCTCAACCTTCACGCGGCTTGGCACTTGCGAGGGGGCAGGCGGCTGCGCGCATTCGATCTATACCGGAAGTCTGGGCCAGGTGCGCATCACCAGGAGCCGGTTTGAGCAAGGACGCGGCGGGCATTACGCCAAGGTCCGCAGTGCCCGCGTCGATATCGCCGGATGCAGCTTCGATGATTCGGGCGGCCGCGCAACCAACTACATGATCGATCTACCAGCAGGCGCTAGCGGGCAGATCAGCAACAACTGGTTCGTGCAGGGGCGCGACAAGGAGAACTACTCCGCCTTCATCGCCGTCGCTGCCGAAAGCCGCGACTTCTCCAGCGCGGGCCTGGTGGTGGCAGGCAACAACGCCCGCTTTGCGCCAGGAGTGGACCGCACTTCGGTGTTCGTGGCCGATTGGTCGGGCGAGGTGAGGCAGATCGAAGGCAATGTGCTGGGGCGCAATCTGACGCGGTATGAGCTGAGGTAAGGTGCCTTACCCCAGCAAATGCCCGCTTCGGTCGCGCTTGGTGGCGAGGTAGCGGGCGTTGTGCGGGTTGGCGGGCAGCTCGTGCGACACGCGTTCGATCACCGTCAGGCCAGCAGCTTCCAGCGCCGAGACCTTGGCCGGATTGTTGGTCAGCAGCCGCAAGCGATCCACCCCCAACAGATCGAGCATCCGCGCGGCAGTGGCAAAATCACGCGCCTCCACAGGCAGGCCGAGCCTTGAATTGGCATCCACGGTATCCAGCCCGGCATCTTGCAGGCGATAGGCGCGCAGCTTGTTGATCAGCCCGATCCCGCGCCCTTCCTGCCTGAGGTATAGCAACACGCCCCAACCACCAGTGATGGCCTCATCAGCCATCAGCGCCAGCGCGGCATCAAGTTGCGGGCCGCAATCGCATTTGAGGCTGCCGAAGATATCGCCTGTCAGGCATTCGGAATGCAAGCGGACCAGCGGTGCGCGGTCATGATCGGGCTGGCCGATAATCAACGCCACATGTTCGCGCATGTCGTCAACTTTACGGAAGGCGACCAGTTCGGCGTCATCGCAAGCGGCCAGCGGCAGGCGCGCGCGGGTGGCGATGGTGAGGCGCTCCGGGTCGGCCCACTCGGCAAGGTCGCTCGCCTCAAGGCATAACGCCTCGCCTGCACCAGTCGGATCGAACAGGAAGGCAGGCAGCACTCCGGCGATCCGCGCCAACTCCAGCGCCGCCTCTGCTTCGGGCAGGAAAATGATCGGTTCGGCCACGAACGGGCCTTTCAAGGGCACCACCAGATCGAGCGCGGGATCGGCCACCGGGCGGGCATCGGCCAACGTCAGCGGCTCAGCCGCGCGCACCAGCACCGGGCTGTGGCCGTCGGCCGCCGGGGCCTGGTTGACCAGTTTGAGCGTGGCCGCGCGGGCAGCGGAGATCAGCATGCGGGGCGAAGCGGCTCCGGTCTCCGGCGCAGTTTCCACCGGCAGCAACAGCGGCGCAGAGCCGATCTTCACCGGCCAGCCATGGCGCAGCGCATCCACCGCCTGCGCCACCCGGCGTGCGGGAGAAGGCGCGCTTGTGGGTTCGGGCGCGCTCAGGATGCAAACTCCGTAATCAGCGGCACGTGGTCGCTTGGGCCTTCCCACCGGCGCGTTTCCTCGACGAAGCGATGGCTCAGCGATTGCGCCGAAAGGTCAGGCGAGGCCCACATGTGGTCCAGCCGCCGACCACGATCCTTTTCCTGCCAGAACGTGCGATAGGACCACCACGACCAGTAACGCTCTGGCACGGGCAGGTGCTTGCGGCCCAGATCGACCCAGCCGTGGGCATCGGCGAACCGGCCCAGCGTTTCGACCTCAATCGGCGTATGGCTGACCACTTTCAGCAGCGCCTTGTGATCGTAAACGTCCTCGGGCAACGGGGCGACGTTGAAATCGCCGACGATCAGTGTCGGCCGATCAAGCGTGCCGGCCCATTGGGTCATCCGTTCGAGGAAATCGAGCTTCTGGCCAAACTTGGGATTGATCGTGCGATCGGGCGCATCGCCGCCCGCCGGGATATAGACATTCTCCAGCACCATCCCTGCAAGTGCGCCCGCCTGCGGCCCCAGCAGTTCCACCCCCACGTGCCGTGCTTCGCCATTGGCCTGCCAATCGTGGCGCGCCACCTCGCGGATGGGAATGCGGCTGGCGATGGCCACGCCGTGATAGCCCTTCTGCCCATGAACCGCGAAATGGGTGTAGCCCAGCGCCTCGAACGCAGCATAGGGGAACTGCGGTTCCTGGCATTTGATTTCCTGCAGGCACAGAATATCGGGCGCTTCTTCGGTCAGGAAACGCGCGACCAGCCCCGCGCGGAGGCGGACCGAGTTGATATTCCAGCTGGCGATAGAAATCATTGGCAACGCTTAGGTGCGTTGATGCCTGTCAGCAAGCGGGGCCAATTTTGGTGAAAGAAAAACCCCCGCCCCGGGGCATTTGGGGACGGGGGTTCGTCTTCAGCGTTCGTCACGCTTTGCGAGGCCAGCCTTGGCGGCGGAGGGGGCAACAGGGGGGAAACCCGCGTCCACCAGCTGACCTGCAAGACACAATATAGGGAGGCCAGCCTGTCGTTTAAATGAATGACCGGTCGCAATTTGTCGCAAACCTACAACCGCTCGGCCTTGATCCGAGGGCTAGGGACGACGGCCCGAGCGGCGCGGATCGCGGAAGGTGAAAGCACTGTCAGGAACGCTCATGCCATAGGCGTGGTTTGACAGGCGCACGGTGGTGCGGTTGTTCTGCGAATCGAGCGCCACCCAGCTGTTCAGCTCCAGCCCGCCCGGGGCACCGGCCCGTTCGACGAAGATCAGCGTGATCTCGCCGTATTCCGGGCGCGAGGGGTCTTCCACCGCAATCGAGACCACTCCGGCCGAATTTGTCGGCACCAGCCGGCCAAAGCGAACGACATCGCGATTGGGATCGAGCAGCGCGCCCAGCGGCGAATTGCGAATCGGCCAGCGTTCCACTTGCTGCACGTCATAGTCGACCATGGTCAGCGTGGAGCCGTTGGACACGACCAGCATGTTGACGTCGTCGCTATATTCAAAGCGGATGCGACCCGGGCTGCGCAAGGTCAGCGTGCCGCTTACCGTCTGTCCAGTGCGGTCGGACTGGGTGAAGCTGGCGCGCATGGTGCTGATCGCGCGCAATGCCCGCACCGCACGGTCTAGCTGCGTGCTTGACTGCGCGGCGGCGGGCGCGGCGGGGATCGCCAGCGTGGCAGGCACAGACAGGGCAAGGAGGCCGACTGATGCGGCGCCCAATATGCGGGTGATGTGGGTTTTCAAATGGTTCATGCGCCCATCATTAGCGGCGGGGCATTGAACTGTCACTGAACCAGATAACGCCAGATCAAGCCTACTTGATCTTGCCTTCCTTGTATTCCACGTGCTTCATCACGACTGGATCATACTTGCGGAAGCTCATCTTCTCTGTCGTGTTGCGCGGGTTCTTCTTGGTGACATAGAAGTGGCCCGACTCGGTCGAGTTCAGGCGGATCTTGATGGTTGCGGGCTTCGCCATGTCTCAATTCCCAAAATCTTGTGCGGGCTGGTGGCCGCAAAAAAAACAACAGGCGACGCAAACCACGCCGCCCCATGGGGCGCGCCATTGGGGTAGAATCGGGGTAAAGTCAAGCGATGGAGAGGCTCACCAGTCGACCTTGCCGCGTGTGACCTTGACCGCAGTGCGCGCTTTCTTCGATGCCAGCCGCTTGACCTTGCCGGGGCGGTTGACTGTGGTGCGGGCGCGCTTCTTGGGTTCGATCAGTGCTTCTTCGATCAGCGCGCCCAGCCGCACGCGCGCGTCTGCCCGGTTCGCCTCCTGCGTGCGGAAGCGGCGGGCATCGAGCACGATTTCGCCCTTGAGGTTGAGGCGCGATCCGGCGAGCGTTTTCAGGCGCTGGAATGCCGCCGGAGTCAGCCCCAGCTCAAACACGTTGACGCGCAGTTGCACCGCGGTCGCCACCTTGTTGACGTTCTGCCCGCCAGGGCCGGACGCGGTGACGAAGCTTTCCTCGGCTATCGCCAGCGCGTGGTCGAGGATGCGGCCCATGGCAAAGCTCTCAGAAACCCAGCACGGTGAAATCGGGCGGCATTGGTGCCTCGGCCACGATCGGCGGCTTGTTCTCGCGGCCAATCTCCAGCCGACTGGCGTGGAGCATAGTGCGGGCAAAGCCGGCCTTCTCGCCGTAAACCGGATCACCCAGCAGCGCGATACCGATGCCGCTGGCGGCGTGGACGCGGATCTGGTGGGTGCGGCCGGTTTCGGGGCTGAATTCCACCAGCGCCCGGCCATTGACTTCGGCCAGCACACGCCAGCGGGTGAGCGAGGGCTTGCCCTTTTTGGCCGGGATCATCCGCCAGCCTTTGTCCTCGCTGCTGATCTTGGACAGCGCCAGTTCGATCACGCCTTCCTTGGCTTCGGGAATACCGGCGAGAATGCCGAGATAGGTCTTGCCCACCAGCCGCTGTTCAAAAGCCTTGTTGAACCGCACCAGTGCCTTGGGATTGCGCGCCAGCAGCAGGCAGCCCGAGGTATCGGTATCGAGCCTGTGGGCAGCTTGCGGCGGGCGTTGAAAGCCCAGCTTCAATTCATCGATCCGCGCCTCCAGCGATGGCCCGCCCTTGCGCGGGGTATCGATCGACAGGCCGCCGGGCTTGTTGATCACCAGCGCTTCGGCGTCTTCGTACAGGATGATGAATTCACTCATTGCAGGGCCTTTGAAATACGGTGGAGGGCCTCTTGCAGCACATCTTCGGAAGTGGCGAAGGAAATGCGAAAGCCGTTGCTGCCACCAAAGGCCGAAGCCGCGACCACCGCTACACCGTGTTCGAGCAGATGCAGTGCCAGCTGGTTATCATCGCCCCCGAAGCGATCCATCAAGGGTGTGGCGTCGATGAAGCAGTAGAATGCGCCATCGGGCACGGGGGTGGAGAGGCCGGGCACGGCGTTGATCCGGGCCACCACCAGATCACGGCGGCGGCGGAAAATCTCGCGCCATTCGATCAGGAACTCCTGCGGGCCTTCAAATGCCGCCACCGCAGCAGCTTGCGATACGGCGGCGGGATTGCCGCTGGAGTTGCTTTGCAGCGTGCCCATTGCCTCGATCAGCCATGCCGGGCCAGTGGCGACGCCGATGCGGAAGCCGGTCATCGCGTGGCTTTTGGACACGCCGCTGACCGTGCAGATGCGTGTCGCCAGATCGGGGCACAAGTTGGCCAGCGTGGCATGGGGCTCGTTGGAATAGTTCAAGGGCGCGTAGATATCGTCGGACAGCACCATTACGCGGGGGTGGCGGCGCAGCACCTCGGCGATCCCCAGCAACATTTCGGGGGGATAGACTGCGCCGGTCGGATTGCCCGGCGAATTGAGCATCAGCCATTGCGTAGCGGGGGTAATCAACGCCTCAACATCGCCCGGATCGAAGCGGAAATTGCGATGCGCATGGGTGACCAGCGGCACTACGCTGCCGCCCGCAAAGCGCACCATCTGGGGATAGGAGACCCACCACGGCGATGGCACGATCACTTCGTCGCCCGCGCTGACGGTGGCCACAATCGCCTCGAACAATGCCTGCTTGCCGCCCGCCGAAATGATCACCCGCGAAGGATCGGTGGCAATGCCTAGGTCGCGCTGGAAATGGAGACAGGCTGCCTTTTTCAGCGCCATGGTGCCGGTGACGGGGGTGTATTTGGTGGCCCCGGCATCGAGCGCATCCTTCGCTGCCTGGATCACATGGCAGGGGGTGGCAAAATCAGGCTCGCCCACCGAAAGCGAGATGATATCGCGCCCGGCCTCGCGCAGGGCAGTGGCGCGGTCGGTCATGGCGGTGGTGGGAGAGGCTTCGATGCGCTGGAGCATTTGGCTGAGATGATTGGTCATAGCAACCGGGCCTTCATCAATCCGCGCACCGAATTGCCGAGCAGAAAACCGCCCGCAAGATCGTCCAGCCGCAATTCCGCCTCCTCCGCGCGGCCTTGTTCGATCAGATGGCGGCGCTGCACGCCCGGCAGCAGACCCAAAGCAAGCGGCGGGGTGAGCAGCAGGCCATCGCGCTCCACGAAGATATTCGAATGGCTCGCCTCGGTCAGCAGGCCATCATCGCGGACGAAAAGCGCCTCGTGCGCGCCAGCGGTCTGCGCAGCGCGGCGGGCATGGTCGTAAAAAGCGCGGTCGGTGCTCTTGTGGCGCAGCCGCCAGTCACCACTCACCACGGGCAGCGGGATCACAGCGCAGACCACCGGTTCGGGCAAGGTGCCTGCGCTCAAGGGCTGTGCTTCCAGCGTCAATTCACCGCTGCGGGCCAGCAGAAGACGCAGTTTGGCACCCTGTTCCAGTTCAAAGCACAAAGCCTGTATCCGGTTGCGCGCTTCATGCCGGTCGAAAGCAAAGCCCAGAGCCATCGCGCTGGTCTTCATCCGTTCAAGATGCAGTTCAAGCAGCGGAATGCCTTCGAGAGGATCAAAACGCATCGCTTCGATCAGATCGGCCCCGCTCGCAGCCCCGCGCAAAAACCCGCCCTTGACCAGGCACTCACGCCATTCGTCCATGCCTGAGCTGTCAGCAACAATCGCCCCGCCCACGCCTGCAACAACCTTGTGGCGGTTGTTCTCACCCGGGGTCAGGCGCACGGTGCGGATGGCGACGTTGAAGGCGGCGTCGGTGCTGCCATCGGGCGTGCTGCCGATCCGCCCGATGGCCCCGCAATAAGGCCCCCGCGCATCGCGCTCCAGCGCGTTGATCAGCTCCATCGCCCGGATTTTGGGCGCGCCGGTGATTGATCCGCAGGGGAACAGCGCCCGGATCATGTCGAGCGCGCCCATACCTTCGTTCAAGGTAGCGCGCACGGTGGAGACCATCTGGTGGACGGTGGGATAGGTTTCGATGGCGAAAGGCCGATCCACCCGCACAGAACCGGCCTCGGCCACACGGGCAAGATCATTGCGCATCAGATCGACGATCATCAGGTTTTCGGCCTTGTCCTTGACCGATCCGGCCAGCTCCTCGGCAAAGGCGGCATCCTCGGCCTCGGTGCTGCCGCGCGGGCGCGTGCCCTTCATCGGCTTGACCTTGGCCTCGCGCCCCAGAACCGTGAAGAACAGTTCGGGGCTGAAGCTCAGCAACCAATGCGATCCATCGAAGATCACCCCGCCGTATCCCGCCATGGCGGCCGGGCGGATCGCGCTGTAAATCGCCAGTGGCTCGCCGTTGGCCGCGCCCTCCAGCATCAAGGTGAAATTGGCCTGATAGATATCGCCCGCGCGGATCGCTTCCTGCAGCTGCTCGAATCCTTCGAGATAGGCCCCGGTGGACAATTGCGGCTCCATTGGGCCGATGCTGGCGCGCCCGCTTGGCCCACGCGCTTCGAGCCAGCCGGACACCTCTGCCGAAGGGATCGTGGTGACAGAATCAAACAGCCCGAACCACACCAGCGGGCCTGAGGCTCCGCTGCGGGCCTCGGCCAAAGGGGCGAGGCGCGGTTCCAGCGCCAGCCCGGCTTCATATGCGAGGTAGCCCGCCAGCGTGCCACCCGTTTCGATCCGCGCCGCATCAGCCTCGGCCAGCACGCGCGCGACATCGGCGGGACGGTGGGCGACAAAAATAGCGCGCGGCTGTTCGAACAACTGCGCGTCGCTCGCACCTGTCGCGCGGGCGTCATCCAGCAGGACAAAAGGTTGCGGGCCAGCCATAGCCTTCGCTCTAGCCGGAAATTGTCTGTTGTCTATTGCTTGACCATCGCGCCCCGCCTGCGGCAAGCATTGCCCTGACATATCAAACGAGAGACGGGACAGCGCATGGCTGAGGTTAGCGGCGAGATTTTCATCGGCAAGGATGCCAGCGGCGGGCGGCAAGTGCTCAATCTGGGCCGCGCCAACCGCCACGGACTGGTCGCAGGCGCCACCGGCACGGGCAAGACGGTGACACTGCAAGGGCTGGCCGAAAGTTTCTCGGCCCAGGGCGTGCCGGTGTTCGTGGCCGATGTGAAGGGCGATCTGGCGGGCATCTCGATGGCCGGTTCGCCCATGTTCAAACACGCCGACAAGCTGGAAAGCCGCGCTGCCGAACTGGGCATGACCGACTATGCCTATTCGGATAATCCGGCGGTGTTCTGGGATCTGTATGGCCAGCAGGGCCACCCGATCCGCACCACGGTATCGGAAATGGGTCCGCTGTTGCTGGCCCGCCTGCTTGACTTGAACGAGACGCAGGAAGGCGTGCTCAACATCGTGTTCCGCTATGCCGACGAGCAAGGGATGCTGCTGCTCGATCTGGAAGACCTGCAGGCGATGCTGCATTTCACCGCCGAAAATGCCGCCGATCTGACCTCCAAATACGGCAATGTCACCAAGGCCAGCGTCGGCACGATCCAGCGGCAATTGCTCAGCCTTGATTCGCAAGGCGGGGCGCAGTTTTTTGGCGAACCGGCGCTGGAGATCAACGACTTCATCCGCTGCGATGAACAGGGGCGAGGGCTTATCAACGTGCTGGCCGCCGATCAGCTGATGCGCAGCCCCAAGCTCTACGCCACTTTCCTGCTGTGGCTGCTGGCCGAACTGTTCGAGAGCCTGCCCGAAGTCGGCGATCCGGAAAAGCCAGGGCTGGTGTTCTTCTTTGACGAAGCACACCTGTTGTTCGACGATGCCCCCAAGGCGCTGACCGACACGATTGAGCGGGTGGTGCGGCTGATCCGGTCGAAGGGCGTGGGCGTCTATTTCGTCACCCAGAACCCGATCGATATCCCTGAGGAAGTTGCCGGCCAGCTGGGCAACCGCGTGCAGCACGCCCTGCGCGCCTTCACCCCGCGCGATCAGAAGGCGATTCGGGCGGCGGCGGAAACCTTCCGCATCAATCCTGAACTGGATGTCGAGGTGGTGATTACCGAACTGCGCACGGGCGAGGCGCTCGTCTCCACCCTGCTGGAGGATGGATCGCCCTCGGTGGTCCAGCGCACGCTGATCAAGCCGCCGCGCAGCCGGCTGGGACCGATTACAGACAAGGAGCGCGCGCTCATCCAGTCGATCAGTCCGTTCGACGGGAAATATGACACCAAGATTGACCGCGAAAGTGCCGAGGAAATGATCGCGCTCAAGAGCGCCGATGCCGCTGCCACAGCCGTGGAAGTGGCAGAGAAGGGCGAGGAAGAAGTGGGTCGCCGCGCCCGCACCAGCCCGTCGATCTGGGAAAAGGCAGGCAAGGCCGCGCTCGGCGCTGCTGCTGCATCAGCCGCCACCGTCGCAGCCGGAGCGATCACCGGCCGCCGCAGCCGCTCCAACCCGATGCGCAACGCCGCCACCAGCGCGGCAGGCTCGATGGCCAGCGAAATGGGCGGACCGATTATCGGCAGATTTGTGCGCAACCTGATCGGCGGCCTGATGCGCTGATTGGCTTAGAGCGTTTCTCGACCAATCCGGCACACCGTGACGGAGCCAATTTTGGCCGAGTGCAAGGAACGAGGAGGGAGCGATGCCATTGCATCGTGACAGACGAGAGACGCCGCAATCGGCCAAAAGGGGCCCGCCCCTTCGGGGTTGCTGCTGGAAGCCCCTCGGACTACGTCGCGTTGCTTGTTCGGACAACCCAGTCCGGCCTGCGCAACGCTCCTTGCCGAGGAGCTTCCAGCGGCAATCACGGTGTACCGGATTGGTCGAGAAGCGCTCTTAACTTGGGGGAGAAGCTGGCATGGCACACAAATTCGTCGACCTTTCACCCGATGACAAGCCTATCTTCCTGTTCACCCATGGCGGCGAAAAGGTCCGCCAAGTGTTGTGGGGTGATTACCTTACGCTGGATCCGGCGGGGCCAGTGGGCGGCGAATGGACGCATGTGTTGTGGGGCTCGTCGAGCGGCAATCCACAAGCCTTGCGTGTGGCCACTCGCCACTTGACCGACCAGCGACCGCTGGAGATCATCTTCGTCGATGTCGGCCAGGGCGATGGGTGCGTGCTGATTACGCCCGAGCGCGATGGAACAGAGCGCATTGTCGTGATCGATGCGGGCAAATCGCATCATATGGCCGAGTTTTTGGCTGACCGCTTCAAGATCATCGCCAATACCGCCGGGCTGGTCTTCCATGCCGCGATCATCACCCACCCGGACGAGGATCATTACGGCGGTTTCACGCAGATTTTCCGCGATACCAAGGCGCGCTTTGCCCACCTCTATCACAGCGGCCTGGCCGAGCGGGCGGTGGCGGGCGATTTTGCCAAGGTTGGCGGCAAGGAACAGCGCGCTGGCGAGGATCTCTCCTATCTGCGCGGGCTGCTGGTGGATGATTCCGCGATGCGCGCCGCCTTTACCGCGCCGCCGCGCGATTATGTCTATCCGCAGATGATGGGCCATGCCTTGGCGCGCGGCGCAGTCGATGACTACCGCATGGTCTCAACCGTGCACGGCGAGCAGCATGGCGGCAAGGCCTGGCTGCCCGGCTTCGCTCCCGATCCGGCTCGTGACTATACCATCCAGGTGCTTGGGCCTTTCGTCGAGAATTCTGGCGATGGTGACAAGTTGCGGGTGCTGGGCGGCAGCTATGGCAAGACCAAGAACGGCCATTCGGTGATCCTGCGGCTGCAATTCGGTGCCTTTAGCGTGCTGTTCGGTGGCGATCTGAACGCCCCGGCGGAGAAGTTCCTCCTTCAGCAGCACACCGGGATCGGCAAATGGCCGACCACCATTGTCGAACGCGAAATCTTTGTGGCCGAAGCGCGGCAGACTTTCCGGTCGGATGTGATGAAAGTGTGCCACCACGGCGCCGCCGATGTGACCGACGAATTCCTCAGCGCAGTCCATCCGGCGGCCTTTGTGATCTCATCGGGCGACGAGGAAGGCCATGTCCACCCGCGGCCCGATCTGCTGGGAAGGCTGGGCCGTCTGGGACGTGGTTTTGCCCCCGTGCTGCTGTCCACCGAATTGCAGCGATCCACCCGCGAACGCGAGGACGAGCAGCTGGCGATTGATCTGCACGCCAAGATCGAAGCCCAGGTGGCCGGGCCATCGCCTGATAGGATGGTCGAGATCACCGATCTGATCCGGCAACTTGCCCGCACCAATGTCGAAGTGGATGGGGCAATCTACCTCAAGACCGACGGCAAACGGCTGATCACCGCCTTCCGCAACGAGGTGAACAGCGAGAAGGAGAAGTGGTTCTATTTTCGCTACCTGCTGGAAAATGGGCTACTGGTGCCCAATTCAGTCGGGGGCTAACCTAATACAGGCAGGCGAATTTCGGCGGCCAGGCCGGTTACTTTGCCGCTCTCGTCGTGCATGTTCGACAGGCTCAAGCGGCCGCCATGCTGTTCAGCGATGGCCCGCGCCAGCGTCAGGCCGAGGCCCGCGCCGCCGGTTTCGCGATTGCGCGAGGCTTCGCCGCGGGTGAATGGCTCCATCATTGCGGCAATCTCGCCATCGGGAATGCCGGGGCCTTTATCGGTGATCCGGATCACTGCCTCGGCCCCTTCACGTGCCAGCGACACGTGCGGGGCCTGCCCATAACGCAGGCCATTGTCGATGAGGTTGCGCAAGGCCCGCCGCAGCCAGGTTGCGCGCAACTCGAGCGCCATACGCGCCGTTTCGCCTAGCGTCACCGGCTCACCCATGTCCTCATATTCCTCCACAACCGAAGCGACCAGCGCGGCCAGATCGGTGCGTTCGAGCGGATCGGTTGGGCGGCCGACGCGGGCGAGACTGAGGATATCGTCGAGCGAGCGGGTGATATCCTCGATCGTCCGGGCCATTCTCCCGCGCTCGGTCTCGTCTTCAACCGATTCGATCCGCACCCGCAGGGCGGCGAGCGGTGTTTTCAGATCATGGCCGATGGCGCCCAGCATCACGTCCTTCTCGTCAATCAGCGCGGCAATGCGCGCTTCCATGGCATTGTGGGCGATGATCAGGCGGCGGGTGTCCATCGGTCCGGTCGGTTCGAGTTGCCCGGCGGTCTGGCGGGTTTCGGCAAAACGTTCGACACGGTCGGCTAATGCCGCCAGCGGGCGGGTGATGCGGCGCAGCAGGATGGCGAGGCCGCCGACCAGCACAATATAAAGCAGCAAGGTCTGCATCAGCACTGCGCCATAGCGACGCGGTTCCATGTCAAACATCGGCACTCGGGCCACGCGCCATTCGCCGTCACCTTCCTGTTTCAACCCGGCCAGCAGCATCCGCCCATCGCGATCCCAGCGTTCGCGGTTGGTGAAACTGTTGCTGCGCCCGATCCGGCTGAGGCCGCGCAGGATATACTCGTCATTGCGCGTTTCGCGTTCGAGAACCACCAGTTCATCGATCACGATATCCTGGCTGGTGAGCACTTCGCGAAGGCGCACTTCACGCTCGGGGTCGGTCACCTCGCCCGGCAGGACCGGGCTGGCGTCGGATCGTTCGATCCGCAGCCGCCGCAAGCGCTCGCCGTGATTGGCATCGCCCGCCGAGCGATAGTCCACCCGCGGATCGGCCACCAGCTGGAATGCCAATGCGGCCGTGAAATCGGATTCGCGGCGCTGGTTTTCGGCGCGGAACAACAGGATGCCCGACAGCGTCTGCGCCACAAGCAACGCCAGAGCCACCGCCAGCAGCATCTGCCCCAGCAAGCTCTTGGGAAGCACGCGTCCAAAAAAACGCGCCATCAGGCCCGAATTCCAGTCGCGCCCTGGGCAATGCGCCGGACATCGGCGGCGAAGCGATATCCGCCGCCCCACACGGTCTGGATCAGGCGGGGATCACGGCTGTCATCCTCCATCTTGCGGCGCAGGCGACTGACCTGATTGTCCACCGCCCGGTCAAACAGATGCGCCTCGCGCCCCTGCACCATATCGAGCAAGCGATCACGATCGAGCACCTGTCGCGGATGATCGAGGAACGCGGCCAGCAAGCGGAATTCGGCCGAGGAGATCGGCACCACTGCGCCTTCGGGATCAACCAGCCGCCGCTTCAGCGGATCGAGCAGCCAGCCTTCGAAATCATACAAGGCATCGCTATCCAGCGCAGGAACCGGGCGGTTGGCCCGGCGCAGGACCGAGCGGATGCGGGCGACCAGCTCGCGCGGTTCGAAGGGTTTCACCACATAGTCATCGGCGCCGATTTCCAGCCCCACAATCCGGTCGGTCGCCTCACCGCGCGCGGTCAGGAAGATCACCGGCAGCTGCTGGCTTTCAATCAGGTGGCGGCACAGCGACAGGCCATCTTCGCCCGGCATCATGATATCGAGCAGCACCAGATCGGGTTTCTTGTCAGCCAACAACACCCGCGCCCGGGCGGCATCGGCGGCCTGCGTCACTGCGAAACCTTGCCGGACAAGATAGTCGGCCAGCGGCTCACGCAGGCTGGCCTCGTCATCCACCAGCAGCAATCTGATTTCGGCAGAATCGTTCATTACCGGCAGGGCATGCCCCGTTGCATCAGTGCTGTCCATGGCATCGTGTCCCGGTGGCGTTTACAGAGCAACGAGGCACCGGCTTCCAAGGAAGGGGGGGAGGAGGAGCGCAGCGCCCCGTTGCTCATTCCATGGCTTTAAGCGCTGCTTGTCGCAGGGGTGTGCCGTCAGGAGGTTATTGTGTCGCAAATTGTCGCGCCGGGATCGATCAGCGCGGGCGGTTCTCAGTGCCCATCCCGGCGGTGATGAACAGGCCCTGCGCGTGGTCGGCAATATCGGCAGTGTGCCACACGCCCGGCGGGTTGATGGTCATAAGGGCGCGCAGGCCTCCTCCAGCCAGCTCCGATCTGGCCCGGTCAGTTGCGGGCCGATCACTTGCAAAACGCGCGCGTGATAGGCGTTCCACCAGGCCAGTTCGGCGCCGGAGAGCAGGCCGAGATCCACCAGGCTGCGGTCTATCGGCACCAGGGTGAGCGTTTCAAAGCCGAGCCATTCGCCTTCCATTCCGGCGATCTGGCGTGCTTCGACCAGCACCAGATTTTCGATCCGGATGCCGTATTCGCCGCTCTTGTAATAACCCGGCTCGTTCGAGAGGAACATGCCCGCCATCAATTCCTGCTCACCACCCGCCTGACCACCTCTGGGCTTGGCAATCCGCTGCGGGCCTTCGTGGACCGAGAGGAAACTGCCGACGCCGTGGCCGGTGCCGTGGGCATAGTCGAGGCCCGCCGCCCACAGGAACTGCCGCGCCAAAGTGTCGAGCTGCGATCCGGTGGTTCCCGCCGGGAATGTCTGCACGGCCAGCGCGATATGGCCCTTGAGCACGCGGGTGTAGCGGTCCTTGACCTCGGCTGGCGGAGCATTGGGGCCGATCCACACGGTGCGGGTGATGTCGGTTGTGCCATCAGGATATTGCCCGCCGCTATCGACCAGATAGACGCTGTTCGGCTCCAGTTGGCGGTTGGTTTCCTCGCTCACCCGGTAATGGACCACTGCGCCGTTTGGCCCCGCGCCGCTGATGGTGTCGAACGACAAGTCACGCAGATCGCCACAGGCTTCACGGCACATTTGCAGCTTGGCGGCAGCGGACAGTTCATCGACGCTGCCCTTGGGTGCCTCAGCCTCAAGCCAGTGGAGGAAACGCGAGACCGCCGCGCCATCGCGGGCCTGCGCCGCCCGGTGGCCGTGCTGTTCGGCTGATGTCTTGATCGCCTTGGGCAGCAGAGCGGGATCGGGCAGGCCTGCAACTTTCGCCCCCGCCGCCTCCAGCGCGGAAACAATCGCCGCAACCGAGTGCTGCGGATCGGCAGCCACGGCCTTGCCGGAAAAATCGCCCAGCGCAGCCTCAAAGGTGCCCCGGTCACGCACTCGAACGGCATTGCCCAGCGCGTCGGCGACTTGGGCGGGAACTTTGTCCGGGGCGATGAACCAGTCCGCCGTGCCATCAGCGAGGACCGTCAGATAGGACAAGGCCACGGGTGTACGCTCAACATCTGACCCGCGGATATTTAGCACCCAGGCGACCGAATCGAGCGCCGAGATCACCACTGCATCCAGCTCTTTCGCCTTCAGCCATTCACCGATTGCCCCGCGCTTGTCGGCGCTGGAGCGGCCCGCCAAGGCCTCGTCTTGAAGGAAGGTGGGGGCGGTGGAGGGTTCGGGCCGGTCATTCCAGACGGCATCGACTGGATTGCTCTCCACCGGCACCAGCTTGGCCCCAGCCTTGTCCAGCCGCTCGGCCACGGCCTTGGCCCAGCCGGACGTATGCAACCACGGATCAAAGCCCACTTGCGCGCCCGCGGGAGCATGTTCGGCCAGCCAGTCGGCCAACGAATCCTGCGGCACCGACATATAGTCATACAAGCGCCCATCCACCTGATCGCGCACTTGCAGCGTATAGCGCCCGTCAACGAAGATCGCCGCGCGATCTTTGAGCACCGCCACAGTCCCGGCCGATCCTCCAAAGCCCGTCAGCCATGCGAGGCGCTGGGCATAGGAGCCGACATATTCGGACAGATGTTCGTCACTGATCGGCACCACGAAACCGGCAAGGCCGCGCCGGGCCAATTCCTCGCGCAGGGCGGTCAGGCGGGCTTCAAAAGTGTTCATCAGCATGGCGGCGTGCTTCCGGTTGAATATGTAACCGGAAGCTCTACCACACCTGCGCATGGAGACCAGAACCTTGAACCAAACCGCCCCGCGTGCCCAAAAGCGCCAATATTCCTATACCCAGCACGGCGTGACCATATCCGATCCCTATCACTGGCTGCGCGATCCGGCCTATCCCGATGTCACCGATCCCGATGTGCTGGCGCATTTGGCCGCCGAGAACCAGTGGTTCGAAACCGCCATGGCCCCGCACAAAGGCCTGATCGACACGCTGTTTGCCGAAATGCGCGGGCGCATCAAAGAGGATGATTCCACCGTGCCGCAGCGCGATGGGGCTTGGCTCTATTGGTCCGAATTTGAGCTGGGCAGCGAATATCGCAAGCATTACCGCAAGCCCGTCGCTGGTGGCGAAAATCAGCTGATCCTCGATGTTCCGGCATTGGCGGCGGGCCTCGATTATTTTAGCCTCAACGCCATTTCGGTGAGCGAGACCGGGCGCTACATCGCCTATGCCAGCGACACCGACGGGTCCGAGCGCTTCACCGTCCACATCGTCGATCTGGAAACGGGCGAAAAGCTGGCCGATGTGATCGGGGAGACCAACAGCGATCTGGTGTGGGCGGCGCACGACACCATGCTGATCTATGGCCATGTCAACGAGCATTGGCGGGTCCAGAGCATTCGCGCGCACAGGCTGGGCAGCGATCCAGCCGGCGATGTTGAGCTCTATCACGAACACCAGCTGGGTTTTTCCGCCTCGCCAGGAATGTCGGCCAACCGCGAGTGGCTGATTATCGCGGCGGGTGACAATGAAACCAGCGAGGTGCGCCTGATCCCCGCCGCCGATCCGCTGGCCCCGCCGGTGCTGGTGCGCGCGCGGCAAGCGGGGGTGGAATATGGCGTCGATCTGCACGGCGAGACGCTGTTTATCTGGGCCAATGACATCCACGTAAACTTCCGCCTCGCCACCGCTCCACTGGCCGATCCGGGCTGCTGGACCACGCTGATCGAAGGGTCAGACGCCTTCTACCTCACCGATTTCAGCCTGTTTGCGGATTTTTACGTCACCGAGGGGCGGCTGAACGGCCTCGACCAGATACAGATCCGCCAATACGGCGATTCAGGCGCGGTAGAGACCATCGCTTTTCCCGAGGCGAGCTTTTGCGCTGGCTTGGGCCATAATCCCGAGTGGGATGTAGATCGCTTGCGGATCGGGTATGAATCGATGGTCACGCCGGGAACGGTCTATGATTATCACCTCACCAGCGGCGCTTTGGAAGTGCTCAAGGTGCAGGAGATTCCCTCGGGCTATGATCCAAGGCTCTATGCGGTCGAGCGGATCAGCATTGCCGCGCGCGATGGGGCCTTGGTGCCGGTGAGCATCGTCCAGCGGCGGGACAGGGAGCCGGGCGGCCCGCTGCACGTCTATTCCTACGGCGCCTATGGCTATGGCGTCGATCCGGGCTTTTCGACCAACCGCTTGTCCTTGGTCGATCGCGGCATGGCCTATGCCATCGCCCATATTCGTGGCGGGGACGATCTGGGGCGGCGCTGGTATCTGGCGGGCAAGCTGGAGCAGCGGACCAATACCTTCAACGATTTCGTCGACGTGGCGCGCGGTCTGGCGGAGCTTGGCTATACCGCGCCGGGCCGGATCAGCGCCAGCGGCGGCTCTGCCGGGGGCGAGTTGATAGGGGCGGCGATCAACCAGGCGCCCGATCTGTTCGGCGCAGTGGTGGCGCATGTGCCGTTCGTCGATGTGCTGGCGACGATGCTGGATGACAGCCTGCCGCTGACGCCGGGCGAGTGGCCCGAATGGGGCAACCCGATCGAAAGCGCGGCGGCCTTCAACACTATCCGCAGCTATTCGCCCTATGATCAGGTGTGTGCGCAAGCCTATCCGCCGATGCTGGTGACGGCGGGCCTGAACGATCCGCGCGTCACCTATTGGGAACCGGCCAAATGGGTGGCAAAATTGCGCGAGTTCAAGACTGACGACAACGTGCTGCTGCTCAAGACCAATATGGGCGCGGGCCACGCGGGCAAATCGGGGCGGTTCGAGGGCCTGCGCGAGGATGCTGAGGAGATGGCGTTTATCCTGTGGCAGTTGGGGTTGGAGGGATCGGCCTCAAGTAGCGCAGCGGTAGGCCGAAAATAATGGCCCGGTCCTTCACCATGTCCTTCACCGCCCAAGCCCAGCACATTGACGAACTTGGCCACGTCAACAATGCCGTCTGGGTCGGGTGGATGGAGGAGATTGCCACGGCGCATTGGACGCGCGATGGCGATCCCGACCACGTCGCCAAATATGCCTGGGTGGTGACCCGGCACGAGATTGACTATCGCGGCAATGTCGGTCTGGGCGATGTGGTGACGGCGCTGACCGAGATCCGCGAAGGCCCATCGGGCGCGCGGTTTGATCGGCATATCACCTTTACCGATGCGGGCGGCAAACTGCTGGTTCGGGCGCGGACAACCTGGGCGATGGTGGAGCGGGCCAGCGGGCGGCTGATGCGCGTGCCGCCGGAGGTTTCCGCGCCCTTTATGGGCTGAATATCAACACACACACTCTAGAAAACAGTGCGGCGCGTGTCATGCCGTCTGCGGAACAGTTGCAACCTTTCGCTGATGGTCCGGTTGCGCCCGGCTTCCTTGGCTTCGTAGAGCAACTTGTCGGCCCGGCGATAGATTGCCTCAAAGCCGGCCTCGGCCAGCGCCCCTGCCGGTGCTTCGACCAGCCCCATGCTGGCGGTAACCGGCCGGTCAAGCTGCGCCGCATTGGCCACGTGGAGCACGATTGCCTGGCGGCGCTGTTCGGCGCGTTGGGCCGCTCCGCGCCCGCGCAGTAGCAGCAGGAACTCCTCCCCGCCCATGCGCACGGCAATGCAATCGTCATCCGGTTGCAGTGCGCGCGCAACGGCCCGCAGCACATTGTCACCTATGCCATGACCGAAGGTGTCGTTGACCGTCTTGAAATGATCGATATCGAGCAAGGCAAAAGTGGTAAACCCGGCCGCCCGCAAGCTGTCGAATCGTTCGACCACGGCCCGGCGGTTGAGCAGATCGGTCAGCGGATCACGCTCGCTCAACTCCCCCAGCGAGCGGGCCTGGTTGAGCGCCAGATCGCGTTCGCGCCGCACGGTCAAGAAGCGTTCGGCCACGCCCAGCGAGATAATCATCACTTCCAGTGCCATCGCCAGATACAACGCCTGATCGGCCGAGGCCGGGGCCGAATAGACACCCATGCCTCGCAGCAGCCGATCCGCCGAGGCCAAGATGATCGGCATCCACGCCACGATCAGATAGCGCGCCGCCTTGCTGCCAGAAAACAACGCTACCACTATCGCCACCAGATAGGTCGGGATGGCAGCGGCGATGGATAGGAAATACATCTGGTTGTCGAACGGCTGGGTCGCATCCAGTTGCAGGGCGAAGAAACCAGGCACCAGCATGGTCCACCAGCCGATCACGATCACGGTCTTGCGCAACCAATCCGGCAGCGCGTCGCGTTCAAGAAAAGCCACGGTGAACAGGCCGCCCAATCCCACGCCGATTGCCCACACCAGCGGCCCCAGCACCGCTTGCAGCGAAACCGGCACATCGGCAAAGCCATGCACCACGCCGCCGGTAAACATCACATAGGCCAGCATCGCCATCGTCATGCCGGCATGGAGCAGTACGAACCGTTCGCGCAGCACGACATAGAACATCGCATCGAGCATCAGTGGCATCAGCAGCATACCCGCAACCATCGCCAGCAGTATCAGTGACATCGGCGTGATCGCCAGATCAAACGGATCGCTGGTGACGGTGGCCTCGCTGGCAATTGTCACCGAATGCGGGCGCACGATGCGCACGATGAAGCCATCGGTGGCGGCATCGGTTGCAGGCATCGGCAATGAGAACACCGGCCCGGCAATGCGCGGGCGGGCATCGTCGTTGGAATAATGCACCACGGCTTGCACCGCACCATCAGCAATCGCGGCGATGGAAAGGCTTTCGAACACGGTGATGCGGCTGGAAAGTAACAGCGGCGGTTCGCCCTCAGTCCAGCCCGAGAAGCTCAGCCAGCTTACCGTGTTGCCATCGCGCCAGCCGCTCGGGCGGCAATTCCATTCGACCGCGGTGATCGCCTGGCCCAGAGGCATTACGGTTTGAGAATAGCCGTGGCAGGTGGGTTGCAGCGGTTCGTGTGCGTGGTTGACCAATTGGCCGTGCAGACGCTCGTGCGTGGTCGACGCAAAGGCGCTGGCTGGCGCACTCAGCGCCAGCACCACCACGGCTATCCGCAGGATCAGCCCCAAGATCCGCCTGCTCATCATTTGGCAGTTCTTAGCGATAGTCCCTTAGGGGGAAGTTAAAGCCCCTCCCGCTGGATCGATCAGGTCAAAATTGTGCGAACAGCGTCAGGTCGATGGATTCACCCACGGCAGCCAAGCCCGCATCCGAGCCGTGCAGGTAATCGCCCATGTGATAGCCATCACGCATCTGTGCCGGATCGGCCGGATCGGCAAAAGCGGTGTCGAGCCGGACCACGCCATCAAACTCGCCGCTGTTGATGATCCAGTCGTTGATCGCCACGCGCGCCGCCTCGCCTTCCTCGCTCCAATATCCCGCGCCCTTGTAGGGGCCGATGGGCGATCCGAGCACGACGATACCACGGTCCCGTGCGCGGTCGATCAACTGGCGGTAGCCGGCGATCATCTGGTCTGCATCAATTGCGGGCTGATCGAGCATGAGGGCACTCATTCCGCGCGGCATCTGGCCAAAGCGGTTGCCGATATCGTTCACGCCGACGAAAATGATCAGATGGGTGACATTGGGCAGGCTCAGCACGTCCTCGTCAAACCGGGCGAGCGCGCTTTCGCCCATGCCGGGGCTGAGCACGCGGTTGCCGCTGATCCCGGCATTGGCGACGGCATATTCCAGCCCCGCCTCCTGCAGGCGATTGGCCAGAATATCGGGCCAGCGGCGGTTGGCACCCGGAGTGGAGCCGACGCCATCAGTGATCGAATCGCCGAAAGTGACGATGGTGCCACTCGCATCGGGGCTGAGCACTTCCACCGTCTGCAGGAAGGCGCGGGTGCTGGAGGTGGAAACAGGCTCCCACGCCTCACCCACATGATCGCCGGGGGCCGAGACCGCCAGCACATCCTGCCCGGTGAGGTGGCAGGTGCACGGTCCGGTGGGGGTGGGCAGGTGGAATTCCACCTTGATGCGGGCGAGATCGGGCAGTTCGAGGGCGACCACGTCGCTGGCAAAGGGGCTTCCACGCGGGATCACTGCGCCAGTGTTGCCGCCGAAGGTGAGCATCCGGCTGGTGCCGGGAACCTCGGCCCCCGCATCGTCGATCTGGAATATCCGCGCGCGGCCGATGGCGAGCGGTCCGCTGCCATAGCGGTTGGTCAGCCGAACACGCAGGCGGTTGCCGCCCTCGCTCAGGCGCAAGATCTGGCTGATGGTGACATTGTCATAGCTGGCGGCGGCGAACGGGCCTTCAGCCATCAGCGGTGCGTGCGGGCTGGCGGTCCAGCTGGCGACCCACAAGCCCGGCGGGGCGGCAAGGTCCGTCTGGGTCATGGCGGGGTTGGTAAGCAGCGTGGCGGCCAGCGCCAGCGCCGCCAATTTGAACATGATCATCCTCTGGTCTCCCTTGGCCGCGATCTTAGCAAGCCGCACCCGCGTTACAATGCACATGGGCAATCCCATGTTGTCGCAGTTTGTCTGGCTTGCTAGCCTTGGCAAAACAGAACGGGAAAGGACTGGGCCATGCGCGGATCGCTGACATTCATCAGGTTGTTGCTGGGCGCAGCGGTATTGGCTCCATTATCCGCCGCGCCCGCTGAGGGCCAAGGTGAACAGGCCGATCCCGCATCCTGCGAGGCCCTATCGGGTCAAGTCTCCGGCGATGTGCGCATCACCGGTTCCACCTATTACCCGGAAGGCCGCAACCTGCCCGCCAGTCAGGGCGGCCCGGCCATGACCACAGCACCGCACTGCCTCGTTACGGGCACGATCAACCAGCGCAGCGGCGCGGGCGGGGTCAGCTATGGCATCGGGTTTGAACTGGCTCTACCGGTGGTATGGAACGAACGCTATCTGTTGATGGGCGGCGGCGGGCTCAACGGCTCGATCAGACCCGCCATCGGCCCGGTCGCAGCGGGCGCGAGCAACGCGCTGGCACGCGGTTTCGCCGTTGCCAGCCACGACAGCGGACATCAGGGCGCGGTGTTCGACCAGAGCTTCCACGCCGATCAGCGCGCTGCGCTCGATTTTGCCGAAACCTCGGTCCGCACCGTAACGCTGGCCACGCGCGATATCACCGCGCGCTTCTATGGCGCCGCGCCGCACCATTCCTATATGACCGGCTGCTCCACCGGTGGGCGCGAGGGAATGCTGGCGAGCCAGCGTTACCCTGAACTGTTCGATGGAATCGTGGTTGGCGCGCCTGCGATGCGGCCGGGCCATTCCAACATGGTGGCTGAATATGGCCAGGTGCTGCTCAACGCCACGCAATCCGCTGGGGTGACCACTACCGCCGGTTTCACTGCTGCCGAACGTGCGCTGGTTGATCGCGAGCTGATCCGCCAGTGCGATGGGGCGGACGGGCGCACCGATGGCATCATCGCCAATGTCAATGCCTGCCGCACTTTCGATCCCGCCGTGCTGTCATGCAGCGCAGGCGAGCGCGAGGGCTGCCTTACGCCCGCGCGGACGCAGGCATTGGCACAAGCCTTTGCCGGGCCGCGTGATGCCTCTGGCCGCCCGGTCTATGTGCCATTCCCGTGGGATACCGGGATCACCTTTCAGGGCGCGGGCATTCCCGGCTTCATGGCCTCTGGCGCGCCCGGCCCGCTCGGTCCGCCCAGCACCATGCGCACAATGGATGTCGATGCGCGGATGCAACAGGTCGAATGGGACGCGATCGGGCGGCTGACCGACACCGCCTTCTGGACCAACTTGTCGACCTGGCTTGGCCGGGGCAGCAAGATCATCTTCTACCACGGCGTCTCCGATCCGTGGTTCTCGGCCTTTGACACTTGGGACTATTTCCAGCGCGCCCGAGCCACCAACGGCGCCGAAGCGTGGGACAATGCCGCGCGCTTCTACATGGTGCCGGGCATGATGCACTGCCAGGGCGGCAACGCCTATACCAGTTTTGACCTGCTCGGCCCGCTGGTGGAATGGACCGAGGGCGGCGCAGCCCCCGCCGCCGTGCCCGCCAGCCGAGCAGGTGGTGCGCCCGGCCAGATGCCGTTATGCCCGCACCCGGCCTATGCCCACTATGACGGCGGCGATCCGGCCTTGGTGGGGAGCTATTCGTGCCGGGTGGGCGAGAGTTAGAGTCCTGACCCTAGACCCTGTTTCCTACAGCCCCCGGCCTGTGCCAGAGCCAGCGAAAGCTCTTTCACAGGTCCGGCTCATCACCCCGCTGACGTAATATTCTTACGCCAGAGAATGTGATAATTGCGATGTTTCGCGCCCAAACCCCCAAAGTGTCACCCTTGGCCAACACTATGAAAAATAGGCATTTATATGGTGATTTGGGGGGGTGACAGGGTGTCACCTGTGTCACCCTAAATCCGCCAACGCACGCGCCCTGAGACTCCTTCTCGACCAATCCGGGTGCGGTGGAAAGTGCTCTAAGCGAGAGCTGCCTTCAGGTCCGCCACCAGATCGGTCCGCTCCCACGGGAAGAAGTCCCCCTCGGGCTGGCGACCGAAATGGCCGTAGGCGGCGCTTTTGCGATAGATCGGCTTGTTGAGGCCCAGATGCGTGCGGATGGCGCGCGGGGTCAGGCCGCCGAGCTTGGCGATGCTCATGATCGCGGCTTCGATCTTGTCGTCACCAATCGTGCCCGTGTCGTGCGTGTCGACATAGAGCGACAGCGGCTTGGATACGCCGATGGCATAGGCCAGCTGGATCGTGCAGCGGGTGGCAAGGCCAGCAGCGACAATGTTCTTGGCGAGGTAGCGGGTGATATAGGCTGCCGACCGATCAACCTTGGTCGGATCCTTGCCGCTGAAGGCACCGCCGCCGTGCGGGGCCGCGCCGCCATAGGTGTCGACGATGATCTTGCGCCCGGTCAGGCCAGCGTCGCCATCGGGGCCGCCGATCTCGAAGCTGCCAGTGGGGTTGATGTGATATTCGGTTTCACGCAGCAGCACCGGCGGGATCACCTCGGCGATCACTTGGCGGACGTAGGTGTGAAGCTGGGCCTCGTTGTCGCCCGTGTCATAACCCGGCGCGTGCTGGGTCGAGACGACGACGGCGGTGGCGGCCACCGGCAGGCTGCCTTCATAGCGCAGCGTCACCTGGCTCTTGGCGTCCGGCTCCAGAAAAGGTGCCGCGCCCGAATGGCGATCCGCCGCCATCCGTTCGAGGATCTTGTGGCTGTAATACAAGGTGGCCGGCATCAGATCGGGAGTTTCATCGGTGGCATAGCCGAACATGATCCCTTGATCGCCCGCGCCTTCGTCCTTGTTGGAGCCCGCATCGACGCCTTGGGCAATGTGCGCGGACTGGCCGTGGAGGCGGTTGATGAATTCGAACTTTTCCCAGTGGAAGCCGTCCTGCTCATAGCCGATCTCGCGCACGGTATTGCGCACCGCCGCCTCAATCTCGGCCTGCGCGCCCGGTGCCCAAGCGCCATCCTCATACACGCCCTTGCAGCGGATCTCTCCAGCCAGCACGACCAGCTGGGTGGTGGTCAGTGTCTCGCAGGCAATGCGCGCCTCGGAATCCTTCCCCAGGAACAGATCGACGATGGCATCGGAAATCTGGTCCGAAACCTTGTCAGGATGGCCTTCGGAAACGCTTTCGGAAGTAAAGAGATAGGATTGGCGCATGGCGAACGGCGGTCCTTCGACAGGTTGATAGAGACGAATGCGTAGTGCGATCTAACGGCGCGAATGCCGCATTGCAACAAATGCGAACGCAAGAAACGCCAGTGCCCAGCAAAGCGATACTATGTTCCCGAACATGGCGAACAAGGTGGGCGGGGCAGCGGGCGGAACAGTTGCGTCGATCCGGCCCGCCTGCCCGCTTGGCAGCGTGTGGCGGACCACACCGCGCGCATCGATCACGCCCGAAATGCCGTTGGTAGTCGCGCGCAAAACCGGCAGCCCTTCCTCGATCGCGCGCAACCGGCTCTGGGCAAAGTGCTGCGGCGGCCCGGCCTGTCCAAACCAGCCGTCGTTCGAGCCGGTGTAGATAAAATCCGGCCGATCCGCGCGGTCGACCACGTTCCCTGAAAAGATGATCTCGTAACACACCTGAATGCCCGCCCGCCCATGCGCCCCGAGATCGAGCGTGCGCGGGCCGGGGCCGGGCAGAAAGTCAATCGCGCCGGGCACAAAGCGGGTCAGCCCAAGCGGTTCCAAAAGCCCGCGCAAGGGCACATATTCGCCAAACGGCACCAGATGCGCCTTGGAATAGACGGCCCCCAGCGTGCCATCATCGGCCACCGCCAGCACCGAGTTATAGGCCCCCGTCAGTCGCCGCTGTTCGTTGAAAACCAACCGCTGACCGCCCGCCAGCAACAGCCCGCCATCGCCCAGCGCCCGCCCGATCGCATGCCGCGCATAGAGCGGGCTGCCAAGCGTGGTGGTGCGATCATAATAGACCTGCGGATAGCCCTCCTCCAGATAGTCGGCCATGCCCGATTCAGGCCACAGCACCAGCCGCGTCTGCACTTCGCCAGCCGGCAACGAGAGGGTCAGCAAGCGGGTGAAATTGGCCTGGTAGAACCCCGGATCGTGGATCTGCTCCTGCCCAATCCCGGGCTGCACCAACGTGACAGCCAGCGTGCCCTCAGCGCCCTCGTCAACGGGCAACAGCATCCCCGCCGTCACCAGCAGCGCCGCCACGCCTGCGGCCACAAAGCGGCGTTGGAGCAGCGCGGCGACAAGGCCTGCACTCAGCACCACCGCCAGCCCGGACAAGGCATAGGTGCCCGTCCACGGGGCAAGTGCGGCAAGGCCCGGACGGTCCATCGGCCCCAACAAGACCACCGCAAACGGGTTCCAAGGATAGCCGGTAAACACCCAGCCTCTCAGCCATTCGGCCACGATCCAGCAGGCGGCAAAAGCGAAGGCGAAACCTCGCCCGTGGCCCTTGGACGCAAGCGCCCGCGCCGCGCCTGCCGCCAGCGCCGGATAGATGCCGAGATAGGCCGCAATCATCGGCACCGCCGCCCAGCCTAGCACAGCAGGCAAATTGGCCTGAAAGGTGAAGGCCGTGGCGATCCAGCTGTTGCCAAGCGTGAAGTGCCCCAGCCCGAACAGCCAGCCGAGCCAGGCCGCCTGCTTCCAGCTGCGGGTGGCGGGCAGCAGACAAGCAAACGTGCCCATGGCCAGCAGCGACAGCGGCCAGGCTCCATACGGCTGAAACCCGGTGGCGGCCACCACGCCCAGCGCCAGCGCCAGCAAGCCCGCGTGGCGGGGCCGTTGGGAAGGATCAGGCAGGAAAGCGAGCATCGCCGCCAGATCGGCCCCCTCAGCCTGCTACTTCGAGTTCCTCTGCATCGCCCGAGCGGCTGCGCGGCATCTTGAGCTGTCGGCGCGGCTTTTCACCTTCGTCAGCAGCTGTCACGGCGACTTCAGGGGCGACTTCAGGGGCAGCTTTAACGGCTGGCGCTTGCGCACGCGGTGCCGGGCGGCTGCGGGCACGCGGGTTGATCAAGGGCTTGTCGCTCTCATGCTCGTCGGCATCATCGCGGACGCGGGCAATCGAAGGCGGCAGCATCTGGGGATCAAGCCCGGCCGGCTCGTCGTGGTCTACCGGACGCTGAGCGGCGCGTTCGGCGGGCTGACGACGCGGAGTGTTGCGTTTGGCACGCGGCTGTCCGGCAAAGGGATTGTCACCGCCATCCGCCTCACCCTCGGAACCTTCGGCACCGGCGCGCGCTTCGAATCGGGGCTCAGGCCGCTGTTCGGAGCGTTGTTCGGGGCGCTGTTCACGGCGCGGTTCCGAACGGGAATCCGGGCGCGATTCTGGGCGCCGTTCTGGTCGCGAATCCTGACGCGGTTCAGGGCGTTGCTCTGGGCGTTGTTCGCCTTCCCCATCGTCGTCCGACTGCTCATAGCGGCGCGACTGCTGCGGCTGGCGTGGACGTTCATCCTCCCGCTCAAAATCGTCATAATCGCCGTCAAAACCGCTCTGCTCGCCATCGCGGCGGGGGGGACGCGGATCGTCGCTCTTCACTTTGCCATCGGCGATCACGCGGAAATAGTGATCGGCGAATTGCAGGAAATATTCGGTCTGCACGCGATCATCGTTCAGCTGCGCTTCCTGCGCCAGCTTGCGGTATTTTTCCAGCAGCTGCGGGGCATTGCCACGCGCGCGGCTGTCAATCCGGTTGCCCTGATTGCCGCCGTTACCGCCGCTTCCGCTGCGATTGCTGTTGCCGCGACCACGCCGACGATTGTTGCTATTGTTGTTGCTGTTGTTGTTATTGCGTTGGTTATTCAAGGGAAATCCGCTTTCTCATTGGGACCGGCATTCTGGTGAGCACTGGTCGCATGACCCCTCGTCACAGCGCACCCTTTGCAGCTGTGGCTTCTCCGGTTTGCGCAGGCAAATGACGATGGACGCCGCTTGAAGTGCAAATTGAGGAGTTAGGCCGCGGGTGCTGGCGAAATGCCACAAGCCGCTTGCCTGCATAGGGGGTAGCTACTCGAAAAAGGTTTGCCAAGTGCTAATGTCAACACGGCGTGAGAACCAGCGCGCGCGGCCTGCCAGCCAGATCGTGGTGCAGGCTGGTGGTAAAGCCATTGGGAGCGGCGATGGCGGACACCGCCGCAGCCTGGCTCGCACCGATTTCGAGCACTGCCATGCCGCCTTGGCGCAGCAACGCGGGCAGCTGCGGGATCAGCACGCGGTAATCATCCAGCCCCTCTGGCCCGGCGAACAGGGCGCTGACTGGTTCAAAATCGCGCACATCCGGATCGAGCGGCGCATCGTCTTCGACGTAGGGCGGGTTGGCGAGAATCAGGTCGAACTGGCCGAGCTGGTCGGTCCAGTTGGGTTGGGTCCAGTCGCGCAACAGGAATTGCGCCCGGCCCGCCAGCCCGAGGGCCTTGGCATTGCCGCTAGCCACTGCCAGCGCCGGGGTCGAGGCATCGACGCCCAGACCGCTGGCGGCGGGCAATTCGTGCAGCACTGCCAGCAACAGCGCGCCTGAACCCGTGCCGCAATCGAGCACGCGGGCGGCATCGGGGCGGGCTTGCAGCGCCGCCTCCACCACGCATTCGCTATCGCCGCGCGGGATCAGAACGGCCGGATTGACCGCGAAGTTCAGCCCGCGAAATTCTTGATGCCCCAAGATATAGGCGACTGGCTCATGTCCCTCGCGGCGGGCGACCAGCGCGGCGAAACTAGCGGGAGCTTCGGCTTGCATATGATGCAGCAACATGGCCGAACGGGTGACCCCCAGCGCATGGGCCAGCAGTAATTCGGCATCGAGGCGGGCGGTGTCACTGGTGGCAGCCAACGTTGCGGCAGCTTCTCGCAAGGCGTCAGCGACTTTCAACTCACTCCCCCAAAGCCGCCAGCCGCTTGGCCTCATCCTCGGCGGTCAGCGCATCGATCACTTCGCCAAGAGCCGGGCCTGCCAGCACTTCGTCAAGCCGATGGAGCGTGAGGCCGATGCGGTGATCGGTCACGCGGCCTTGCGGGAAATTGTAGGTGCGGATGCGTTCGGAGCGATCGCCACTGCCGACCATCGCCCGGCGCGCGGCGGCTTCCTCGCCCTGGGCCTCGTCGCGCATCTTTTCGTACAGGCGCGCGCGCAAAACCAGCAGCGCCTTGGCCTTGTTCTTGTGCTGGCTGCGCTCATCCTGACAGATCACCACCAAGCCCGTGGGCAGGTGGGTGATGCGCACCGCGCTGTCGGTGGTGTTGACGTGCTGGCCGCCCGCTCCGCTCGCACGATAGATATCGAACTTCAGGTCACCATCGTTGATCTGCACGTCCACCTCGGTCGGCTCGGGCAGCACCGCCACGGTGGCGGCAGAGGTGTGGATGCGCCCGCCGCTTTCGGTGACCGGCACGCGCTGCACGCGGTGGACGCCGCTTTCAAACTTCAGTTTGCGGAACACGTTGGGGCCAGTGACGCTGGCGACCACTTCCTTGAAGCCCCCAACCTCGGCGGCGTTCATGCTGACTGGTTCCACCTTCCAGCCCTGCAAAGCAGCATAGCGCTCATACATCCGCAGCAGATCACCCGCGAACAGCGCCGCCTCATCGCCGCCAGTGCCCGCGCGGATTTCGAGCATGGCCGAGCGGTTGTCAGCCTCATCACGCGGCAACATGGCGATGGCGAGCGCGTGCTCGGCTTGCGGGAGGCTGTGCTTGAGCTGAGCCAGCTCGTCTTCGACCATCGCCTTCATCTCGGGGTCGGAGAGCATGGCGGTGAGGCTGTCCAATTCCTCGCGCATGGCCAGCACGTGGCTGGCCGCGTTGGCGACAGGTTCCAGCTCGGAATAGTCGCGGCTGGCGGCAGTGAAGGCTGCCCCCTCCAACTGGCCCGACGCCATGCGCGCTTCGAGTTCAGCAAAGCGGTGCGTGATCTGGGCGAGGCGTTCGGTGGGGATGGTCATTTGTCGAAGAGGACCGCATTCTCAATCGCGGTGTGGGTTCCTCCACCGTCTCCCATCACACGCATCGTCACGCCGTGCTCGGTGGCCGGGAATGTGACCAGTGTGTGTGAGGCAACCTTCTTGGCCTTGTCGAACCGCTTGCGGGGTGCGCCCGAAGCGAACAATTCCGCTTTCCAGCCAGCGAGCCGGAGCTTTTGCGTTACTGCGATGGCCCGCGCCAACGAGGCGTCATCTTCAACAACAACAACCGCATCCAGAAGTGCTTCCGGTCGATCCCCCACCAACATCGCCAACCGCTCAATCCCCGCAGCCCACCCAACCGCAGGTGTCGGCGCGCCGCCCAAGCTTTCTATCAGCCCATCATACCGCCCACCGCCCAGCACGGTGCCCTGCGCACCCAGCCGGTCGGTCACGAATTCAAACGCGGTGTGGCGGTAGTAATCCAGCCCACGCACCAGCGCCTGATTGCGCGTCCACGCCACGCCCGCCGCATCCAGCCCCGAAGTGACCGCGCCGAAGAAATCCTGCGCCTCACTGCTCAAAAACTGGTCGATCATCGGCGCGGTGCCCACGTGGACCTTGTCGCGGGCATCCTTGCTGTCGAGAATCCGCAGCGGGTTTTTCTCCAGCCGTTCCTGCGAATCCTCACTCAGCACCCCGCGCACTCCAGCAAAATGCTCCACCAAGGCCGCGCGCCACGCATCGCGGCTGTCGCCATCGCCCAGCGTGTTGAGCTGCAAGGTCACGCCATCTGAAACGCCTAGTTCTTTCAACAGCTGATCGGCCATCGCCAGCAGTTCGACATCCGCCTGCGGCTCGCCTGCCCCAATCACCTCGGCATCAAGCTGGTGGAACTGGCGGTAGCGGCCCTTTTGCGGGCGTTCGTAGCGGAACAATGGCCCGTGCGTCGCCACCTTCAACGGCGCGAGTTGTTGCCAGCCGTCGGTGATGAAGGCGCGGGCGATGCCGGCGGTGAATTCGGGGCGCAGGGTCAACGATTCGTCGCCCCGGTCGAGGAAGGAATACATTTCCTTGGCGACCACATCGGTGGTTTCACCCAGCGACCGGGCGAACACCTCGGTTTTTTCGAACACCGGCATTTCGATGCGGCGAAAGCGATAGAGCTTCCGCACGCGCTCAAACGTCTCCACCACAAAGGCGAAGGCTTCGGCGTCGGCCCCGAAAATGTCCTGCGTGCCGCGAACAGGGCGCGGTGTTTCAATCTTGCTCATGGGGAGGGGCGTTTAGTCCGCCCCTGCGAAAGCCGCAACTATTCCGCTGCTTCGAGGAACCGATCATCAATGCTGGCCGCCGCCTCCCAGCTCTGCAACTCGGGCAGAACCTTGGCCGCGAACAGGCGCATCGAGCGCAAGCAATCATCCTGCGGCATTCCGCCAAAATAGACATGCGGGAAGAAGCCTTGCGGGTTGTAGATGCCTTTCAGTTCCCACAAGCGGTCGAGAATCTGCTGCGGCGTGCCGGTGATCGCGCCTTTGCTGAAGTTCTCGCAATAGGCGTCAATTTCGGCCGGCGAGTGAAGCATCATGTGCTCATATTGTTCATAGCCCTTCACATTGGCAAAGGTGCCGGGCTTGGACAGCGAATAGTTCTTCACCGCCGCGCGCATGGTATTGGCGAGATACATCTGGCCCTGTCGTTCGGCAAAATCGCCATCTTCGTGAATGTAGAAATTGCCGCTCAGCATCGGCGCGGGCGGGCTGGAGCCATCGCCATGCACTTCGTCCCACACAGCTTTATACTGATCGGGCGGGGTTTCCTGGCCGCGCTGGGGCAGCATCAGCACCATATTGCCAAAGCCGTGCCGCGCTGCCGCGACCATCGAACTGCCCGACAATGATCCGCAGAACTTGCGCCCGGCAAAGCTCTTGATCGGACGTGGGCGAAGCTCGGTGCGCGGGATGTTGCCATAGGCGCCCTCACCCTCGATCACGCCGCTTTCCAGCGCCGGGATCAGGACGTCGAGAATATCATTATACAGCGCGCGGGCCTTGTTCTGATCCACCCCCAGCCCGGCGAATTCCTGTGGGCTCAGCCCGCCGCCAAAGCCCAGGATCGCCCGTCCGCCACTCAGGATATCGAGGTTGATGATATATTCGGCCAGCCGCGCCGGATTGTGCCACGGCACGATGATGCATTGCGTGCCCAGCTTGATGCGGCTGGTGCGCGCGGCGATCCAGGTGAGCAATTGCAGCGGATCGTTTGACACCGAATAGTCGGAAAAGTGATGCTCGGTAATCCACACCGAATCGAAGCCCAGCTCCTCGGCCAGCACCAGATTGTTGACTTCCTCGCGCACCAGCCGGGCATCATCATAGGTGTCGCCGCGCTGGTGGCCGAAACCGGTAGCCAAGCCTACATGCATCGTCTCTCTCCTGCTCCAGACCGCCGCGAGCCGTTCCGACTCTGCTTGGCCGCCATTGTCACGGTCGTTACAATGACTCACTTTGGCGCTGCTGGCAATTCACCTGTGGCCTTGCGTGCTCTCTTGGGCTAACGGCCCAACCCATTGGTGAGAGGATGCCAATTACACTCGTAAAGAGGGATCAAGCATCCATGCGTATCGAATTCATTCCGGTTGGCGATAATCCGCCCGAAAACCTCAATGTCATCATCGAAGTTCCGATGGGCGGTGAGCCGGTGAAATATGAGTTCGACAAGGCTTCGGGCGCCTTGTTCGTTGACCGCATCCTGCACACGCCGATGCGCTATCCGGCCAATTACGGCTTCGTGCCGCATACGCTGGGCGAAGATGGCGATCCGCTCGACGCGCTGGTGATCACCCGCTCGCCGATCATTCCCGGCGCGGTGATCAAGGTGCGCCCCGTGGGCGTACTGATGATGGAAGACGACAAAGGCGGCGACGAGAAGCTGATCACCGTGCCTGTCGACGCGACATTTCCCTACTACAGTGAAGTGACAGGACACCTCGACCTGCCGCAAATCGTCA
>CAMDSM010000002.1 GCA_945906905.1 Altererythrobacter xiamenensis | reverse complement strand
CGTTTCGGCGGCGCGATCGGCCTGCTCGGTCATATCGACGCCGTAAAAGCCCATCTCGATCGGCGAGATGCCGCGGCCATAGCCAAATTCCAGCCGCCCGCCCGACAAGGCATCGAGCATGGCGATCTCCTCGATCAGGCGCAGCGGATGATACAGCGGCAACAAGAACACCAGCGGGCCAAACCTGAGCGAGGTGGTGCGCTGGCTGACCGCGGCCAGATAGACCGCTGGTGACGGCGCAGAGCCAAGAGGCGTGCCGTGATGTTCGGCCACGTGATAGGCTTGGAACCCCGCCCGCTCATAGGCCGCCACCATCTCCAGCCGCGCGGCATAGTGATCGGCTAAGGGCAGGCCGCTATCGTCAACATGGTCAAAAATGCCGAATTTCACTGCGTTACTTCCCCCTTCGGTGCCCCACCTTTCGGCGGTCGTCCACGCGGCGCGCGTTCGCCCACTGCAACCCTGATCCCGCGCCGCCCCAGCGCCTCGCGCAGCAGCACCTCCAATTCGGCGTTTACCGAACGAAGGTCTGCTGCAGCAAGCCGTTCCACCGCGTCATACAGTGGCTGGTCTATCCGCAACGGGAAGGCTTTTTTCGCCAGATTCGGCTTAGGAGGAAGTGGCACGCCGCGTCCGCCTTACTGATACAGCGATCCAGCATTGACCACGGGCTGGGTGTCGCGGTCACCACACAGCACCACCATCAGATTGCTGACCATGGCCGCGCGCCGTTCATCGTCCAGATGAACCACGTTCTTGGCGCTGAGCAGCTCCAGCGCCATTTCCACCATGCCAACCGCGCCTTCGACCATGGTCTTGCGCGCGGCGACCACCGCTTCGGCCTGCTGGCGGCGCAGCATGGCCCCGGCGATTTCCTGGGCATAGGCCAGGTGCGTAAAGCCGCATTCGTCGACCGTGATCCCGGCGGTTTGCAACCGGGCGATCAGTTCTGTGCGCAATTCCGCCCCAACCTGATCGTGGTTCCCGCGCAAGGTCACTTCGGCATGGGCGAAATCGTCATAGGGGTAGCGCGAGCCGATGGTCCGCACTGCCGCCTCAATCTGGACCATGACGAAGGCCTTGTAGTCATCGACATCATACAAGGCCTGCGCTGTATCGACCACGCGCCACACTACTTGGGCGGCCATTTCAATGGGATTGCCGCGCAGATCGTTGACCTTGATCTTGTCGGAGATGAGGTTGTTGGCGCGCATCGAGATCTTGGTCTTGCCCATCCAGAACCACACCCAGCGCAGGCCGGTGGTGCGATCGGTGCCGCGATAGGATCCGAACAGCGTGATCGCCCGGCCCTGGTTGGGCTGGATCATGTAAAAGCCGCTGAACAGCAGCAGTTCGAGCAGAATCAGGACGATGAGACTGACCACCAACCTGCCCGCGTCCGGGTCTTTCATCGGGCCGCTGAAGAACTGCACAAATGCCGTGACGATCAACCCCAGCACCAAAAGGATCACACCGGCCATCACATAGCCGCTGAACGTGCGCGCGGGCCGTTCCTGACTGATGTTCATGCCATTGGAAATTTCGGCCATGCCATACCCTCCATCTGATATAAATATGATATCATATTTACGTGATTTGGTGGCCATTGCAAGTGGTATCAGTGCTGGCGAATTGCCCGCAGAAATGCCTCACCGTATGCTTCGAGCTTTTTCGCCCCAATGCCGGGGATCGCGCCCAGCTGCTCCAGCGTGGTCGGCCGGGCATGGGCCATGTCGCGCAAGGTGGCATCGTGGAACACGACATAGGGCGGCACGGCTGCCTCTTTGGCCAGCTCGCGGCGCAGCGCGCGCAAGGCTTCGAACAACGGATCATTTTCCGGGTTGAGCACGGCGGTAGTGCCCGCACGCCGCTTGCGGCCAGTCTCGCGCCCAGATTCGCGTTTTGGCGGGACCACGATCAGCACCGGTAGATCGCCCTTGAGGATCGCCTTGGCATCGCCGCCCAGCGCCAGACCGCCATGCTCGGTAACCACCAGCGTGCCGCGCGCCTGCAGTGCCCGGGCCAGACCGCGCAAAACCGCGGCCTCAACGCTGTCCATGATCCCGAACACGCTGAGCTTGTCGTGCCCGCGTTGCAGCACCCGTTCGTCCGACACCCCGGTGAGCACTTTTTCCAGATGGCCCAGACCGAAGCTCTGCCCGGTGCGAAAGACCGCCGAGAGCAGCTTGCGCGCCGCCTCGGTGGCGTCGGTCACGCCGGGGGCCTCAAGGCAGTTGTCGCAATTGCCACAGGAGGCTGGCGGATCCTCGCCGAAATGGCGCAGCAGGATTGCGCGGCGGCAGCCGGCGGTTTCGACCAGTGCGGCCAGCGCATCGAGCCGGGTGCGTTCGCCCGCGCGGCGGTGCTCCTCCACTTCGGACAGACGGCTGCGGGCGCGGGCGAAGTCGTCGGCGCCCCACAGCATCACCGCCGTCGCCGGATCGCCATCGCGGCCCGCGCGGCCGGTTTCCTGATAATAAGCCTCGATCGACTTGGGGGTGCCGGCATGGGCGACAAACCGCACATCGGGTTTGTCGATCCCCATGCCGAAAGCCACCGTGGCGACCATCACCATGTCCTCGCTCGCCACAAAAGCTGCCTGATTGGCTGAGCGGACCTGCGGATCGAGCCCGGCGTGATAAGGCAAGACGCTGCGCCCGCCCGCGCTCAGCTGCTCGGCCAGCCGCTCCACCTGCGCGCGGGTCTGGGCGTAGATGATGCCGGGGCCGGGCTGCTCGGCCAACAGGCGCTTCAATTGCTGCAAGGCGCCATCGCGCGGGCGAATGGCATAGCTGATATTGGGGCGGTCAAAACCTGCCACCACCATCCCGGCTTCAGGAATACCCAGCTGGTGAAGGATATCGGCACGGGTATGGGCATCAGCGGTGGCGGTCAGCGCCAGGCGGGGCACTTCGGCGAAGGTATCCAGAAGCGGGCGCAGCAAGCGATAGTCGGGGCGGAAATCGTGGCCCCATTCGGATACACAATGCGCCTCGTCCACCGCGAACAGGGCGATTCGGCCCTGCTCCAGCAGCTCGCGGAAGGCTGGCTGGCTGGCGCGTTCAGGGGCAACATAAAGCAGATCGAGCTGCCCAGCGCGGAAGGCGTCGACTGTCTCGCGCCAATCGGCATCGACGCTGGTGAGCGCGGCGGCGGCAATGCCGTTGGCGCGGGCGGCGCGCAGCTGATCGTGCATCAGCGCGATCAGCGGCGATATCACCACGCAGGTGCCCTCCAGCAGCGTGGCGGGCAGCTGATAGGTCAGCGATTTTCCCGCGCCCGTGGGCATGATCGCCAGCGCCGATTGCCCCGCCAGCACCCGCGCCACTACCTGTTCCTGCACGCCGCGAAAATGCTCGAAGCCAAACACATGGCGCAGCGCGGCATGTGCGGTTGCAGGGGCAATGAGGTCTGGAGAAGCGGTGGAGCCCATCGAAGCTGACTTGGCACACAGGCGCGGCCACCGGAACCCGGTGCGGCTTGTGTTTTGCCGATTTTATTCCCCTCCATGCTGGGCTAAAGCTACCTCAAAGGAGCCCAAAGCCATGACCAAGACCTTCAAATTCGCTTTTGCTGCCACTTCGGCGATGATTCTGGCCGCTTGCGGCTCGGCCACCGATGCCTCGGAAGATGCGCTGGCCGACAATGTCGAGGTGCCCGCTGATGAAGCGATGTCGGCCGCGCCCGCGCCGGTGGCCGATCCCGCTGCGCTGACCGAAGAGGCAGCGACCGCTGAAGAAGCAGCGGTTGAAGCCGCCGACAGTGCCGAGGCGATGGTGGCCGCCGATGCACCTGTTGCCGCCGAAACCCCTGAAGCCGCTGCGGAGTGATTCGCGCCGCACTCATGCTCGGCGTGCTTGCTGTGCTGAGCGGCTGCGGTGAGGCGGACACCGATCCCGGACCCGGCGGAGTGACTGTTGGCGAGGCCAAGGCCCTCGATCAGGCTGCCGAAATGCTCGACCAGCAACGCCTGCCTAACGAAGTGTTGGTGGAACCGGGCACTGAGCCGGGCGAATCGGCTGCGCCTACAGCAGCGATAGAATAGACAAGGGCCGGCCCCGCGATGGCGGAACCGGCCCAATTCTTTGCCAGAAGGCCCGAAAGCCTTGCCTGCTTCGGTCGATTATTCGGCCGGAGCGGCGGCTTCTTCCATTGCGGCTTCGCCTTCAACGGCGGCTTCTTCCACAACAGCTTCGCCTTCGACGGCAGCTTCTTCCACAACGGCTTCAACCGGAGCGACTTCTTCCATAGCAGCTTCTTCAGCAGGAGCTTCAGCAGCTTCTTCGGCGCAGGCAGCAACGCCCATGGTCAGAACGGCGGCAGCAGCGACAGCAATAATCTTCTTCATGATATTTCCCCTTCAAGAAACGGGGCGGCAATGGCCGCCCCCGATGAATGGGCTAGGCGCCCCTTCGAAAGTTCGCTTAGCGCATTTCTGGCGAAGGCAACAGATTTTGTGCACGTTTCATCAACAGCGAAAAATCCCTAACGCAGGGCCAGCCAGCCCACCGCCACAGCGCCGATCACAATCCGGTACCACGCAAAGGGCGCGAAATTGCGGCGGCTGACAAAGGCCACGAATAGCCGGATCACCACCAGCGCCACGATGAAGCTGACCACGAAACCGACCGCGATCTCCCACCAGCCGACCCGCGCTGTGCCTGCCACCAGCTCGTCGCCCTTCTGCCACAGTTCCAGCGTGGTCGCCCCGATCATCGTCGGCACGGCGAGGAAAAACGAAAATTCGGCGGCGGTCTTGCGGTTCACCCCCAGCGCCAGCGCCCCCATGATGGTCGCGCCCGAGCGGCTGATGCCGGGGATCATGGCGGTGCATTGGGCAAGGCCGATACCGATAACCTGGCGCAGCGGCAGATCGGCGACAGATGTTTCCGCGCCCGGTTTGGCCACTTTCTCGATCCCCAGAATGGCCACCCCGCCCACGATCAGCGCCCAGCCGACCACCGAAGGGCTGCCGAGCATCACGTCGATATAGTCCTTCAGCGCCAGCCCCAGCACCGCGCTTGGCACGAAGGCCAGCAGCACATTGCGGGCAAAACGAAGGCCCGCCGGTTGCAGTTTGAGCACACCCATCCCAGCGGACCAGAAGGTGCCCCAATATTGATAGACCACCGCCAGAATCGCCCCCAGTTGGATCACCACATTGAACATCGCCCATTCGGCCGCGTCATAGCCAAACAGCTCTGCGGCCAGGATCAGGTGGCCGGTGGAGGATACGGGGAGGAATTCGGTCAGCCCCTCGACAATGCCGAGCAGGATCGCGGTGAGTGTGGTGTCCATGCCGCCCGCCTGCGACAAGGCGGGCGGTCGAGTCAAGCCATCCTATCCTCTACCGCGGAAGCTCACTAACACCCATCAGCGCCTCATCTACTGCGCGCGCGCATTGGCGGCCTTCGCGGATGGCCCAGACTACCAGTGATTGCCCGCGCCGCATGTCGCCGCAGGACCAGATTTGCGCATCGGAAGTGCGGTAATCCTGCGTATCTGCCAGCACATTTCCGCGGCTGTCCAGTTCCACAAGTGACTGGTCGATCATTCCGGCCTTGCGCGGGCCGGTGAAGCCCATTGCCAGCAGGATCAGATCGGCCGGAATGGTGAATTCGCTGCCGGGAACTTCGGTCAACCGCCCGTCAGACCAATCGGCGCGGACGCATTTGAGGCCGGTGACGGTGTCACCTTCGCCGACCACTTCCTTGGTCAGCACCGCCCAATCGCGGTTTACGCCTTCGTCATGGCTGGTCGATGTGCGCAGCTTCATTGGCCAGTCGGGCCAGGTCAGCAGCTTGTTTTCGTGCACCGGGGGCTGCGGCATGATCTCGATCTGGGTGACCGAGCGTGCGCCCTGGCGGTTGGACGTGCCCACGCAATCGCTGCCGGTATCGCCGCCGCCGATCACGATCACGTCTTTGCCCGTGGCGGTGAGCGTTCCGCGCGGCGCGGCGCGTTCTTCATTGTCGCCCGCATTGCGCTTGTTCTGCTGGGTGAGGAATTCCATCGCCATCCGCACGCCGGGCAATTCCGCGCCCGGAATGGTCAGCCCGCGTGCTTCTTCCGCGCCGCCTGCCATCACCACGGCATTGAAGTTTTCCTTCAAGGACTTCATCGAGACATCGACGCCCACCTCGGTCGAGGTGCGGATGGTCACGCCTTCGGCTTCCATCTGCACCGCGCGGCGGTTGATCAGATGTTTTTCCATCTTGAAATCGGGGATGCCATAGCGCAGCAATCCGCCGATCCGGTCAGACTTCTCGAACAGCGTCACCGAATGGCCCGCACGCGCCAATTGCTGAGCCGCGGACATGCCTGCCGGGCCAGAGCCGACCACGGCCACGCTCTTGCCAGTCTTGCGGGCCGGAACCTGCGGCTCAATCCAGCCTTCTTTCCACCCGCGATCGACGATGGCGCATTCGATGCTCTTGATCGTCACCGGCTGATCGGTGAGGTTCAATGTGCAGCTCGCCTCGCATGGAGCGGGGCAGATGCGGCCGGTGAATTCGGGGAAATTGTTGGTCGAATGCAGCACTTCGAGCGCAGTGCGCCAATCACCCTCATAGATCAGATGGTTCCAATCGGGGATGATGTTGTTCACCGGACAGCCGGTGTGACAATAGGGAATGCCGCAATTCATGCACCGCGAGGCCTGCGCCCGCAGCGCGCCCTCGGCGTGCGGGATCACGAATTCCTTATAGTGATGCAGCCGCTCCTTGGGATCGCCATAGGTGCGATCCTGGCGGTCGAGTTCGAGAAAACCTGTTTCCTTGCCCACTGGATAATTCCTATTCTGCGGCCACGGAGGCAGCGGCTTCACGCTCGGCCTCAAGATTTTTCAATGCCTTGGCGTAGTCGCGCGGCATCACCTTGATGAATTTGGCCAGCGCGGCATCCCAATTATCGAGCAATTGAGCCGCCCGGGCCGAGCCGGTGTGCAGCCTGTGTCGTTCGACCAGCACGCGCAGCCTTGCAGCATCGTGATACAGCGGATCGCCCATGCCATTGTTGGCAATGGAGGCGGCGCGCTGTTGTGGGCGGCCCGTTCCATCAGCCTCTGACGGGGCCGGATCAATCGGCAACAGATCGACCTGCGCCATGTTGCAATTGCCCGCAAAGCTGCCGTCCTCGTCATAGACATAGGCCACGCCGCCGCTCATCCCGGCAGCGAAATTGCGCCCGGTTTTGCCCAGCACGCAGACCACGCCGCCGGTCATATACTCGCAGCCATGATCGCCCGTGCCCTCGACTACCGCCACCGCGCCCGAATTGCGCACGGCAAAGCGTTCACCGCCCACGCCGCCGAAATAGGCCTCGCCCGCGATTGCGCCATAGAGCACGGTATTGCCGACGATGATGTTCTGCGTGGGATCGCGGTCCACCCCGGCAGGCTGGCGCACGATGATCCGTCCGCCCGAAAGCCCCTTGCCGACATAGTCATTGGCATCGCCGACCAGATCAAGGGTGAGACCGTGCGCGGCCCAGGCGCCGAAGCTCTGTCCGGCAACCCCGGTGAAGTTGATCCGCAGCTGTTCGGCCTTCAGGCCCGCATGGCCGAACCGCCGCGCAATCTCGCCCGAGAGCATTGCGCCCGCGGTGCGGTTGACGTTGCGGATCGGGAAATCGAGCACTAGCGCGGCGCCATCCTCCAGCGCGGGCTGTGCAGCCAGGATCAGCTGGTTGTCGAGCGCGGCTTCGAGGCCGTGGTCCTGACTTTCGGTGTGATGGAGCGCCTTGCCCTCGGGCACCGCAACCTTGGTCAGCAGGCGCGAGAGATCAATCCCCGCTGCCTTCCAGTGGCGATCCACGCGGCGCATGTCGATCCGGTCAACCCGGCCGATCATCTCTTGCAGCGTGGCAAAGCCCATCTCGGCCATGATGCCGCGCAGCTCCTCGGCCACGAAGAAGAAGTAGTTGATGACGTGCTCAGGCTGGCCAACAAAGCGTGCGCGCAGCACCGGGTCTTGCGTCGCCACGCCCACCGGGCAGGTGTTGAGGTGGCACTTGCGCATCATGATGCAGCCGGCCGCGATCAGCGGGGCAGTGGCAAAGCCGAACTCGTCCGCGCCCAGCAGCGCGCCAATGGCCACGTCGCGCCCGGTCCGCAATCCGCCATCGACTTGCACCGCGATGCGGCTGCGCAGATCGTTGAGCAGCAGCGTTTGCTGCGTTTCCGCGAGGCCGATTTCCCATGGGGAACCGGCATGGGTGAGGCTGGTCAGCGGCGAGGCACCGGTGCCGCCTTCATAGCCCGAGATCGTCACATGATCGGCGCGCGCCTTGGATACACCGGCGGCCACCGTGCCCACGCCCACTTCGGACACCAGCTTGACCGAGATGCGCGCGGTCGGCTGGACGTTCTTGAGGTCGTGGATCAGCTGCGCGAGATCCTCAATCGAATAGATATCGTGGTGCGGCGGCGGGCTGATGAGGCCCACGCCGGGGGTGGAGTGGCGGGTGGCACCGATGGTCTTGTCGACCTTGTCTCCGGGCAGCTGGCCACCTTCGCCGGGCTTGGCGCCCTGGGCCATCTTGATCTGGATATCGTCGGAATTGACAAGATATTCGGTGGTCACGCCAAAGCGGCCACTGGCCACCTGCTTGATCGCGCTGCGCATTGAATCGCCATTGGCCATTGGCACGAACCGCTGGGGATCCTCGCCGCCCTCGCCGGTGTTGGACTTGCCGCCGATGCGGTTCATCGCCACGGCCAGCGTGGTGTGGGCCTCCCAGCTGATCGAGCCATAGCTCATCGCGCCAGTGGCGAAGCGCTTGACGATGCTGGCGGCGGATTCGACTTCGCTGATGTCCAATGGCTGATCAGCGCGCTGCAATTCCATCAGCCCGCGAATGGTCAGCATCCGTTCGGACTGATCGTTGATGCTGCGGGCAAATTCCAGGTAATTGTCCTGCGAATTGCCGCGTACGGCATGTTGCAGGCTGGCGATATTGGTCGCGGTCCAGGCGTGATCCTCGCCGCGCAGGCGCGATTGGTAAATCCCGCCAACGTCCAGCATATTGCGATAGATCGGGTTGTCACCCCAGGCGGCCTGATGGCGGCGCAGCGTTTCCTGGCCCACTTCGATCAGGCCGATGCCCTCGATGGTGGTGGCGGTGCCGGTGAAATACGCATCGATGAATGCGGAAGAAAGCCCCACCGCATCAAAGATCTGCGCCCCGCAATAGGATTGGTAGGTCGAGATGCCCATCTTGGACATGACCTTCATGATCCCCTTGCCGACCGCCTTGATATAGTTCTTCTGCACCTGTGCGGGCGTCAGATCGGCGTGCTTGGCGGCGCGGATCGCCTCCAGCGTTTCGAAGGCGAGATAGGGGTTGATCGCTTCGGCGCCATAGCCTGCGAGCGCGCAGAAATGGTGCACCTCGCGCGCTTCGCCTGTCTCCACCACCAGCCCGGTCTGCATCCGCAGGCCCTGTCGCACCAGATGATGGTGGACGGCGGCGGTTGCCAGCAATGCGGGCATCGGGATGCGCGATGGGCTGGCGGCGCGATCGGACAGGATCAGGATGTTGCGATCCTGCAGCACTGCCTCAGTCGCCGCCCAGCACATCTCCTTGATCGCCATTTCGAGGCCCTCGGCCCCGCTGTCAGCAGCCCAGGTGAAATCTATCGTCTCAGTCCGGAAAGCGCCATCGAGGCTGGCTTCGACCGAGCGGATCTTTTCGACGTCCTTGTTGGTCAGGATCGGCTGATCGACTTCCAGCCGCTTGTGCAGGCCGGCATCCATGCCCAGCAGATTGGGGCGCGGGCCGATCATCGACAGCAGGCTCATCACCAGCTCCTCGCGGATCGGATCGATCGGCGGGTTGGTCACTTGCGCGAAGTTCTGCTTGAAATAGTCATACAGCAAGCGGCTGCGGGCCGAGAGTACCGCAATCGGCGTGTCGGTGCCCATCGAGCCCAAGGGGTCATCGCCATTGACGCCCATCGGTTCGAGGAAGCGGTTCACATCTTCCTGCGTATAGCCAAAGGCCTGCTGGCGGTTGAGCAGCGTCTCGTCGCTGGCACGCACGGCCTCGACATCGGTCTCGATCGCTTCGAGATCCTTGAGGTTATACTGCGCCTTTTCCAGCCACTCATCATAGGGCTGGGCATTGGCGAGATCGGCCTTGAGCTCCTCATCCTCGATGATTCGGCCCTGTTCAAGATCGATCAGCAGCATCCGGCCAGGCTGCAAGCGCCACTTGCGGGTGATATCGGCTTCAGCAAACGGCAGCACACCGCTTTCCGAGGCAAGACACACCAGATCATCCTTGGTGACGCAGAAGCGCGCCGGACGCAGGCCGTTGCGATCCAGCGTAGCACCGATCTGGCGGCCATCGGTGAAGGCCACGGCGGCGGGGCCGTCCCACGGCTCCATCAGCGCGGCGTGATATTCGTAGAAGGCGCGACGCTTGGGGTCCATCTGCGGATTGCCGGCCCAGGCTTCCGGGATCAGCATCATCATCGCATGGGCGAGCGAATATCCGCCCAGCAACAGCAGTTCGAGCGCATTGTCGAGGCTGGCGGTGTCTGATTGGCCGTGCGGCACAATCGGCCACAGCTTGTCGAGATCGGTGCCGAGCAGCTCGCTTTCCATCGTGCGACGGCGCGCGTTCATCCAGTTGGTATTGCCGCGCACGGTGTTGATCTCGCCATTGTGGGCGATGAAACGGAACGGGTGCGCCAGTTTCCAGCTGGGGAAGGTGTTGGTGGAGAAACGCTGATGGACCAGCCCCAATGCCGAGACACAATCGGCATTGGTCAAGTCGGAATAAAAGCTGCCCACTTGGGTTGCCAGCAGCAAGCCCTTGTAAACAATCGTCCGGCTGGAGAAGCTGGGCATATAGAGCTGGGTCAGGCCGGGCAGATTGTGCTTTTCGGCCAAAGCCTTGAGCGGATTCTGCGTCTGCTTGCGGATTACGATCAGCTTGCGCTCAAAGGCGTCCTGATCGGGGCAATGGTCACCACGGGCGACAAAGCACTGGCGGATCACCGGCATCGAGGCGAGCACCGTCTTGCCAAGACCGTGGGTGTTGACCGGCACATCGCGCCAGCCGACCAGCCGCTGGCCTTCCTTGGCGATGAACTTTTCGAACTGGTTGGTGACGAATTCGCGCGCAGCATCATCTTGCGGCAGGAAGCACATGGCCACGGCATAGTCGCCCGGCTGCGGCAGGGTCAGCCCCTCGGCGCTGGCCCATTTGCGGAACAACTGGTCGGGCAGCTGGATCAGAATCCCCGCCCCATCGCCGAGCAAGGGATCCGCGCCGACCGCGCCGCGATGATCGAGGTTTTCCAGAATCTCCAGCGCCTGGGCTACGATGGCGTGCGATTTCGCGCCCTTGATGTGGGCGATCAGGCCCACGCCGCAAGCGTCGTGTTCATTGCGCGGATCGTAGAGGCCCTGGCGGGCTGGCAGTTCGTTCAACTCTTTAGTTCCCGTCTCACTCAGGCCGATAGCTGCGCGCGCCCCGTTACCAGCGCAAAGCAGGCAGCGAAACGCGACTCACCCGGCGTGGGCGCATATCGAAAATGTCGCGATGATCGCCCTTGGAGACAGGAATGGGATTTGGCAAGATCAACAGCAGGGCAAAATGCCCTACTGCCAATCCACACGGGGCCTGAATTGGCCGATTTGTGCTTGGCGATGCGCGACCTAAGCGGCTCCGCTCATCCGTTGCAGGTTGAGCAATGCCTCTCGCAAGGCCCGCTCATTCTCTTCGCTATCGACCGGAGCGGCGGGCTGGCTGGCCCATTGGGTGGGCACGGAGCCCGCTGTCGGTGAAGGCACGGGCATGGGGGCTTCGGCCGGGAATACCACGGCGGACTGACCGATTGCATCACCGGCTTCGGGCTCGTCCTCGATCCGCACGAACACTTCGGTGCGCTCGTGGAACGGATTGCGCAGCGCCAGCAGCGAGCCATAGTCCTTCTCGTCCTCCAATTCCGCTTGAGCGGTTGGGTGAGGCTCCGTCGGCGCAGGAAATTGCGGGGCGAATTGCGGGGCGGCAAAAGCCGGGGGCGCGGCAGGCTGGCGGTTGAGCGGCAACGAGAACGATGCGGCCAGATCGGCGATGTCGCCATCGTCGTCTTCTTCGCCGTCATCTCCTGCGGGATCGAACTGGGCGAAACCTTCCAGCGGGCGATAGGCGACTGGTGCGGGGGTGAAGGACGTGTCGGCGACGGGCCGGAACATCTGCCGTTCTGCCACAAGCTCAGCCTCTTCTGGCTCGTCGTCAAAGGTAGGCTCGGCGTCAAACGGTCCGGCTTCAAAGGCCTCGGCAGGGGCAGGTGCGACCGGGCTGGCGAAATAGGCGGCCATGGCTTCTGCGGCCTCGGCAGGTGCTGCGGCTTCAAGGTCCTCAGCCAGACTTGCCACGGGCGCGCTTTTTGGGGTCAGCAGCGCGCGGGCCGCCTGCAGATCTCGGCGGCGTTCGATCGAATTGCCCAGTCGTTGGGCCAGTTGCACCAGCCCCAGATTGTCGAGCGCGGAATTCACAGGTTCGGGACCATCGGCAACCGGGCCAGCGAACTGCTCGTGGTTTTCAAACATCGGTGCGGTATCCTCGATCTCTTCGCTGGTGGCAAAATCCATCGCGGCGGGCGCTTGAAAGCGGGCCATCGATGGCGGAGAGAAGCTCAGCGGTTCGGCGTCCGCTGCTGGAAACGTCTCGGCAACTGGCTCTGGCGCGGGCAGCTCGTCCTCGTCGCTCCAGGTCGGTTCGAAAACGGCGGCTGGCGGAGCGCGGAATTCCTGTCGTTCAGGCAATGGTCGGGCGGTGGAGGTGCTCAGGTTGCCAACTGGCATGCTGAAGGGCGGCCTGTCATCCATCGTTGCATCTCCGCTATCGTCGGCAAAGGTCTGGAAGCCGGGGACAGCTTCAGCAATTTGGGCGCCAGCATATTGGTTTTGCGGCAGCGACCGGGAAAACGGTCCATCGGCCACCAGATCGTCCTCGGTCAGTTCCAGTTCGTCTTCATCGAAAGTGTGGGCACCCCAGGCTTCGGGGGCGATTTCGCGGGCGTTGAGGTCAAGCAATTCCAGCGAGCTGACATTCTGGTCCACGCGCTTGCCCGGTAAAGGCGCGAAATCGAGCAGTTCGCTTGGGCCGTGGTCATCATCGATCGCCAGCGAGCGGCGGCCCTTCGGCTGGATCGCCGGGCGACGCGAGCCGCGGTGCCCGTCGAGCCCTTCGGAACCAAGTTCAGCATGGGCCGAAATCGGGCTGCGCGCGCCGTTCCGGTCTGCGCCTGCCGGATAGCGGCGGCCCGTTTCGGGCGCGTGGAGCTTGCCAATCCGGCGGGCAATCAGCAATCCTGCCAGCGCGCCCGCGCCAGTGAAGCACAGCGCAATCAGCGAGCGGGCCGTAAAGCCCAGCGGCGGGGCAGTGGCCGGAACCACGGTGGCAATGCCGGTGGACACCGCGATCTGCTCGATCAGTTCCACTGGCACCACCAGGCTGCCCATCCCCAACAGGGCGGCAAACCACAGCGCGACAATGAAAGGAAATGCGGGATGGGTGCTGATCGGGGCTTTCGCCACCTTGCCCTTCACCCCGTAATTGTCTGCGAGACTAGCCACGTATAAGTCCTGTCCAGCGCCGATTTCCCCAAGCAAGCTGCCCATCAGGCGGCTTTGCTGTTCCGGCTATTCACCGATCCGGCTAACAGGATTTGGTAAACGTCTTGATAACGCTGTGCATTGCGCGCCCAATCGTGATGGTCGCGAACATGGTTTTGCGCGGCCGTGCGCATGGTGTTCCATTCGCCGCGCTGGTCGAGCAGTTCGGCCAACGAGGCGGCGCAGGCGGCAGGATCATCGGGCGCGAATAGCCTGCCGGTCAGCCCATGGGTCATCAACTCGCGGTGTCCGCCGACATCGCTGGCGGCGACAAGTTTACCCTGCGCCATGGCTTCCAGCGGCTTCAACGGCGTGACCAGATCGGTCAGGCGGCTGGCCTTGCGCGGATAGGCCATGATATCGGCCAGCGCATAATAGCGTTCGACCTCGCCGTGCGGCACCCGTCCGGCAAAGCGGATCGCGTGGGCGGCGGGCGAGGCGAGCACTTGCGCCCTGATCGCCCCCTCCATCGGCCCTCCACCCACCAGCAGCAGCCGGGCATCGGGATGGCTCTGCAACAGCAGCGGCATGGCTGACACCAGATCGTCCAGCCCTTCGTAGTCATAAAAGCTGCCGATAAAGCCGATCACGGGGCCATTTCCCAGTTTCAGCTCATCAGCCAGCGCCGGATCGCGCGGCACCGGATTGCCAAACAGTTCCAGATCGACACCATTGGGCATGATCGACAACTTGCCTGCCGCCACGCCGCGCGCCAACAGATCGTCAGCCAAGCCGTGGCAAATCGTCACCACGCGGTCAGCCTGAGCGACCACATGGTTCTCCAGGGCGCGGGTGAGGCGGTATCTGAGCGATCCGGCTTGCCCGGTGCCATTGCCAACCGAAGCATCCTCCCAGAAAGCGCGGATTTCATAAACCACCGGAATGCCCAGCCGCTTGCCCGCGCGAACGGCAGCAAGGCCGCACAAGGCGGGCGAATGGGCGTGGAGCACATCGGGCCGCCAGTCGACTGCCAGCGCGCAGATCGCATCGGTGAGAGCGGCCACCTCGCGCCATTCGCGATAAGCAGGTGGTCCGCTGGCACCGCCCCGCGTGCGGTGAAAGGTAAGGCCTTCTGCCTGCTCGATATCCGGCCCCTGAGCCATATGCCGCAAGCCCGTGATCCCGCGCACCTCCAGCCCCATACCCGCTTGTGCATGCAGGATCGCGCGGGTGCGGAAGGTGTATCCGCTGTGCAAGGGCAGCGAGTGATCGAGGACGTGGAGCACGCGGGTCATGGCCTGCATTAGTGCCACGACATGTTTAACGGCGCGTCAATGACTGCCTGATAGGACGGCAGTGCGATGATCGATGTGCTCACCCTTGCCCTGACGCATGGACTGATGGCCTGCGCGGCCATTGCCATGCTGTCTCGCGGTGAACTGGACGAGGAGGGCGGCGAAAAGCCCCCGCAGCGCTGGCGCCGCAAACAGGCCGAAACGACGCCTAAGGGTACCAAAGACGCGGGACAGGACTGAGGCGATGCTCGATTTCGCCCTGCTCGGCTTTATTGGCCTGCTGCTTTTGCTGGGGATCAAGCGCCCTTTCATCTGGGTGCTGGCTTATGTCTATATTGATATCGTCGCCCCGCAGAAAATCGGCTGGGGTCTGATCCAGAGCCTGCAATTGTCGCTGATCGCTTTTGTCGCTGCCTTTGCCGGCTGGCTGCTGCTCGATGCCAAGTCCGATGCGCGCTTTACCTTGCGCCAAGGTCTGATTCTGGCGCTGCTGGCCTGGTGCGGGATGACTACGCTGGGCGCACAGTTTCAGGATTCGGCGTGGGAGAAGTGGGACTGGGTGTGGAAGGCGCTGGTCTTTGCCTCGCTCCTGCCGCTGACCTTGCGGACCAAGCTGAGGATTGAGGCGGCGGTGCTGTTCATCGTGCTGGCGGTGGGCACGATCACCATCAACGGCGGGGTAAAAACCATTTTTGGCGGCGGTGGCTATGCCACCTTGAGCCTGCTGGTGGACGAGAATTCGGGCCTCTACGAAGGTTCGATCATCTCCTGCGTGGCGATTGCGATTATTCCGCTGGCGCTGTGGCTGGCGCGGCATGGCACATTGTTCAAACCGGGCTGGATGGTAACCGCTTTTACCGCCGGGCTAATCTTTGCCTGTATGCTGATCCCGGTCGGCACTTCGGCCCGCACGGGGCTTGTGTGCCTTGGCGTGCTGGGCGTGGTGATGCTGCGATCGGTGCGTTATCGGTTTGTCTATCTCGGGCTGGCGGGGCTGGCGATGATGGCGGCAGTGCCGTTCCTGCCGCAAAGCTATGTCGAGCGGATGGGCACCATCGGCGGTTATGAAGGCGATCAGTCGGCCTCCACCCGGCTGGCGGTGTGGGGCTGGACGCTCGACTATGTCCGCGATCATCCGATGGGTGGCGGCTTTGATGCCTTTCGCGCCAACAGCTTCACCTATCAGACCCGCGTGGTCACGGGCGAGGCTGGCAACAGCCAAGTGGAATTCCGCGAAGTGACCGAGGAGGCGCGGGCCTATCACTCATCCTATTTCGAGATGTTGGGTGAACAGGGCTGGATCGGGCTTGGCCTGTGGCTGTGGCTGCAATTGCTGGGGCTGTGGCAGATGGAAAAGCTGCGCCGCCGGTTCCAGCGTCGCGATTCCAATCGGGGCAGCTGGCAGGCGGGGCTGGCGACTGCGCTGCAACAGGCGCACCTAGTCTATCTGGCGGGCGCGGCCTTTGTGGGGATTGCCTATCAGCCGTTCCTGTTCATGCTGGTGGGGCTGCAATGCGGGCTGTGGTCCTATGTCCGGCGGGTTGAGGGGCCGGAGTTGAAGGCGCAGTTTAGCCGCGCAAGACGAGGGCCGGCCAAGGCTGCCGTGGCGGTTTGAGCCTGCCACTCGACAAAGCGCCTCCCTTGCGCATAGACTAAACCTCATGGATGCAACACCCGCCCTGGGGATAGTCGAGATCCTCGGCATCGCCACCAGCGCCAGCCTTTTGGCCGGCTGGCGGCTGTATCTGGTGGTGCTGGCCACGGGCATAGCCATGCGCACCGGAATGGTGCCGCTCCCCGAACATCTCGATAGTTTACAAGTTCTGGCCAACCCTTGGGTGATGGGTATCGCCGGGGTGGGGGCGTTCTGCGAATTTTTCGCTGACAAGATTATGTGGCTCGATAGCGCGTGGGATACGGTGCACACTTTGGTGCGGCCTATCGGTGGGGCGCTGTTGACACTGGCGATTGTCGATCCGGGCGATCCGGTGATGCAGGTCGCGGCCTTCCTGCTGGGCGGCGGCGGGGCGCTGATCGCCCACGGCGGCAAGGCCAGCGCACGCGCGGTGGTCAACACCAGTCCCGAACCGGTCAGCAATGTGGCGGTATCAGGGGTGGAGGATGTGGCGACCGTGGGCCTGCTCTATCTGGCCTATGATTATCCGGCGGCGGCGATTGGCGTTGGCGCCTTGGTGCTGGCCCTGTGCCTGTGGCTGCTGGTGCTGGCGCGGCGGCTGCTGCACCGCCTGTTCTGGCGGATCAGCGCGGCAACTGAGCCTGCACCGCCTGCGGGTTGATCAGCGCGCGTTCTGGCGCATCCAGGCTTCCACCACCGGGGCAATCTTTGTCCGCCATTTTGAGCCGTTGAAGATGCCATAGTGGCCCACGTCCGGGGCGAGGTGGTATTTCTTGCGTTCGGGCGGCAGATGCGTGGCCAGGTCGAGCGCGGCGCGGGTCTGGCCTATTCCTGAGATATCGTCCTCCTCACCCTCGATCGCCAGCAAGGCAGTGTCGCGGATGGCCCCGAGATCGATCACTTTGCCGCGATGGACAAAAAGTCCGCGCGGCAGCGAATGTTCCTGGAACACGTGCTCGATCGTCTGGAGATAGAATTCGGCCGTCATGTCGCAGACCGAGAGGTATTCGTCGTAGAACTTGCGTGTCGCCTCGGCGCTGTCATGGTCGCCGACGTTGAGGTGCTTGAACATCTCGTAATGGCTCAGCATATGGCTTTGCAGGTTCATCGAAATGAAGCCGGCCAATTGCAGAAAACCGGGATAGACCTTGCGGCCCGCTCCGGGATGGGGGAGCGGAACGGTGGCGATCACGTTGTTGGCAAACCAGGCCAGCGGCTTGTCCATCGCCACATCGTTGACGCTGGTCGGGCTGGCGCGGGTGTCCACTGGACCGCCCATCATGGTGAGCGAGGCCGGACGACAAGGATCGTTATTGGCCCCCATCACGGCGGCTGCGGCGAAGGCTGGCACCGATGGCTGGCATACCGCCAGCATATGGGTGCCCTCACCGATCTCGCGCAGGAATTCGATCAGGTAGTCGATATAGTCGTCCAGATCGAAGCTGCCTGCCGATAGCGGCACCAGCTTGGCATCGGCCCAATCGGTGATCCACACTTCCTGATTTTCGACCATCCGCGCCACCGTTCCGCGCAGCAGCGTGGCATAGTGTCCGCTCATCGGGGCCACGATCAGCAGTTTGGGGGCGTCGGCTGGCAGGCCTTCGCGTTTGAAATGCCTGAGCGCGCCGAATGGCCTGTGCGCCAGCACCTGCTCGGCAACCGCAAATGACTTGCCGCCGATCTTCACCGCATCGATGTTGAACGCGGGCTTGCCGCGCTCCTCATAGACATGGGCAAACACCTTGAGCGCGGATGCCATCGCCGGGCCAAGCCCGAAATAACCCATCGGCAGCGCCGGGTTAGACAGCAATTGCGCGCTGACATTCGCCCAGTTGCTGGCCGCATTCATTACCTGCCGGTGCATTTCATAGGCGGAATAGAGCATAGCGATCCTTGGTTGTGTGGCGCCAGCCTAGGGCATGTTGCAATGCAGCAAAAGCAGTTTGTTGGTGCATTTGCCTCCCGCACGACAATTTGTGACCTGCGGCAGCTTCTTTCGGGCGAACAATTGGGCTAGGCGCTTGGCGCATATGGCCAGATCATCCACCAAAGTCGCCGTCGAACCCGCCAGCAGCATCGGCCCGCTGGGCATGATCTTTGCGGCTGCTGCCCGCTATCCCGGGCTGATCGCCTTGGCCGGGGTGGCGCTGGTGGTGACAGCCGCTGCCACGCTGGCGATCCCGGCCTATTTTCGCGGGGTGATCGACTCCGGTTTTGCGCAAGGGGCCAATCCTGCCGAGATCAACCGCTGGTTTCGTATGCTTTTCATGGTTGCACTGGTCTTGGCTCTGGGGACCGCCTGCCGGTTCTATTTCGTCTCGATGTTGGGCGAACGGGTGGTGGCGGATATCCGCCTGGCGGTGCAACAAAACCTGCTGCGCCTTTCTCCCGGCTTCTTCGAGGAGAATTCGCCGAACGAGATTTCCAGCCGCATGACTGCTGATACAGCCCAAATCGAAGTGGTGGTCGGAACCACCATCTCGATCGCTCTGCGAAATTCGATCATGGCGCTGGGTGGGCTCAGCTATATGATCGTTCTGGCCCCGAAGCTAACGCTGCTGATGGTGGTGGCGATACCGCTGGTGATTGTCCCGATCATCTTTTTTGGTCGCCGCTTGCGCAAGGTCAGCCGTGAAAGCCAGGATCAGGTGGCCAATGTCGGGGCGCAAGTGGCCGAAGTGCTGGGCGCCATGAAGATCGTTCAGGGCTTCAATCAGGAGCCGCGCGAGGTCGTCCGCTTCTCAAACAGTGTCGAGGCCACGTTCAACACCGCCAAACGCCGGATCATGCTGCGCTCTGGCATGACCGCACTGGTGATCGCGCTGATTTTCGGGGCGATCATTGCGGTGATGTGGCGCGGGGCGATGCAGGTGGCCGATGGCACACTGACCGGCGGCACCATCGCTGCTTTCGTGCTCACAGGCGTGCTGGTGGCTGGTGCTTTCGGCGCGCTGGCAGAGGTTTACGGCGATCTGCTGCGCGGTGCGGGGGCGGCCAGCCGCCTGAATGAATTGCTCAACGAAAAGCCCGCCATCGCCCCGCCCTCACGGCCCGTGGCGCTGCCCGAGCCGCCGCGCGGCAGCCTGTCGTTCGACAATGTTACCTTCAGCTACCCCACCCGGCTAACCGATAAGGCGCTCGACGGCTTCACGTTGACGGTGGAACCGGGCGAAACGGTGGCCATCGTTGGCCCTTCGGGCGCGGGCAAGTCGACCATCTTCCAGCTGGCCGAACGATTCTATGATCCGCAGGTCGGCACGGTGAAGATGGACGGCGTGCCGCTGACGCAGGCCGATCCCTCCGCCATCCGCTCCCGCATGGCGCTGGTGCCGCAGGAAGGCACGCTGTTTGCCGCCAATGCCCGCGACAATCTGCGCTATGGCGCGTGGGAAGCGAGCGAGGAGGCGATCTGGGATGCGGCCCGCGCCGCCAATGCCGAGACCTTCCTGCGCGACCTGCCGCAGGGCCTCGACACCTTCCTTGGCGAAGGCGGCGCGCGGCTTTCGGGTGGCCAGCGCCAGCGGGTGGCGATTGCCCGCGCGCTGCTGCGTGATGCGCCGATCCTGCTGCTCGATGAAGCGACCAGCGCCCTGGATGCCGAGAGCGAACGGCTGGTGCAGCAGGCGCTCGACCGGCTGATGGCCAACCGCACCACGATCGTCATCGCCCACCGCCTCGCCACCGTGCGCGCGGCAGACCGGATCGTGGTGCTCGATGGCGGTCGGATCGTCGAGCAGGGCGATCACGCCAGCCTGATCGCCCACGGCGGGCTTTACGCCAGGCTCGCCTCACTCCAGTTCGATGATGCGGCGCTTTAATCGACCCAGAAATTCGACGAAGTATCATGTGAAACCGATCAACAGCTTCGCCTTGACTGGTGACGGCGCTAAAGCGTCGTTCTGCCAATTCATGAGGGACCATGATGATCCGCCAGATTCTCACCACCAGCATTTCCGCCATAGCGCTTGCTGCCGCGCTGCCCGCTGTGGCGCAAGATCAAGCACCCACGATGAGCTTTGGCACCTGGGGCGTCGACACCAATCAGCTTGATCCCGCGATCGATCCCGGCGCGGATTTCAACGCCTATGTCAATGCGCGCTGGCTGGCGGCCAATCCGATCCCGGCAGACCGTGTGCGCTATGGCGCCTTCGACATGCTGTCTGATGGCGCAATCGCGGATGTCGAGACCTTGATGGCCGAAATGGTCGCCGCCAATCCCGCGCCGGGCACGCCCGAGCGGCGGCTGGTCGATGCCTATCAGGCCTTTTTCGATACAGCGGCGATCGATGCAGCTGGCCTTGCGCCTGCCTATCCATACTTGCGCGAAATCTACGCTGCGCCTGATTTGACCGCGCTGGTGGCCTTGTCGACCCAGCCCGGCATTCCCGCGCCAGTTTCTGCAGGCGTTACTATCGATGATATGGACCCCAATGCCCACGTCGCGGCGGTGGGTTTTTCCGGCATGGGGCTGCCCGATCGCGATTATTATCTGGTCGATAGCGCGCGCAATCTGGAAATCCGCGCCGCCTATATGGAATTCCTCAGCTTCATGCTGGGGCAGGCTGGCTATGCCGATCCGGCGCAGGCGGCCAGCGTAGTGTACGATTTTGAACATCAGGTGGCCCAGCTGGAATGGGACAGCCAGATGTTCCGCATCCCCGAGCTGACTTATAACGAACTGAGCCGCGATCAGCTGGTGGCTCTGGCCCCGCAATTTCCGGTTGAGGCGATGCTCAACGCTGGCGGCTTTGGCGATCAGCAGCGATTTTTGGCCGCGCAATTGCTGCCGACCGATGCTGAAGTGACCGAGCTGGGCCTGACGCCCGATCAGCTGGCGATGATGGGCGGCGGTCTGCCCGCGATGATGAACTTGCTGGCCCAGACCCCTTTGCCCAACATCAAGGCGTGGATGGCGGTGCGGTTCCTGTCGGCTTACGCCTCGGTGCTGCCGCGCGAGGTGGATGATGCCGACTTTGCCTTCTTCGGCACCGTGCTGGGCGGCCAGAGCGAGCAGCGTCCGCGTTGGAAGCGCGCTATCGGCGAGGCTGAATCGCTGCTGGGTGAGCAATTGGGCGCGATGTATGTCGCCCGCAATTTCCCGCCCGCCAGCAAGGCGCAGATGGATGCGCTGGTCGCCAATCTGCTGCGCGCGATGCGGCAGGATCTGGGCGAGAATGACTGGATGACCCCCCAGACGCTGGCCGAGGCGGTCGCCAAGCTCGATAGCTTCACCACCCAGATCGGCTATCCGGCCGAGTTCGAAAATTATGACGGACTTGTGATCGCGCCCGGCCGGCCGCTGGCCAACCGGGTCAGCGCGGGTGCGTGGGCGCAGGCCGATCAGCTGGCTGATCTGGATCAGCCGGTTGACCGGATGGAATGGGCAATGCTGCCGCAAGAAGTGAACGCTTATTACATGCCGCCGTTCAACCAGATCGTCTTTCCCGCCGCGATCCTGCAAGCGCCATTCTTTAATGCTCAAGCTGATCCAGCGGTGAACTACGGCGCGATTGGCGCGGTGATTGGTCACGAGATTGGCCACGGTTTTGACGATCAGGGCGCGAGTTTTGACGGCACCGGAACGCTGCGCAACTGGTGGCAGGATGCCGACCGCGACGGGTTTGAAGCGCTGCAAGCCCGCATGGCCACGCTGATCGCGCAATATTGCACCGCTGATGGCGAGATTTGCCTCACTCCGGGGCAGGCGATGGGCGAGACGCTGGGCGACGTCGTGGGCTTGCAAATGGCCTATCGTGCCTATCGCCTGTCGCTGAACGGCGTGGAAGCTCCGGTGATCGACGGGCTGACCGGCGACCAGCGGTTTTTCCTCGGCTTTGCGCAGATCTGGCGTTCGCAATGGCGGCCCGAGGCGCAGCGTGGGCAGATGATCAATGGCAGCCATCCGCCCGACGATTTCCGCGTCAACAATGCGGTGCGGCAGATCGACGCCTGGTATGCCGCTTTCGATGTCAGCCCCGGCGATCCGCTGTATTTGCCGCCCGAACAGCGCGTTTCGATCTGGTGATGTATTCTGGTCGTTCAACGTCCTTGAAATTGCTTGGCCCTGAAATGAGCGGTTTTACACTCGGCACACTTTAGCGGCGGGCAACCCGCTTTCCTAAAGCTTCAGCCCTCCGCCACACGTTTTGAGGCGGCGAACATGGTGGTGAAGTGGTCTTCGGCCGCCGCCACTCCGGCCTCGCGGATAGTGGTGCGGCGCATGTCACGGGCATAGGCGGTGTCGTCAAAATCGCCCGCCCGGTGCATGGTGCAAAGGTTGTCCCAGATGCTCATATCGCCCGTGCTGTAATCGACTTCGATCACATAGCGATCCTGCGTGGTCCAGGTGTTCAGCTCGTCAATCAGCGCGCGGCCATCCTCGCGGGTCATGCCCACGATATCGCGCGCATGATTGCCAAGATAAAGCGCGCGGCGCCCGCTGGCGCGGTGCTCCATCACCAGCGGCTGTTGCGCGTGCGGCATCCGGTCGAGCTCCTCCTCGCTGGTCGGGTAGCCTGCTTTCATGCGGCTGTAGAAATAGCAATGGCGCGCGGTCAGCCCCTCGATCCGGGCCTTCATCGCCTGGGGCAGATCATCATAGGCGCTGCGGGTGTCGGCAAACAGCGTGGGCGCGGGCACCGGCGGGGCCGCGTGGCACAGCAGCAGCGATTGGGCGCTGCGGACGTTCATATAGGAGCTGTCGATATGCCACAGCCGATTACCGGCGTTGATCAGGCGGCGCATGGCGTTGTCGATGATGTGCCCATCGGCGTCGATATTGCTGGCGTCGAACAGCTCCGGCTCGCTGAAACGCGGCGGCTTGCCCTGGTGGCGCGGGGCCAGTTCCACCAGCCCGAACAGGCGGCTGAAAGCGACATGGCTGGCGTCGGTCAGGCCGGTATCGCGCCACACGGTCACGCCCCAGCGATCCTGCGCCGCGCGGATTTTGGCATTGGTGGCGAGGTCCAGCGGGCGGGTGATGTCGAGGCCGGAAATCTCGGCCCCGAAGCGGGTGGACAGGGGGGTGATCGTGATGGTCATGGCAAGTCTCTCCACCGCTCTTATCGCCAATTCACAACCGCCAATCAATCGCCCCACGGCCTTGGCTTTGCAGAAAGGCATTGGTCTGGCTGAACGGTCTGGAACCAAAGAAGCCGCGATAGGCCGACAGCGGGCTGGGGTGCGCCGATTGCAGCAGCAGATGCGGGCCGTTGACCAGCCCGGCGATGGCCCGGGCCTTTTTCTGCGCATGGCTGCCCCACAGTATAAAAACGCAAGGCCCCGCCCGCGCGGCAACAGCGGCCACCACGGCATCGGTGATCGCCTCCCAGCCTTGCCCTTGGTGCGATCCGGGTTTCCCCGCCTCTACCGTCAGCACGGTGTTGAGCAGCAGCACGCCCTGGGCCGCCCAGCCTTCCAGATTGCCGTGTTCGGGCGGCGTGATCCCCAGATCGGCGTGCAGTTCCTTGAACACATTGACCAGCGACGGCGGCTTGCGCACCCCTGGCGGCACCGAGAAGCACAGACCATGCGCCTGCCCCGGCCCGTGATAGGGATCCTGCCCCAGGATCACGACTTTCACTTCGTCCAGCGGCGTCAGGTCCAAGGCCCGCAACCGCGCCCCTTTCGGCGGATAGATCGTGCGGCCCACAGCCTCCTCGGCGCGCAGGAAATCGGCCAGCCCCCGCGCCTCGGCACTGGCCAGCACGGGCTCAAGCGCCGTGCGCCAGCTTGCAGGAACCGCCTGTGCCATCATACACTTCCCCTTGTTCATCAATCCGCCTAAGGCATGGCCGCTATGACTGTCTATTTCCACGAAGAAGACCTGCCCGCCGATGTGCTGGCCCCCGGCCCGGTTGCGGTCGATACCGAGACCATGGGGCTTGTCACGCACCGTGATCGGCTGTGCCTGCTGCAAATCAGCGACGGGCGCGGCGATGAGCATCTGGTGCGCTTTGCCAAGGGCAGCAAGTTTGATGCGCCCAACCTCAAGGCGGTGCTGGCCGATCCGTCGCGGATCAAGCTCTATCACTTTGCCCGCTTCGATCTGGCGGCGATCCATTTTTATCTCGGCGTTATGGCCGCCCCGGTGTTCTGCACCAAGATCGCCAGCAAGATGACGCGCACCTATACTGATCGCCACGGGCTGAAAAACCTGGTCAGCGAGTTGTTGGGCGAAGATCTGTCCAAGCAGCAGCAATCGAGCGATTGGGGCGCGCCCGTGCTCAGCGATGCGCAGCGCGAATATGCCGCCAGCGATGTGCGCTATCTCCACCGCTTGCGCGATATATTGATCCCCCGGCTGGAACGCGAAGGGCGGCTGGAGCTGGCGCAGGCGTGCTATGAATTCCTGCCCGCGCGCGCCCTGCTCGACATCGCCGGATGGATCGACAAGGACATCTTCAGCCACGAGTAATCTCGCTGGGACAACAGACCAAGGCCATGACGCTCCAAGCCGATACCATCCGCAATCGCCGCCAGGCCTATGCCGCGCCCGGCTCTGGGCTTGACCGGGCCGTGCGCGCCGCGGCCGTGGTGCTGCCGGCGCTGGTCGGCGTGGTGGCGGCGATGATGCTGATTACGCCTTTGTCTCCGCGCGGAGAACTGTCGTTCCTGCTCGATCGCAACAAGGTGGCGATTGCCGAAGATCGGCTGCGGATGGACAATGCCATGTATCGCGGCGTCGATGCCAGCGGCCGCCCGTTCTCGCTTTCGGCGGGCGATGCGGTGCAGGTGAGCAACCGCGTGCCCACGGTGGAAATGCGCGATCTGGTCGCCCGGATTGTCCTGCCCGATGGCCCGGCGGTGCTGAGCGCGGCGGGCGGTGCCTATGATATCGAGCGTGAGCAGGTGGCGATCCCCGGGGCGATCTCGTTCACCGCTGCCGATGGCTACAGCCTGACCGCGCGCAACGTGCTGGTCGATCTGCCCGCGCAAGTGCTCACCGGGCGCGGGCGGGTCGAAGGGACGATCCCGGCGGGTGCCTTTGCCGCCGACCAGTTCCGGGCCGACCTGCCCGGGCGCAACCTGTCGCTGATCGGCAATGCGCGGCTGCGGATGGTGCCCGGCCAGCTGCATTTGCCGCGCCAATTGCCAACCCGATTGCCCGGAGTGAACCAATGATCCGCTTGCTTGCCCGCGCTGATCGGCTATCGCTGGGCGCCATGGAACACCCACGCCTCTCGCTCGGCCAACTGGCCCGGCGCGGTCTTGCCGCTGGTGCGCTGGCGGGGGCAGTGGCGGCCTTGGGCTTTGGCTCGATGGCCGGGGCACAGGCGCTGGGCGGGTTCAACACCAATCAGCCGGTCAGCTTTGAGGCCGACCGGATTGAATTGCAGGACCGGCAGAACCGCGTTGTCCTGTCGGGCGGGGTGCAGATCCGCCAGGGTGACATGCAGCTGACAGCCGAACGGACCACCATCGCCTATGATGACAGCGGCGCGCTGACGATCAGCCGTGTCGATGCCACCGGCGGGGTCGTGGTTACGCGCGGGGATGAGCGGGCGAGCGGGTCTGCCGGGATCTATGATTTCAACCGCAAGGTGATCATCCTGACCGGCGGCGTGGTCTTGCGCCGCGGCGGTGATAATCTCAACGGCGGGCGGCTGGTTATTGATCTCAACACCGGCTTGTCGAGCGTCGATGGCGGCGGATCAGGCGTGGCCGGGCAAAGCCGCGGCGGGCGCGTGTCGGGCACATTTGCGGTTCCCGAGCGGAACTAGGTTTCAACCCGCCGGACATTCCCCCGGCCAAAAGCGCGCCGCCGCCGCCTCTGCTCCGGCTTGTTGCAACAGAGTGACCGCCTGCTGCAGCCTGCCACAATCGAGCGGAGCACCCAGTGCCTGTGCGCGCACTATTGTGTCGGCATAGTTTTCTGCGGGCAGATATGTGGCAGCAATCGCGATGAAATTGGTCTGCCAGTGGCCTTGCTCGGCCAGCCTGCGGGCCAGTGCCGCGCGGCCATCACCGGTCTGGGACAGCTGCCGAAACCATCGAACATCTCGACGATCCGCGAGACTTCCTCAGACAGTGCCGCATTTTGCTCAAGCCAGGTGGAAAGCTGGTGCTTTCAACCCCCAATATCGGCTTCTTCGAGGGCCGGATAAGATTCATGCCCACGGGTGAATTGTGGGGCTTTGGCGTAAAGAACTATCGCAGCCAGCGGCATATTTCGGCCATTTCTGCCGGCCAATTGCCGTTGATGCTTGAGGAATGCGGCTTTGCTTGCGAAATGGTCGAGACCACCGCATCCTTTGCCACGCCGCTGCGCCGTCTGCTGACAGCGCCCTTGTGGTTGCCGATGCGGGCCTTGTTCGGGCCGCGGACGCTGGGTGAAACGCTGGTGTGCCTGGCAACCGCTACGACTGCTGGCGATGCCGCTGGCACGGTTGGAACAGCGCCATGGAGCACCGCGCCGGAAACCGGCAAGCAGGCTGCCTAGAGCGCTTTTTGACGCGCTTGCCCGGATCAACCCGGGCTGCGCAAGCGCACCGGCACTGAGCGTTCGGGCTGGCCGCGAGCGCTGATACGCAGCAGGACGGCGTCGCGATCGGCGGCCATGGCGGCGATAACCACCGCCTCCAGTTCCTCGGGCGTGCTCACCGGCTTGCCATTGGCCGCATGGATGACAAAGCCGCGCACCAGCCCCTTGCGGGCGGCATCGGCGGTGGGATCGACCGCCAGAACCACCACGCCAGCCATTTCTGGCCCGGCACCAAGGCCGCGCGCAATAATGGGCGTGATTGCCGACACCCGCAGGCCCATTACGACTTCGGACGCCCCGCGTCCCTGGCCTGGTTCCAGCTGATCCGCGCCTTCCTGCGCGGGATCAAAGGTTTCGGGTTGGCCTGCGCGCAGGTCGTCCTCGCTCGGGCGGCGACCCACGGTAACGGTGGTGCGCCGTTCCTGCCCATCGCGGACATAGACCAGCGGCACGCGTGTGCCTGGGCGGATATTGCTGACGATATAGGACAGGCTGCGGTCGCGGGTAATATCCTCGTCATTGACCGATGTGACCACATCGGCTGCTTGTAGGCCGGCCGCGGCGGCGGGCTGGCCGGGCTGCACCGACTGGATGAATTCACCGCTGTTTTCAGCAATTCCCAGCGCCTCGGCAAAATCCTCGTCTACCGCGTCAATCTGCACGCCGATAAAGCCGCGCTGGATTGGCTCGCCGCTGATCAGCTGGCGCACGATGGGTTCAGCGTCGGACGCCGGGATGGCCATGCCGATGCCGATATTGCCGCCCGAAGGCGACAGGATGAAGCGATTGATGCCGATCACCCGCCCGGCCATGTCGAACAAAGGACCACCCGAATTGCCCGAATTGATGCTGGCATCGGTCTGGATGCTGCGATCAAAGGCGCCGCGGCTGCCGGTGGAGCGGTTGAGCGCGGAGATAATCCCGCTGGTTACCGTGCCATCAAGGCCGAAGGGATTGCCGATGGCGACTACCCAATCGCCTACATGTGCCCGGTCCGAATCGCCAAATGCCACAAACGGGAAGGCGCGCGGGCGGGTGATCTTGAGCACGGCCAGATCGCTGGCCTCGTCCTGCCCAACCAGCTCGGCATCATATTCTGTGCCATCGGCCAGAGTGACCGACAAGGTCAGCAGCCGCGCGCGGGGATCGGGGTGGACCACATGGTTGTTGGTGACAAGATAGCCATCGGCAGAAATCAGGAAGCCCGATCCCAGCGCAACCGCCTCTACGCGCGGACCATTGGGGCGCGGATCTTCGGTGACGGGCACGCTTTGGCGGGCGGAGATGTTGACCACTGCGGGCATCAGCGTTGTAGTCAGTTCAGCAAAACTGGCAGGCGCGCCCGCCACTGGCACGGCCCGGCTGCTGCCACGCAGCTGCTCATGCTGGGCTTCCTGCGCGCCCGCAGGCAGGCTGGTGAGCAGGCAGAGGGCGGCCACGCCACTAAGCAGGGCCGAGGTGATGCCGTAAGAATAGCGCACTGGCTTCACGTCCTTGTTCATCCTTATCTTATTGATGTGCCCCCTGGCCCATCTGCCTGGCCCGTTCGAGCCGAGCGCGCCTGAACCGCCATTGAACGACAAATGTAGTCGGTCTTGTTCGGTTCAGGGGATTACGCCCGGATTGTCCGTCCTCAACCGCCCCGGAAACGACGCAGATATTCGTTGTCCGGGCTCATGATGATCGAGCTTTCACCCTCGCCGGTCTCGAACGTGCGGCGATAGGACTGCATGGCGCGGTAGAAGTCGTAGAACTCCGGGTCCTTGTTATAGGCATCGGCATAGGTCCGCGCGGCGGCGGCTTCTGCCTCGGACCGGATGATCTGGGCATCGCGCCGGCCGCCTGCACGAATGGTCTCGGCCTCTTCCTGACGATCCGATTCCATCCGGCTGAAGGCGGCTTCCAGCGGTGTGCCATCGGGCAAGTCGGCCCGTTTGATCCGCACATCGAGGATCTGCGCGCCATATTGCCGCGCCTGTCGATCGAGCGCGGTGCGGATGTTGGTCATGGCATTGCCGCGCTCGGGCGTGAGCAGGCTGGCGAAAGTGCGGCGGCCCAGTTCCTGCCGCAGCGCAGAGTTCATGATCGGCAGCAGCGCGGCGCGCAGCTGGCCCTCGGTCCCGGCGCGTTCGACCATCAGCACCGGATCGATGATGCGGAAGCGGGCATAGGCATCGACCACCAGCCGCTGCTGATCGATCGCCAGCACTTCCTGCCGTTCCATCTCCAGATCGAGCACGCGGCGGTCGACCATCTGGATGCGTTCATACAGCGGGATGCGATACCACAGGCCCGCTCCGGTCCGGCCATAAGGTTGGCTTGGATCGAAGCGGTTGATCACTTCGACCGGTTGGCCGGCGCGGATTTTCACCCCCTGATGCGTCTCGGGCACGATCACCAGCGAGGCGAGTAGAACGACCAGCGCAACACCGACCGCGATGATCGAGGACTTGTGCGTTTCCCACATGTTACTGCCCTCCTGTGGCGGAGGCAGCAGGTGCTGGCGCGGCAGACGCTGCCGCGCGGCGGCGCAGTTCGGGCAGTGCCAGATAGGGGGTCACACCAGCTGCTTCGACGATAGTCTTGTCGGTGCGTGACAGCACGGCCTCCATGGTTTCGTAGTAGAGCCTGCGCCGGGTGACCTCGGGGGCCAGGCGATACTCGGCATAGATATTGTTGAAGGCTGTGGCATCGCCTTGCGCCTGAGCCAGCACTTGCTGCTCAAAGCGGCGGGCATCGTTGATATTACGTTCGGCATCCTGGCGGGCAGCGAGCACGTCGTTGAAGCTCTCGATCACTTCTTCGGGCGCGTCGGTGCGGCCGATTTCAACGCCCTGCACCTGAATGCCCGAATGGAAGGCATCGAGGATGGCCTGCATATTGGTCATCACCTGGCCTTCGATCGCCGCACGGCCTTCGCCGGTCAGCACCCGGTCGAGAGTCTGTTCAGCTACCGCTGCGCGCATCGTCGCTTCGCCGATTTCGCGCATCGTTTCGTTCGGCTGCTCCAGCTGGAAGCGATAGAGCGACAGGTCCGAAATGTTCCAGCGGATCAGATAGCTCAGGTTGACCAGGTTCTGGTCGGCGGTGAGGATCAGCTTTTCCTCGTTGCCGTCCGGAATGCGTTCAAGGCGAATGTCGCTGACGCTTTCCACGTCCACCGTGTGGACCGGCCACGGCATGGTGAAATTGGTGCCGGGATTGAGCGTGTGAGAGAACCGCCCGCCAAACCATGTGACCACGGCCTGCTCGCGCGGCTGGATGAAATGGACCGAGGATACAAACAGCCAGATCACCGCCACACCGCCCACTATCAGCGGCAGCCAGCTGCCGCCGCCGGGGCGTTCAGGCAGGCGGAAATTGGGGCCGCGCGGACCGCCGCCGCCCTTGCGCGGGCCTTCGGGGCCACGCTGGCGGAACAGATCCTCGATCGAGGCCGAGCGCCGCGGGCGATCAGGCTCGCCCCCACCACCACTGCCCCCGCCACCAGCGGGTTGCCACGGATTGCGCGGGCCGCGCGGGGCATCGTCATTACCCTCCGCTGCGGGTTCCGCCGGCTGTTCGCCCTCAGGACTGCCACGGCTATCACTGCCATCGCCGCCATCACCGCCCGGGGGAGTGCCCCAGGGGTTGCGTTTGCCGGCCATTGCCAGCCCGATGCGTCCGAACAATTCGCTCAATCTTGACCCTGATCTCTCCATAGAGAACATCTATAGGGGCCAAATCGGCAAAAAACAGGGGAAGGCTGCGCAATTTTCGCTGCACGCCTGCACTTCTGCCGCTAGCAGGGCGCGATGAGCAGCATAGAAATCATCCAGCAAGCCATTCCCAGCGAACTTTCCGCCATGGTCCGGTCGGTCAAATTTGTTGATGGCGTGGCCACGATCATCGCCGATGCCGGGGCCTTGGGTCGCAGCGCGGCAACGCAATTGCAGAAGGAACTGGAAGTGGCCGTGGCCGCCGTCCCCGGCGTTTCCGAGGTGCGGGTGGCGCTGATGTCGGAGCGGGTCAAACGCCGGATCATCGCGGTCGGATCGGGCAAGGGCGGGGTTGGCAAGTCGACATTGACGGCCAATCTGGCGGTGGCGCTGGCGGGCATGGGTCGCAAGGTGGGCGTGGTCGATGCCGATATCTATGGCCCGAGCCAAGTGATGCTGCTCGATCCGGCGCGCGGAAAACCTCGCGCCGAGGGCAATATGCTGATTCCAGTGGAAAGCGAATTTGGCGTGCGGCTGCTGTCGATGGCGCAGCTGGTCGAAGGCGGCAAGGCGATTGCCTGGCGCGGGCCGATGGTCGGCCAGGCGCTGACGCAGATGATGGAGGCCGACTGGGGCGATGCCGAGCTGCTGCTGGTCGATCTTCCGCCCGGCACCGGCGATGTCCAGCTGACCATGATGCAGAAGTTCAAGCCCGATGGCGCGGTGATCGTCACCACTCCGCAAGATCTGGCGTTGATCGATGCCACCCGCGCGATTGACCTGTTCACGCAGGCCGGGATTCCGGTGGTGGGAATGGTCGAGAATATGGCCGGATACGCCTGCCCGCACTGCGGCGAGGTGAGCAATCCGTTCGGCAGCGGCGGTGGACAGGCCGCTGCCGCGCACATGGGCCATGCCTTCCTTGGCCGGGTGCCGCTGGATATGGCGATCCGCATTGCCAGCGACACCGGCCAGCCGCCCGCCGCCAACAATAGCGAGCAAGGCGCGGTATTCGCTGCGATTGCGGCAAAATTGGCGGATTGGCTGGACGCTAAGCGCACATAAGCGCAGTCTAAACGGGTCTAGAGGAGCACAAGGGCGTTGAAGCTGAGCAGGCGCAGACTGTTGACGGGGGCTGCGGCTGGCGGCGGCCTGCTGGTGGTATTCTCGCTGCTGCCGCGCCGGTTTGACAGTCCGCTGACTCCGCTTGCGGGTGAGGTGGCATTTGACGCCTGGCTCAAGATTGCCTCCGATGGTGTGATTACCGTGGCCGTGCCGCAGCTGGAAATGGGGCAGGGCATCACCACCCTGCTGCCGCAAGTGGTGGCTATGGAGCTGGGGGCGGATTGGCGGCAGATGGCGGTCGAGCCCGCTCCGGTCAGCGGGGCCTATGCCAATCTGCCGCTGGCTGCCCACTGGCACGAATTGTGGCGCCCGCGCATTGCCGCGCTGAATGATGAGCCGGACGATTATTTCCTGCGCCGCTGGGCCGAGGGGGAGCGCTTCAGCGCCACGGCAGAAGGCCTGAGCATGGCCGCCTATGAAATGCCCTGCCGCCTCGCCGCGGCCTCGGCCCGCGCGATGCTGCAAATGGCCGCGGCGACGCGCTGGGGTGTGGGCTGGGAGGAATGCGAGGCCGATGGTGGCTTTGTGCTGCACGGCGAACAGCGGCTGAGTTTTGCTGAACTGGCGCTGGAGGCGGCGGACTACGAAGCCCCCGATCCACCGCCGTTGCGGCCGCAAGCGCCGCGCGATCCCGCTTCGGCTGCCGATGCCGAGGTTGCGGGCGATGCCTTGCCCGAACTCGCCTTCCCCCGGCTCGATCTGCCGAGCAAGGTCGATGGCTCGTGGACTTTCGCAGGCGATGTCCGCCTGCCGGACATGGTCCACGCTGCGATCCGCCACGGGCCGCGTGATCAGGCCGAGCTGGTCGGCTATGACGTGCAAAACGTCAGCGGAATGCGCGGGCTGGTCGGCGTGGTGCGCGGCAAACGCTGGCTGGCCACGGCGGCGACCGACTGGTGGACCGCCGAACAGGCACTGACTGCGATGAACCCGCGCTTTGCCGCCGAAAAAATGGTCCGCACCGAACGGATTGAGGCCGCGCTCGATGATGCGGTGCGGCGCGGCAAGGGCGTGATTCTGCACCAGCGCGGCGAGGGTGACAGCGCCTATACGCCCAGCTTCGCGCTGCGTTTCGATATTGCGCCAGTGGTCCATGCCACGGTCGAGACCGCCAGCGTTACCGCGCGGCTGGTCGCCGGAAGGCTGGAACTGTGGATGGCGAGCCAGGCACCCGAAGCGGCGCGGGCGGCGGCGGGCAAGGCGATTGGCCTCAGCCTCGCCGATGTGGTGCTCTATCCGATGCCCGCAGGCGGCAGTTTTGACCGGCGGCTGGAACACGACCACGCCATCGAAGCGGCCCTGATCGCGCGCGAGCTTGAGCGTCCGGTGCAGCTCACGTGGAGCCGGGGCGAGGAACAATTGTGCTTGCAACCGCGCCCGCCCGCCGCCGGGTTGATCGGCGCGCAGTTGACCCCCGATGGACGGATCGCCGCGCTACGTGCGCGCGTCGCTACGCCGCCCGCCGCGTTGGAATTCGGTCACCGTCTGTTTGACAACCTGACCAGTTGGGCGGCGATTGATGCGGTGAGCGGATCGGCTGATCCAATGGCGCTGGAAGGGCTCGACCCGCCCTATGGCATCGCCAATATGGCGCTCTATCATATACCGGTCGAGCTGCCGTTGCCGGCCGGCCGGATGCGCGGCAATGCCCATGGCCTGACCTGTTTCATGATGGAGAGCTTCATCAACGAGGTGGCGCTCAGGGGCCAGTTTGAGCCGATGAGCTTTCGCATCTCGATGCTCGGCAGTGATCCGTTGCTGGTCGATTGCCTGCAACGCGCGGCGCGGCTGGGTGAGTGGGACGGCGGTGCGCGCGGCACGGGCCAGGGGATCGCCTGCCACCGGATGACAATCGGCGGGGCCACTGCCCGCATCGCCATTGTCGCCCGCGCCGGAGCGGGTGAGCACGGGCTGGGGGTGGAGGAAATTTCGGCGGCGGTGAACATCGGCCGTGTGCTCAATCGCGACATTGCCCTGCAACAGATCGAGGGCGGTATCGTGTTCGCGCTCGGCCTCGCGCTCGGCTGTTCGACC
>CAMDSM010000001.1 GCA_945906905.1 Altererythrobacter xiamenensis | reverse complement strand
CCACCGGGCGCGCGCCGAAAAACCAGCCGAGCGCAGTCGCAACCAGCGCCACAATCGCGACAATCACCAGCGTCTGGGGTTCCAAATTCTCACCTCGAAAGAACGAAAGTGGAACGTATATCCACCGCTCCAATCGCGCAAGCCACCATTCCGATTGATCCACACCGCAACAATGCTGCTATCACAGGAAAACACGCTTGAGTTTTGCCCCGCAAAAATAGTATGCGCCACTTACGAATTCAGATTCGCGAAAATTTCGCATTGGTGAAACTTCGCAAGCTCACACCCGCCTGCCCATAAAAAAGAGGATCATCCATGCTCACCGATATCGAAATTGCCCGCGCCGCAACGCTGATCCCGATCACGCAGGTTGCCAGGAACGCTGGCGTGCCAGACGATGCGCTGATCCCTTATGGCAAGTATAAGGCCAAGGTCGATACCGCTACGCTGCCCACAACCAGCGCAGGCAAGCTGATCCTCGTCACCGCGATCAACCCGACGCCTGCGGGCGAAGGCAAGACCACCACTTCGGTTGGCCTTTCCGATGCCCTGCACCGCATCGGCAAGAAAACCATGCTGTGCCTGCGCGAGCCGAGCCTGGGCCCGTGCTTCGGCGTCAAGGGCGGCGGCGCTGGCGGCGGCCAGAGCCAGGTGATGCCGATGGACGAGATCAACCTGCACTTCACTGGCGATTTCCACGCCATCACCAGCGCGCACAACCTGCTCAGCGCCATGATCGACAACCACATCTACTGGGGCAACACGCTGGAGCTGGACCTGCGCCGCGTCGTTTGGCGCCGCGTGCTCGACATGAACGACCGCGCGCTGCGCCAGATCGTCGGGCCGCTTGGTGGCGTGTCGAACGGCTTCCCGCGTGAGACCGGCTTTGACATCACCGTGGCGTCGGAAATCATGGCCATCCTGTGCCTGGCTTCGGACCTTGAAGATCTACAGAAGCGCCTCGGCGATATCATCGTCGGCTATCGCCGTGACAAGACCGCCGTGTTCTGCCGCGACGTGAAGGCCGACCGGGCGATGACCGTGCTGCTCAAGGATGCCATCCTGCCCAATCTGGTGCAGACGCTGGAAAACCGCCCGGCCTTCCTCCACGGCGGCCCCTTCGCCAACATCGCCCACGGCTGCAACTCGGTGATCGCCACCAAGACCGCACTGCGGATGGCCGACTATGTCGTGACCGAGGCGGGTTTTGGTGCTGACCTTGGCGCGGAAAAGTTCATGGACATCAAGTGCCGCCTCGCGGGCCTGAAGCCCGATGCGGTGGTGCTGGTGGCCACGGTTCGCGCGCTCAAGATGAATGGCGGCGTGGCCAAGAAGGATCTGACTGCGGGTGCCAATGTCGATGCGGTTCGTGCGGGCTCAGTGAACCTTCGCCGTCATATCGAGAACGTGAAGAAGTTCGGCATCACGCCGACCATCGCTATCAACCACTTCTACCTCGACACTGACGAGGAGCTGGCCGTGATCGTGGAGATGGCCAAGGAATATGGCGCCGAGGCGGTGATCTGCAAGCATTGGGCCGATGGTTCGGCTGGTGCCGAGGAACTGGCGCGGATCGTCTCAGCCAAGGCCGATATCGGCGCTGAAGGTTTCGACTTCCTCTATCCCAGCGAGATGAAGCTGGCCGACAAGATCACCACCGTTTGCACTGAAATCTATCGTGCAGGCACGGTCACCATGTCGTCGTCGGTTCGCAGCCAGCTCAAGCAGTGGGAAGACATGGGCTATGGCCACTTCCCCGTGTGCATGGCGAAAACGCAGTATTCGTTCAGCACCGATCCGACCGCGCTGGGTGCTCCGGAAAACCACGATGTGACGATCCGCGAAGTGCGCCTGTCGGCTGGTGCCGGCTTCGTGGTCGCCATCGCGGGTGACGTGATGACCATGCCTGGCCTGCCCAAGGTTCCCTCCGCCGAGAACATCTACATCGACGAGAATGGGATGATCGAAGGGCTGTTCTGATCCGTTTGGGTTAGTTGAAATTGCGAAAGGGCCGCTCCGCAAGGGGCGGCCCTTTTGCTTTGGGGTGGAGGTAATATCTTGGGGACTGTGCTAAATTAGAGCCTCACCTCAATCCTCCAGCGTCCCCAACCCTCGCCGTTGGATTTCGGCGACCCATTCTGCGCTTGTCGGCATGATCGTGTGATCTTCGCGGTGCTTGATCAGCCAAACGCCATCCACCCGCACCAGCTCATCCGCATACTGCCCGCTGAGTGAAGGCGTCGGCGCACCGCCCTCGCCGCGCATCACGAACACGAAGCGCGATTTGGCGTGGGCGGTGTCGCCGGTCACGTCGATCTCGAAATTGCCGATCTGGTGGAAGCTCGACAGGTTGACGAAATTGGCTTCAGGCTCACCGAAAAGGCCAGTCAGCATCGCGCGGATTTCCGCCCGCCCCTCGCGCCGGGTTGATCCGTTTTGCCACACGCCGTCTTCGGTAAACAGGCCGACATAGCCATCGTAATCGCGGGCATCGAGGTAGGCGGAATAGTTGGTGATGACCCGCTGGATCGCCTGTTGATCCTCCAGCTCCTGCACGCGCGCTTCAAGCGCGGCTGTATCGCCGCAAGCAGCCAGCGACGGAACCAATGCCAGCGCGGCCAAACCGATCCTGATCGACATGTCCAATCCTCTCCCGATGGAGAAGGACTAGGCGGCCTTGCGGGCCTTTTCCAGTTTCTTGAGCGCCATGCTGCGCTTCAGGCGGCTGAGGTGATCGATGAACAGCACGCCGTTGAGATGGTCCAGTTCGTGCTGGATGCACACCGCCATCAGATCGTCCATCGGCTCTTCATGGGCCTTGCCGTCCAGATCATGCCAGCGCACGCGGCAGGCCGAAGGACGTTCGACATCGGCGTAGATATCGGGGACCGACAGGCAGCCTTCCTGATAGCTTTTGGTCTCCGCCGAAGGATCGAGGATTTCCGGGTTGATGAAAATGCGCGGGGTCCGCTTGGTCGGCTGGTGGTGATGGTCGTGGCCGTCATGATCGCAAGCCTCGGGCTCGGCATCCTCATCTTCGGGCTGCAGATCAATCACCAGCACCCGCAGCGGAATACCCACCTGGATCGCGGCCAGACCAATACCGTGGGCGGCATACATCGTGTCGAACATGTCGGCGACGAGGATCTTGAGCTGATCGTCGAAGGTGTCGACGGGCGTGGAGATGGTTTTCAGGCGCGGATCGGGCGCTTCGATGATTTCTAGGATGGCCATAGGGGGCACGTATGGACGGTGGATAGGATCGTCAAGGGGACTTGCCAATTGACCGCCGAAATGAGAACATTGAAGGAACATATTGGAGACCGCAAATGTCGATTGCAAAAATTGGAGAAATTGAGATTGGGTGTGGGAGCTGCGGATCCGCTCTATTGGCCTATGACGATGAGCTGGCGCCCGACAGCGAAGTTAAGTGCGCTAACTGCGGCGCATTCATCGGGACCGTCTCTGGGCTGCAAACCTTGGCTCGAACAAAGGCGGTTGCTGCACTGCCCGACATCGCCGAAACAATTCGGAAACAGTTAGGTTTAAAATAACGGTTCAGCCTATCCAACCGGGCGCCTTGCCCGCAGCGCTTGCGCCAAAGTCCCCTCATCAAGATAATCAAGCTCTCCCCCCACCGGCAGGCCGTGGGCCAGTTGGGTTATGCGCACCGGATATCCCTCGAGCTTTTCGGCGAGGTAGTGCGCGGTGGTCTGGCCTTCCAGCGTCGCGTTCATCGCCAGCACCACCTCGTCAATCCCGCCCGCCGCCACCCGCGCCACCAGCAGGTCTATCGTCAAATCCTCGGGCCGCACGCCTTCCAGCGCCGACAATCTGCCGCCGAGCACGTGATAGCGCCCGGTGAACAGCTTGGCCCGGTCAAGCGCCCACAGGTCGGCCACGTCCTCCACCACGCACAATTGCCGCGCGTCGCGGCGCGGATCGGCGCAGATCGGGCACGGGTTGCTGGTATCGACATTGCCGCAGGTGACACATTCGGCGAGCCGCTCGCGCACCGCTGTCAGCGCCTCGATCACCTGCACCAGCGCAGTCTCGCGCCGCTTGACCAACCACAACACCGCCCGCCGCGCCGACCGCGGGCCAAGGCCGGGAAGTTTGGCCAATGCGCCAGTCAGCGCCTCGATCTCTTGCGATGCCATGGCCTGAGAGATAGGGGGCAACACAAGGAAAGGCAAAGCCGCCCGGATGCAAAAGTTGCGTATCATTTTCATGGGAACACCCGATTTCTCTGTCCCGACGCTGCAAGCGCTGGTGGCAGCGGGGCATGACGTGTGCGCGGTCTATACCCAGCCGCCCGCGCGTGCCGGGCGCGGCAAGCAGGTGCGCCCCTCGCCCGTGCAGATCGCCGCCGAGGCGCTGGGCCTTCTCGTGCGCCATCCCGAGAGCATGAAGGATGCGAGTGCGCAGGCTGAATTTGCCGCGCTGGAGGCCGATGCGGCGGTGGTGGTCGCCTATGGCCAGATCCTGCGGCCTGCGGTTCTGGAGGCCCCTCGCTTTGGTTGCTTCAACATCCACGCCAGCCTGCTGCCGCGCTGGCGTGGGGCCGCGCCGATCCAGCGTGCGGTGCTGGCGGGTGATGCATTCACCGGCGTCACCATCATGCGCATGGCCAGCGGGCTAGATACCGGGCCGATGCTGCTGACGGGCGAGACCGCGATTGCTGGCAAATCAAGCGGTGAGTTGTTTGACGAGCTTTCCACCATCGGCGCGCGGCTGATGGTCGATGTTCTGGCCCGGCTCGAAACTCTAGCTCCCCAAGTCCAGGACGAGACGCTCGCCACCTATGCCGCCAAGTTCGACAAGGCCGAGGCGGCAATAGACTGGTCCGCCCCCGCCGTCGCCATCGAACGGCAGGTGCGCGCGTTCAGCCCCTTCCCCGGCGCGTGGTTTGAAATGGCTGGCGAGCGGGTCAAGTTGCTGCGGGCCGAAGTGGTGCCAGCCAGCGGCGCGCCCGGCACGGTGCTGGATGAACACCTGACCATCGCTTGCGGGCAAGGCGCGATCCGTCCGCTGGAAGTGCAGCGCGCCGGGCGGCCAGCGATGACCACCGCAGACCTGCTTCGCGGCTTCGCAATCCCCATCGGCACTCTGCTCAAATGACCCGCTACGCCCTCACGCTGGAGTACGACGGCGGCCCGTTCTTCGGCCTTCAACGGCAGGACAATGGACCCACGGTGCAGCAGGCGGTGGAGGAAGCCGCCCATGCCATTACTGGCGAGACTGTGCGGATGCACGCCGCCGGGCGCACGGACAGCGGGGTCCATGCTCTGGCCATGGTCGCGCATATCGAGATCGCCCGGCCGTTCGATCCTTTCAGGCTGATGGAGGCGCTGAACGCCAAACTGCGGCCCGATCCGGTGGCGGTAATCGCTTGCGCGGCCAAGCCGGATGATTGGCACGCGCGCTTTTCGTGCATTGGCCGAGCTTACGAATACCGCATCGTCAACCGCCGCCCGCCGCTGACGCTGGAGCGCGGCAAGGCGTGGCATGTGAACCGCCCGCTCGATGCCGCAGCGATGCATCAGGCGGCGCAGCTGCTGGTCGGCACGCACGATTTCACCACCTTCCGCTCCACCCATTGCCAGGCGCTCGATCCGGTCAAGACGCTCGAACAGCTCGATGTCAGCCGTCAGGGAGAGCAGGTGATTATCCGCGCGGCGGCGAGGAGCTTCCTGCATCATCAGGTGCGCTCCATGGTCGGCACGCTGGCGCTGGTCGGGCTGGGGCAGTGGACGGCGCAGCAGCTGGCCGAGGCGCTGGACGCCCGCGACCGCGCCGCGCTTGGCCTCAATGCCCCGCCTGAGGGATTGTATTTTGTCCGGGCAACCTATCCCCCACAAACGGAGTGACAGACATGACCACGATCGGCCTCCAACTCAATTCCACGATCACCAGCGATGGCACCCTGACGCTCGAACTGGTGGAAAAAGCCTTTCCCGCCCCCACGGCAAATCAGGTGCTGGTGCGGATGGAGGCGGCACCGATCAACCCCTCGGACCTGTTCCTGCTGACCGTCGGGGCAGACCTTGAACAGGCGCACTATTCTCCCGGCAAGATGGTGGCCAAGGTCGCGCCGCACATCGTTGCGGCACAAAAGGCCCGCCATGGCTTGCCGCAGGCGGTGGGCAACGAAGGGGCGGGCACGGTGATCGCGACGGGTGAAAACCCAATGGCCGCCTCTTTGATGGGTCAGCGAGTCGCCTGCGTTCCACTCCATGCCTACGGGCAATATGCGCTTGTCGATGCGATGATGTGCTTGGCCTTGGGTGGCCATTCGGTCGAGGACGGGGCCAGCAGCTTCGTCAATCCGTTGACCGCGCTGGGCTTTGCCGAAACCGCGCGGTCTGAAGGCCATGCGGCGATCATCCACGCGGCGGCAGCGTCCAATCTGGGGCAGATGCTGGGGCGGATATGCCGCGACGACGGGATCGCTCTGGTCAACATCGTGCGGCGCGAGGAGCAAGCCGAATTGTTGCGCGGGCAAGGGGCAGAGCATGTTGTGATAAGCGCTGCAGCCGATTTCGAGGACCGGCTGGCCGACGCGATCGAGGCCACGGGCGCATTTCTCGGGTTTGACCCGATCGGCGGCGGGCAAACCACCGACACCTGCCTGCGCACGATGGAACGCGTGGCCGCCAAGCGGATGACACACTTCGACCGCTATGGCTCCAGCCAGTTGAAGAAGATGTATATCTATGGTCGCCTGGAACTGGGGCCGACGATCCTGACGCCAAGCTATGGCTTTGCCTGGACGGTATCGGGCTGGCTGCTGTCGCCGTTCCTGGCGCAGGCCGGGATGGAGGTGATGGGTCGTATGCGCAGCCGAGTGCTCGATGAACTGACCACCACTTTTGCCAGCAGCTACAAACGCAAGGTCAGCCTGGCGCAGATGCTGGAGCAGGACGCCATCACCGATTACGCGCGGATGGCCACTGGCGAGAAATATCTGGTGACGCCGCAAGCCTAACCCGGCGGCTCTCCGGCAGGCGTCACCCGCAATCCGCCTTCGTCCACTCGGATATCCAGCCCGACCCCCTCAATATCCGTGCTGATCGTCGCGCCATCGCCGTCGATTGACAGTGTGGTATTGCCGTCATCGGTCAGCGGAATATCCTCCAGCCCGTCGACATCGAGCGGCTGCACCGGGCCGCCGGGATCGGCAGAGGCGGTGGGGCGCGGTGCGGGGCGGGTGGTTTCGCCCAGCGCAGCGGCCATAAAATCACGCCAGATTCGCGCCGGCACGGTGCCGCCCGATACGCCGTTCAGCGGTGAATTGTCATCATTGCCGACCCATACGCCGACCACCAGCATATCCTCCCCGGTTCCAGCATAGCCCACGAACAGCGCATCGCGGTTGTCCTGCGTGGTGCCGGTCTTGCCGAAATTGGCGCTGCGCAGAATTGCGCCACGCCCAGTGCCGCGATTGATCGCCGCGCGCAGCAGGCTCTCGATATCCTCGTGCACGCCCGAATTGAAACTGGCCGGGCCGTTCCACAGCCAGTCCCACCAGCCCTGTTCGGGCAGCGCGAAAGCGTGCGGCTGCACCGGATAGGCGTTGGCGGCGATCCCGGCATAGGCGGCGGTCAGTTCCATCAGCGTCATCGTCGACGTGCCCAGCGCCAGGCTGGGGTCACCCCGGTCGAGCGGCGCAGTCACCCCCAGCGCGCGGGCCATATCAATCACCGCATCATCGCCCACTTCGGCTTGCAAGCGCACCGCCGCCACATTGGAGCTTTGCGCAAAGCCATCGAGCAGTGAAATGCTCTCGGAATAGCGGCCATTGGAATTGCGCGGGCGATAGGAGCCGGAGGTGAATTCGGTGTTGGGAATGGTATCATCGGGATCCCACCCGGCCTCCAGCGCGGCGAGATAGACGAACAGCTTAAAGGTCGAGCCGACCTGCCTTTGCGCCTGCGTCGCGCGGTTGAACGGGCTGGTGGCATAGTCATGCCCGCCGATCATCGCCACCACCTCGCCATTGGGACGCATCGCCACCAGCGCCACTTGCGCCCCGCCAAGGCTGGCGCGCTGCACCGCCCGCCGGGCGATGTTCTGAAGCTGCGAATCGAGCGTAGTGGTCAGCGTCTGGCTGATATAGCCGGTCTCGCTGCGCAGCCGCGCTTCGGGCAGTGCCCAATCGGCGAAATAGGTGCCGGTGGGCAGATTGTCGCGCTGGCGCCGCACATCCAGCGTGGGCACGGGCATGGCATCGGCGCGTTCCTGCGTAATATAGCCCGCCGCCACCATGGCATTGCGCACCAGCCGCATCCGCTGCGCCGCACCTTGGGGATTGCTGGTGGGGGCCAGCCGACTGGGGGCTTGCAACAGCCCGGCCAGCATCGCGGCCTGTTCGGGCCGCAGATTTTCCGGCTGGCGGTAGAAATAGTGCAAGCTGGCGGCGCGCAGGCCATAGGTGTTGTCGCCGAAGTAGGCGTTGGACAAGTAGCGTTCGAGGATCTCATCCTTGGTCAGCCACGCCTCCAGCCAGAAGGCGATCAACGCCTCACGCGCCTTGCGGGTGAGGCTGCGTTCGGGGGTGAGGAAGGTGAATTTGGCCAGCTGCTGGGTGATCGTGGAACCGCCGCCGACCCCGGTAAGCAGCGCCCGCGCCACCCCGCGCGGATCGACGCCCCAGTGGCTGTAAAACCGCCGGTCCTCAATCGCCAGAAAGGGCTGGATTACATGCTCGGGCAGGCTGGCCACCTCCACCGGCTCGCCCACAATCGCGCCATTGCGGGCAATCGGCGTGCCATCGCTGGCCAGCAGGGTGATTTGCGGCGGAGCGATGGGTTCGAGAGATTTGGACAAAGGCGCGGTTACCGCCAGATAGCCCACCAGCAGGATGAACACGAACAGGCCGCTCGCCACTCCGCGGATGATCCACCACCAGCGGCTGCGTTTGGGCTTGATCGGCGTGATTGGTGGCGCTTCGACCGGATCGGCAGCTTGCGAATATGGCGGCAGCGGTGCAGCCCCCTCGCCCCGAAATGCAGGATGCCAGGGCGCACTTTCGAGCACCGAGCTGACTTCGCCCGGAGCCCAGTGCCTGTTCTTTCCACTACGCAACCCGCGCAACCAGCTCATCATTGTTGTGTGTTATCGCATTAATACAGTTGTGGGTAGACCCCTTTTTGACCCCGTTCAGCATGGGTAAAACCAATTTGCGCTGATGACGCCGCACAGCTTACGTGTCATGTTGCTGATGAACAGAGCCATAAGGCCGATGGAGAGGTTAATGAGAAGAGCTTTCGCCGCAGCCTTGCTGGGGTTTACCGCCGTGTGCACCGCCCTGATGGCGCCAGCCGCCACCGCGCACCATTCCTTCGCCATGTTTGATCGCACCCGCACTGTCACCGTCAGCGGCACAGTGCGCGAGTTTCAGTGGAGCAATCCGCACGCCTATATCCAGCTGAGCACCACCAACAGCGCCGGGCGCGCGGTGGAATACAGCCTGGAGATGGGCGCACCGATGTATCTCTACGCCCGCGGCTGGCGTCCACGCACCTTGCGGGCCGGGATGCAGGTATCGGCGATCATCAATCCTTTGCGCAGCGGCGAGCCGGGCGGCGTGGTGATCGATGTCAACGATGCCAACGGCACTCCGATCGGAACCAACCAGTGAGGCCGTGGGCGCTGGCGGCTGCCACCTTTTCGCTCGCCGCCCTTGGCACACCGGCGCTGGCCGAACATCATGACGAGATCGATACCCGCAACGAAGCCTTTGTCGCGCTCCCCTATTGGCCGGGCTATTGGGTATCGGAATTTCAGGCCGGGACCACGATCTCCGGCCTCGCCCCGGTATTCTCGGGGGCCAACCCCGCTGTCACCAACTTTGCCAATGTCATGGCCCTGCGCGGCGAAACGGCACCGTGGAACGAGGAGGGCCAGCGCCGCGTGGCGCACGTGCGCGAGATATCCGGCGGGCGCAAGGCCACCGGCTGGGGTTATCCGATGATGATGAATTCGGGCACGCCCTTGCGTTTCCTGATCACGCCGGAAGAAACCATCATCATCAACGCCTATGCCGAGGCGCGCTATATCTACACCGATGGCCGCGCCATGCCGGATGAGTTTGACATGTGGCCCACCACCTACGGCACTTCGGTTGGCCATTGGGAAGGCGACACGCTGGTGATGGAAACCGTGATGGTGAACAATCCGGCCGACTTCTTCCACGGCGCCCCGCCGTTCTCCGAAGAAGCCCGCTATGTCGAACGCATCCGGCTGGATGGCGAACGGCTGGTGTCCGAAGTGACCGTCACCGATCCCGTCACCCTGACCGGGCCGTGGACCGTTTCGGTCAGCTGGGTTCGCGATCCGGGATTTGACCGGATGATCGTGCTCGACTGGGACAACGACCGCACTGGTAACGAGGACGGCCTCAACACCATCGAACTGGCACCTGTGGAGTAGCCCCATGAAAACCACCCTGATCGCACTTTCTGCCCTCATCTTGGCAAGTCCCGCCGCCGCGCAAACCTTGCAACCGGGCGAAGTGGCCGCCGATGTGCCCGGTATCGCAGGCGTCGTTTCGGGCGATCAGGAATGGCAGCAAGTGTGGTCCGGCCCGATGGCTGCCGATGGCATGGCGACTTCGCCCGATGGCCTGCTGCTGTTCGCGCAGGAGCAGAGCAATGCGATCTGGAAGCTGTGGCCCGATGGCCGATCATTTGCCGAATATCCTTTCGTGCTGGGTGCAGGAGCGGTGGCGGTTGATGGCGCGGGCCGCATTTTCACGGTCGAGCGCGGCTGCAGCGATCCCGGCCTCACCAACCTCACCTGTGACCGCCCGAGCCGCGTGGTTGAACTGGGCGCAACCCGCCGGGTGGTGGCCGATCACTTTGCCGATGGATCTTCGCTTGGCCGCCTGAATGATCTCCACGCCGATGGCCAGGGCGGCGCATGGTTCACGCAAGGCGAACTGTATCACGCCGCCAGCGATGGCACAGTCACTCTCACCGCAGATGTCACGGTGTTTTCAAACGGCGTGGTCGCCAGCCCCGACGGGCGCACGCTGTATGTCACCGATCGCACCAGCATCATCGCGCTGGATGTTGCGCCGGACCTGACCACGAGCAACCAGCGCGTGTTCGCCACTTTGTCACGCGATACGCAGGGATTTGGCGGTGACGGGCTGGAGGTGGACAATCAGGGGCGGCTTTATGTCACCGGCGATGCGGGCGTCTATGTGTTCGCGCCCGATGGCACTGACCTTGGCGTAATCCCGGCCCCGCGCCGCGCCATCACGCTGTCGTTCGCCGGGCCGGAACGCAACGTGCTCTATGTCGGCGCATTGGGCGCAACCACCCCCGCAGGCGTGGCCTGGGCCACCCCGGAAGGCGTGCGCAATATTGCGATGACGATCTACAGGCTGGACATGCTGGCCAACGGCGTCCGCTAGGGCGTCAAGCCGCCTTGGCGCTGGCCAGTGACTGCCACAGATGCGCCAGAACGGCTTCATGCAGCGGCTGATCGAAGGCAATCCCAGCGTTCTCATCTTCCACCCACGCCACATTGGCGGGCTGGAAGCCAAGGCCCGGCAGCTTGACCAGAACGCGCGCGCCTTGTTCGGCATTGCAGCGCTTGCGGTGAACCATGCAACCGCCGGGTGACAGGTCGAGCACCTGCAATTCGGCGGTCGATCCGGCACCGAAGCGGCAGGTGGCAAGCAACTTGTGGGGAAGGTCACCAAAGCGCCAAGAGGCCATTGTTGTAATCCTGATAAGAGGCGACCGGATCGGCCACCGCCCCTTCTCGCGCCTTGAATGAAACCAAACCCTAGCAGACTGCCTTTACGCCATCTTTACCGTGATTTTATTCGCCTGCCGCAGGCCCTTTATTCGCCTGCCGGGGGCCGGGCAAACAGGTCACCGAAAAAGTCACCCTCGTTCCAGGCCGGCCGCTCGGCCATATTGGCGATATTGCGGACCACTGCATAGTCGACCGCCACGAAACGGGTGAGCGCGGCGAAATCGACCAGTTCCACCTCGTCCGACGACTCGTGATAATGGTTAGTCAGGAAATCCTCTTGCGGCGCCTGCCCGCCATTGCCGTGGCCGATTTCGAGATAGACCACTGGAATGCCGTTGCGGACGTAGGAATACTGGTCAGAGCGGGTGAACACGCCCTGTTCAGGCATGGGATCGCCGCTCAGCGTCAGCCCGGCTTCGGCCACCGCCGCCGCGACATAGGGATACATGTTCGAGCGCGCCGCACCAAAGGGCACAATATCGCTGAAGGCATAGGTCATGATCGGCATGTCGACGTTGAGATTGGCCACCACCTGGTCGGCCGGAACGGTGGGATTGGCGGCGTTATAACTTGAACCGACCAGCCCCTTTTCCTCGGCGGTCAGAGCCACGAACAGCACCGGGCGGCGCACCGGGTGATCGGCCAGCAGCCGCGCCACTTCCAGCATTGCGGCAATGCCCACGGCATTGTCCATCGCGCCGTTGTATATCTCGTCATCGCCGACTTCGGGCGTCGGCTGCACGCCTTCGTGATCGAGGTGGCCGGTGATGACGATATACTGATCGGCCATCGAAGGATCGCTGCCCGGCAACATGGCCACAACATTGGGCGTGTCGACGCGATCAAAAGTGCTGGAAAATTCGATCCGCCCGGTCCGGCCCATGGCAAAGCTGGGCATCAGCGCTTCGGGCGTGGCTTCGGCGGCCACCACATCGTCATAGTCAAAATCCAGCCCCGCCATCACTGCACGGGCGGCATCGGGGGCAAGGCCCGTGATCGCCTGCAAATTGGGCGTTTCGGTGTGCGGATTGCCGGCCGCATCGAGCCAGGTCATCGAACTGTCCTGACTGACGCTGGCGACGGTTGCTTCCCAGCTCTGCGATTCCTCCAGCTTGGGCGTGCGGATCGTCAGCGTGGCGATGGCACCGCGGTCCGACAGGCGTTGGCGCAGCGAATTGTTGTAATGCGCCAGAACCTCTGAATCGAGCGTTTCATCACCCGTTGGCCCGCCATAGACGCGCACGGCGATCTTGCCGGCAAGATCAATCCCGGCAAAATCATCGCGCCCCTCGATCTGCAGGCCATAGCCGATAAACACCAGCTCACCCTCGATAGTGCCGCTCTGCTGCGCGCCCAGCCCGGCGGCATAATAGTCAACCTCGGCCGTCAGCGTCATCGGGCCATCGGGACCGGTGATCGTCAGCGTGTTGCCCGTTTCGGTCGGCTGATAGCGCAGCATCGGGACGTTCTGGAAATAAGTCCCGTCATCGCCCGCAGGCTCCAGCCCGATCGCGGCCATGCGCCCGGCGACATAGCCCGCTGCCCGCTCATGCCCGCGCGTCCCGGCCTCGCGGCCTTCCATGTTGTCATGGGAAAGGATGGTGACATCGCGTTCAAGCGTGGCCCGGCTGACCTCGGCCTCATGCGCCAGTGCAGGCGTCGACAGGACAAGGCCAAGGGCAGTGCCCAGCAGAGCAATCGTGCGATTCATGTGGTGCGAGTCCCGGTTTCAATTGAAAGCACTGCGCTACACACGCGGGCGCGCGGGGCAAGTGTTCGTTCGACGAAGAGTTGACTCAGGCAGGACCGGGGGCGGTTCTACGCCTTGCCCACCACACTCTCAGGCAGTTCCACCCCGAACACCCGCTGATAATACTCCGCCACCAGCATCCGTTCGGCCTCGTCGCACTTGTTGAGGAAGGTCAGGCGGAAGGCGAAGCCGGTGTCGTTGAAGATCTTGGTGTTTTCGGCCCAGCTGATCACCGTGCGCGGGCTCATCACGGTGGAGATATCGCCGTTGATGAAGCCTTGGCGGGTCAGGTCGGCCACGCGGATCATGTCGGCCACCACCTTGGCATCAAGATCGGTCTTGCCGCCGACAATCGCCCGCTCGGTCTCCGCAGGCAGATAGTTGAGCGTGGTGACGATGTTCCAGCGGTCCATCTGGCCCTGGTTGATCGCCTGCGTGCCATGATACAGCCCGCTGGTATCACCCAGTCCCACGGTGTTGGCGGTGGAGAACAGACGGAACCACGGGTTGGGCTGGATCACCCGGTTCTGATCGAGCAGCGTCAGCTTGCCCGATTGTTCGAGCACCCGCTGGATCACGAACATCACATCGGGGCGGCCAGCATCGTATTCGTCAAACACCAGCGCCACCGGGTGCTGCAAGGCCCACGGCAGCAGGCCTTCGCGGAACTCGGTCACCTGCAAGCCATCGCGCAGCACAATCGCATCGCGCCCGACAAGGTCGATCCGGCTGATGTGCGCATCGAGATTAATCCGGATGCACGGCCAGTTAAGGCGCGCGGCGACCTGCTCGATATGGGTCGATTTGCCCGTGCCGTGATAGCCCTGGACCATCACCCGGCGATTGAAGGCAAAGCCTGCCAGTATCGCCAGAGTGGTATCAGGATCAAAGACATAGCCCGCATCCAGCTCGGGCACGCGCTCGTCCGCCCGGCTGAAGGCGGGCACCTTCATGTCAATATCAACGCCAAAGGTCTGGCGCACGTCAACTTCGGTATCAGGCGCCGCCATCAGCGTGCCCGAGTGATCGTTCTGGCTGGTCATTTCGTTCATAGCGAGGCGATGCCTAGACGCGTGGCCCTTTGGCTGCAACAATCAACCTGCGAGCAGCTGGCTACAGGTGCAGATTTTCGGACTGCACAGCGAACAACGGTTCCCTCGCCAGCAACAGCTCGCGCCTGATTGAGGAGCATCAGCCATGTATGTGCAAGGTTTTGTTTTGCCCGTGCCCGAAGGCAAGAAAGAGGAATATCGCGCCATCGCCGAAGCCTTCTGGCCAATCGTCCGCGATCACGGCGCTTTGGGACAGTTCGAGTGCTGGGAGGCCGATGTAAAGGACGGCACGCAAACCGATTTCCGCCGCGCGGTGAATTTGGCCGAGGGGGAGAAGGTGGTCTTTTCCTGGGTGCTATGGCCCGATCGCGCCACCGCCGATGCCAGCCATGACAAGATGATGACGGACGAACGGATGGCAGCCTTCACCGAGCCTATGCCGTTCGATGGCAAGCGCATGATCGTCGGCGGGTTCGATCCAATCCTGTGGCAGGATGCCTGAGCATGGCCGGACAATTCATCTGGTATGAGCTGATGACGCCCGACCCACTGGGCGCCGCTGCCTTCTATGGCGCGGTGGTCGGCTGGACCATCCCCGGCATCGGACACGACATGCCCACTGGGGCAAACTACCGGATGATCGGGCGGCCCGATGGCGGCAATGCCGGGGGTGTGCTGCAATTGACGCCGGCCATGCTCGATCACGGCGCGCGGCCCTTGTGGATTGGCTATGTCGAAACGCCCGATGTTGCCGCTTCGATCGCACAGGTTATCGCCGCTGGCGGCAGCGTGCTGATGCCCGAGCAAGAATTACCCGCCGGACGCATGGCCATGGTCAGCGACCCCTTCGGCGCGCCGTTCTATCTGATGGACCCGACCCCGCCCCCCGGCCAGCCCGACGCGGTGAGCGATGTCTTTTCCGAAACCGCCACCCATCGTTGCGGCTGGAACGAGCTGGCCTGTCCCGACGCCGAGGCCGCGCTGGGCTTCTACACTGGCCTGCTAGGCTGGGAGAGCCCGAGCGCGATGGATATGGGGCCGCTGGGCCAGTATCACTTCATCGGCCATAACGGCGTGCCTATCGGCGGGATATATCGCTCTGCCGACGGCGGATCGCCCGGCTGGACGTTCTATTTCCGCGTCCCCGATATCCATGCCGCCACCGCCGCCATCCCGGCGCATGGCGGCACGGTGACGCACGAATTGCACGAGGTGCCCGGCGGCGACTGGACGGTTATGGCCACCGACCCGCAAGGCGCCGCTTTCGCGCTGGTAGGAAGGCCCTGACGATATGAACGAACTCATTGTAACCCGATTCATCGCCGCCCCACCAGAAGAAGTGTGGGACGTGCTCGCCAATCGGCAGGAGGAGTGGTGGTGCCCGCGTCCGTGGCGTGCGGTGTATGATTTTCGCGATCCGCGCGCAGGTGGGCGCTGCGATATGACCATGTATGGCCCCGATGGTGAGGTCCATCCGCAAAAGGGCACCTATCTCGCCTACGATGAAGGGCGGCGTTTTGCGGTCACCGATGCGATTGTGGGTGATTGCCAACCAGCCACGCCGTTCATGATCGGCATCTGGGAAATCGCGCCTGAGGGCGATGGCACCCGCTACACCGCCCGCGCCCGCCATTGGTCCGAAGCGGATGCGCAGCGGCACCTGGAAATGGGTTTCGAGGCTGGCTGGGGCGCCTGCGCCGATCAGTTGGTGGAGCTAGCGGAAGGCCGCAGCCTTCCTGAGTAGCTGATAGGCTTCGACTACGCTTTGCAATCGCTCCTCATGGCGGCGATCTCCTCCGTTGCGATCGGGGTGGTAGCGGCGCACCAGTTCGGAATAGCGGCGGCGCAGGCCATGGCGGTCAGTTTCCGCGCCCAGCCCCATCACCTCCAGCGCCGCACGTTCGGGTGGGGTGAAGCGGATCATCTCGGCCCGGCCAGCGGCAGTGCGGCGGATCGCGGCGGCCCGCGCACCGATGGCATCGAGCGGATCGGTGAAATCGGCCCACCGTGGCACACCGTCGATCCCGGCGGTGGGGCGGAAAGCGCGGGTTTCGGTCTGCCATCCGGCGATCGGGGATTGGGCTTGCATGATCTGGTCAGTGCTCATCCCGGCGAAGAAGTTGTAGCCAGAATTGAAGTCGCGGACATGATCGAGGCAGAACCAGCGCCACTCCCCCGGCCCGTCCGAGCCATGGCGGTGCTGACCCGGCGCGCGAAATTCCCCCGCCTCAACGCAGCCCGGCGCATCGCATGTGCGTTCGTGGGTGGAATAGCGTCCATGGAATCTGTGCTGGCTCATTGACTTGAAAATGGGCGATCCAACCCCAGTTGAAAAGACCCTAAAGGAGCATAAAGTGGCCGGAACTGTGCAGAACGAAATGGAAGCGCTGCTCACCGCCGCGCTTGCCCCCACACGGCTGGCGGTGAACAACGACAGCGCCAGCCACAGCGGCCATTCGGGCGATGATGGCAGCGGCGAATCGCATTTCAGCGTGACCATCGAAAGCGCGGCCTTTGTCGGCAAGAACCGGCTGGAGCGCCAGCGTATGGTCAACCGCGCGCTGGGAGACATCCCCGGCACCCGCGTCCACGCACTTGCCATCAAGGCGCTGGCACCGGGCGAAGGCGCATGATCGCCGAAACCATCACCCCCGTCGCCCATGACCTTGGCCAGTTCGAGGTGCGGCGCGTGCTGCCCAGCCGGGGCCGGACGATGGTGGGTCCGTTCATTTTCGTTGACCAGTTCGGGCCAGCCGCGCTCGACCTTGGCACCGGCATGGACGTGCGCCCGCATCCGCACATCAACCTTGCCACTGTCACCTGGCTGTTCGACGGGGAATTCGCCGGCGCGATTGAGCATCGCGACAGCATCGGAAGCTTTTCCACCATCCGTCCCGGCACCGTCAATTTGATGACGGCGGGGAGCGGGATCGTCCATTCCGAACGCTCACCCGCCGACGAGCGGAGCAAGGGCCCTAAGCTGTATGGCATGCAGACTTGGCTGGCCCTGCCCGATGGCCGCGAGGAGATTGATCCAGCGTTTGAGGCGGTCAGCGACCTGCCGCTGGTGACGGAAAACGGCACGACCGCCGTGGTGATTATGGGCAATCTGTGGGGCGCCACGGCCCGCACCACCACCCATGCCCAAACCATCTATGCCGAAATCAACCTTGCCCCCGGCGGCGCGATCCCGATTGACAATTCGGCTGACGAGCGCGCGGTGATGGTGGTGGGCGGCGAGGCCACGCTGGATGGCGCGGCGCTCGAACTCTACACCTTGCAAGTGCTTGCGCCGGGCGCGGTGATGCGCCTCACTTCGACCAGCGGAGCCAAAGTCATGCTGCTGGGCGGCGAGGCCTTTGCCACCCGCCGCCACGTGTGGTGGAACTTCGTTTCCTCTGACCGTGAACGGATCAATCAGGCCAAGGACGATTGGCGCGAGGGCCGTTTTGCTTCGGTGCCCGGCGATACCGAGGAATTCATTCCGCTGCCCGAAGTGGCCAAGACGGTGAGCTACCTTTGATCGGGCCCCCACTTGTGGCTAAGAGGCTGGCCATGAAGCAAATCGCCCTCACCGCCGCACTGGCCGCAGTCGCCCACACCGCCACCCCGGCAATCGCGCAAGAGGACATCACTCAGTCCTCGGCATGGTTCAACCGCCAGCAATCGGCACTGGCCGAACTCTCGCCCGATTCTGGCTGGACGACGCTGGCAGGTGGGATGCGCTTTCGGCGGATTGCCGGCGATGGCAGCGGCCCTGCCCCCACACTGCGCGATATCGTCAGCGTGCATTACAGTGGGCGCCTGACGACGGGAGTGGTGTTCGATTCCACCGACGGCGGCGACCCGGCCACCTTTCCTCTGCGCCAATTGATCGAGGCGTGGCAGGTGGCGATCCCCTATATGGGCGTGGGCGACACGATCGAAATCGCCTTGCCCGCAGAGCTTGGCTATGGCCCGCAAGGCGCCGGACCAATCCCGCCGGGCGCGACGCTGTTTTTCACGATTCAACTGATGGATGTGATGGTCCCGCCGGGGCGGTGAGCTAGCCCATCCACTCCACCCAAGCCCCATGCGGGTGCGCTTGCGCCAGTTGCACCAATTCCCCGCCATCCGGCCAATATTCCACCGTAAGTTCATGGCGGAAGGTGGTGCGGTTGGTTTCAAGCTGGATCCACGCGAGCGGCTTTTCGGGCGTTGCCAGCGCGCCTGCCGCGTTCATCATATCGCGGATCGCCTGCCGGGTTGGCTCAGGCAGATATTGCCACATCACCGTGTGGAACAGCACGCGGGTGACGCCCGGCTCCTGCTCTGCCGCCAGCAGCTGGCGCACAAATTCCGCCGCATCCATCTGCACCAGATCGGGCTTTTCCTCGCTCGCCAAGGCAATGGCGACATCCATCCGCGCCATCCGCTCGGTCGCATCGGCCCACACATAGGCCTTCAGCCGCTGCGCCTGCGCCCCATCGGTCAGGTCCACCGGGGCGATATCGCAACCTTTGACGCTGACGATCTCCACCGGATAGGCGGGCGGCGGCCAGCCGCGCCATTCGGGAACAATTTGCATGGCTGCGCCCTGCGGCCCCGCCTTCACCCCGCCCAGATCATAGCCATAGCGCGCCATCATGGTGTTGATGCCCGCGCTGGCACCGATCTCGATCAGCGCGAACCGTGGCCCCAACTGCCCCGACAGCCACATCAGCCCTGCCATCACGCTGGAGGATCGCCCGGCCTCATTGGTTTGCGGCGGACCATCGAGCCACGGCAGCAGCTCGGCATCAAATTGCAGCGCCACTTCGCGCACCAAAGCATCGACAGCTGCCTGTTTGGTTACTTTGCCGGAATAGACCGGCGCGAGCAGTTCGGTCTGGCCCGTCAGGTGCAGAAAGTGCAAGCCCCCCGCCATGCGCAACGGCATCGCGTCCTCCAGGCTCAGCCCCGGCCAATTGGCCATCCGCTGGCCGGTGGAGGTGCCCGCCGCGATAATCGCCGCCTCGGCGCGGATGATCCGGGCGTTGATTGGGGCGCCCGCTTCCTGCGAATGGTGGGCCTGCCATTCGATCGTTTCGCCGATATCGGTGATCTCCATCACGCCGATTGGATCATCTTTAGCTGCCAATGACATTGCCCTTTTACCTGCCCTCGCCTAAATCGCCCGCCCATGAGCGATATGCAACTCCGCCCGATCACCTTTGCCGTGCCCAAAGGTCGCATTCTTGAAGAAGCCCTGCCGGTGATGGCGCGGGCCGGAGTGGTGCCGGATTCCGCCTTCCACGACAAGGCCGACCGGTCGCTCAGCTTTGCCTGTGCCCATGACTCAATATGGGGCAGCGACATGGCGATCATCCGCGTGCGCGCCTTCGATGTCGCCACTTTCGTGGCTTTTGGCGCAGCGCAGGCGGGGATCGTGGGATCGGACGTGATCGAGGAATTCAACTATTCCGAGCTTTACGCCCCCGTCGATCTGGATATCGGCCATTGCCGCCTGTCGGTGGCAGAGCCAGCACGGGGCAGCGCCGATGCCTCCGGGTCGAACGCCTATTCGGCCAGCCACTTGCGCGTGGCGACAAAATATCCCGGCATCACCAAGCGCTATTTTGAAGCCCAGGGCGTGCAGGCCGAATGCGTCAAGCTGAACGGCGCAATGGAACTGGCACCTTCGCTCGGCCTGGCAGGGCGGATCGTCGACCTGGTCTCCTCGGGCAAGACGCTGGCGCAGAACGGCTTGGTGGAAACCGATGTTATCATGCAGATTAGCGCGCGGTTGATCGTCAACCGGGTGGCGCTGAAAACTGACCGCCGCGTGGCTGCGCTGGTCGAGCGCTTCCGGGCCAATGCGCAAGCGGAGGCAGGCTGATGCAGCTTATCAAGACCAGCGACGGCGATTTCGAGAAGCGCTTTGCCCGCATCGTCAATGATCGGCGTGAGAGCGACAAGGACGTGGCCAATGTGGTGCAGGGCATCATCGCCCGCGTCCGCGCCGATGGCGATGCGGCATTGCGCGAATTCACCCGCCGCTATGACGAACACGATCTGGCCCAGGACGGCTGGCAAATCGGCAAGGACATCTGCGCCGCCGCTTTCGCCGATCTCGCCCCCGATCTGCGTGAGGCGCTGGAGCTGGCTGCGCTGCGAATTCGCGTCTATCACGAGGAACAATTGCCCGCCAATCGCGACTATACTGACGAGGCTGGCGTAAGGCTGGGCGCGCGCTGGGGTGCGGTGGAAGCCGCCGGGCTCTATGTCCCAGGTGGTCGCGCGGCCTATCCCTCCAGCCTGCTGATGAACGCCATTCCGGCCAAGGTTGCGGGCGTTGAGCGGCTGGTGGTCGCCACCCCCACCCCCAAGGGCGTGGTCAATCCGCTGGTGCTGGCGGCCGCGCACCTTGCAGGCGTGGACGAGGTCTGGCGCATCGGCGGGGCGCAGGCGATTGCCGCGCTGGCTTATGGCACCGATAGTATCGCCGCCGTCGATGTCATCACCGGCCCCGGCAATGCCTTCGTCGCCGAAGCCAAGCGCCAGCTCTATGGCGTGGTCGGCATCGACATGGTGGCCGGGCCGAGCGAAATTCTGGTGATTTCGGATGGCCAGTCCGATCCCGACTGGATCGCCGCCGATCTGCTCAGCCAGGCCGAACATGACCCTTCCAGCCAATCGATCCTGATCACCGATGATCTGGCCTTCGCCCGGCTGGTGGAGGATGCGGTGGACGTGATGTGCGCTGGCCTTGCCACCAACCGCACCGCCCGCGCCAGTTGGGACGATCACGGCGTCATCATCGTGGTCAGCGATCTTGCAGCCGAGGCCCCGGCACTCGCCAACCGCCTTGCCGCCGAGCATGTCGAACTTGCGGTGGATGAACCCGACGCCATGTTCGCGCAGATCCGCCACGCGGGCAGCGTGTTTCTGGGCCGGCATACGCCAGAGGCCGTGGGCGATTATGTCGCCGGGCCCAACCACGTGCTGCCGACGGGCCGCCGCGCGCGTTTTTCCAGCGGGCTGTCGGTGCTCGATTTCATGAAGCGCACCAGCTTTATCGCGCTGGATGAAGCCGCGCTGCGGGTCGTGGGGCCTGCCGCCGTGGCTCTGGCTGGCGCGGAAGGGCTTCCTGCGCACGCCAAATCGGTGCAGGTAAGATTGAAATGACCAAGGCCCCAAAATCCACCGCCCGCTCCGCCGCGCGGCTCGCTGCCGTTCAGGCGCTCTACCAGTTTCAGATGGAGCAGACTCCGCTCGCCCGCCTGCTCGACGAATTCCACCAGCACCGGCTGGGGCGGGAGATCGAGGACGTGCTTTATGCCGAGGCCGAGGTGGACTTTTTCGACGATCTGGTGCGCGGGGCGATTGCCCGGGCGGAGGAAATCGACGCGCTGATCGCTGGCAAACTGGCCGAGGGCTGGAGCCTGACCCGGCTCGACAAGACCATGGTCCAGATCCTGCGCGCGGGCACTTATGAACTGCTCGCCCGCCCCGATGTGCCGGTGGGAACCGCGATCAGCGAATATGTCGACGTCGCCCACGCCTTTTTCGAGGAGCGCGAGGCGAAATTCGTCAACGGCCTGCTCGATGGAATCGCGAAACAGGTGCGGTGAGCCGCGAGGCCGCCTTCATCGCCGGGCTGCGGCAGCTGGCCAGCCATCCCGCCGCCCGCAACCTAGATGATGATTGCGCGGTGCTGGAGGTTGGCGGTGAGACGCTGATCCTTACCCATGACATGCTGGTGGAAGGCACGCACTACCTCCCCGGCGCGGATATGGCGGATGTGGCGTGGAAGCTGGTGGCCACCAACCTGTCCGATCTTGCGGCCAAGGGTGCCGAACCGCTAGGCGTGCTGCTGGGGCACATGCTGGGTGATAATGATGCCGCATTCCTTGCCGGGCTGGCCGAGGTTTTGGCGCATTACAACGTGCCCTTGCTGGGGGGCGACACGGTATCCGGAACGGGTCCGCGCGCCCACGGCCTCACCGCCATCGGTCGCGCCACCTACACTCCGGTGCCGACGCGTTCGGGCGCGCAGAATGGCGATGGTCTTTGGATTACCGGCCCGGTCGGCGATGCGATGCTGGGATTTGAGGCGCTGCGTGATGGCACCAGCGCCGATCACACGGCCTATTCCCGCCCGATGGCGCTACTGGCACAGGGCCAAGCGCTCGCCCCGCTGGTCACAGCAATGATGGATGTGTCCGACGGCCTCCTGCTCGACGCCTTTCGTTTGGCCGAGGCAAGCGGGGTTTCTATCGCCATTGAAAGCGAGGCCGTGCCCGTGGCGGATGTCGCGCGACGGCTGGATTGCCTTCGCTGGGGTGATGATTACCAGCTGCTGTTCACCCTGCCCCCACGCTGTAGGTTGGCAATCAGTGCCACCCGCATCGGCACGGTAGAGGCGCGCGGATTTGCCCCGCTGTTCCTTGATGGAGAGCCATTGGTGAACGCCGAAGGCCTGGGTTTTCAGCACGGATAGTGGCACCGATAGGGGAAATTCCCCGATTTACGCTTGCGCCGCTCCAATCGGCCATCTAGCGCTATCCGCCTTGTTCGGACCCGGCAAACCCGGGCCGTTTTTGTATTCACGTAGGGGGAAACCGGGTCATGGACCTCGTAGTCATTTCAATGCTTCTGGGTGCGCTTGCCATCGTTTACGGCATCGTCACCAGCCGCCAGGTGCTGAATTCCAGCGCCGGTAACGAAAAAATGCAGGAAATTGCCGCTGCTATTCAGGAAGGCGCACAAGCCTATCTGGGCCGCCAGTATCGCGCCATCGCCGTTGTCGGCGCTGTGGTTGCGCTGCTGGTGTGGTTCTTCCTCGACAATCTCGGCACGCCGATCTCGGCCGGCGGCTTCCTGCTGGGCGCAGTGCTTTCGGGCGCGACCGGCTTTATCGGCATGAACATCTCGGTGCGGGCCAATGTCCGCACGGCGGCAGCGGCGCAAGTCGGTCTGCAGAACGGGCTGACGCTGGCCTTCCGCGCCGGTGCCATCACCGGAATGCTGGTGGCCGGCCTCGCGCTGCTGGCCATCGCTGGCTACTTCGCCTTCCTCACCGGGCCTGCCGGTCACGGCGTTGGCGGGGAAGACCGCACCGTGGTCAACGGCCTCGTGGCGCTGGCCTTCGGTGCCTCGCTGATCTCGATTTTTGCCCGGCTTGGTGGCGGTATCTTCACCAAGGCGGCTGACGTGGGCGCCGATCTTGTAGGCAAGGTCGAAGCCGGTATCCCTGAGGACGACCCCCGCAACCCCGCCGTTATCGCCGACAACGTGGGCGACAACGTCGGCGATTGCGCAGGCATGGCCGCCGATCTGTTTGAGACCTATGTCGTCACCATCGGTGCCACCATGGTCCTGACTGCGCTGCTGCTGAAGGGCGCAGACAATCTGATGGCGCTGATGAGCCTGCCGCTGCTGATCGGCGGCGTCTGCATCGTCACTTCGATCATCGGCACCTACTTCGTCCGCCTTGGCGGCGGCAAGAACATCATGGGCGCGATGTACAAGGGCTTCCTGGTCACCGCCGTGTTGTCGGTCCCGGCCATCTGGTGGGCGATCTCCTATGCGCTGGGCGATATGGAGACCGCGATTGCGGGCCAGGCCTACAACGGCCGCACGCTGTTCTATTGCGGCTTGCTGGGTCTGGTCATCACCGGCCTGATCATCTGGATCACCGAGTATTACACCGGCACCAACTATCGCCCGGTCCGCTCGATCGCCAAGGCCTCGGAAACGGGCCACGGCACCAATGTGATCCAGGGCCTGGCGATTTCTCTGGAATCGACCGCCCTGCCGACGCTGGTGATCTGCGCCGGTATCATCATCGCCTTCCAGCTGGCTGGCCTGATGGGCATTGCCTATGCGGCTACTGCGATGCTGGCCCTGGCCGGCATGGTCGTCGCGCTCGACGCATACGGCCCTGTTACCGATAACGCCGGCGGCATTGCCGAAATGGCCGGTCTGGATGACAGCGTGCGCGAAAAGACCGATGCGCTCGATGCCGTGGGCAACACCACCAAGGCCGTGACCAAGGGCTATGCCATCGGTTCGGCAGGCCTTGCCGCACTGGTGCTGTTTGCTGCCTATACCACTGACTTGAAGGAGTTCTTCCCGGAGCTGACGGTCAACTTCAGCCTTGAGAACCCCTATGTCATCGTCGGGCTGCTGCTCGGCGCGCTGCTGCCCTATCTGTTCGGGGCCATGGGCATGACGGCGGTGGGCCGCGCGGCTGGCGAAGTGGTCAAGGACGTTCGCGAGCAGTTCAAGAACAACCCCGGCATCATGACTTACGAGTCCAAGCCAGACTATGCCCGCACCGTCGATCTCGTCACCAAGGCGGCGATCAAGGAGATGATCATTCCATCGTTGCTGCCAGTGGCCGCGCCGATCGTGGTCTATTTCGTGATCACCGCCGTGGCCGGGCAGGCCAATGGCTTTGCGGCGCTGGGCGCGCTCCTGCTGGGCGTGATCGTGGGCGGATTGTTCGTCGCCATCTCGATGACATCGGGCGGCGGCGCATGGGACAATGCCAAGAAGTATATCGAAGACGGCAACCACGGCGGCAAGGGCAGCGATGCCCACAAGGCCGCTGTAACCGGTGATACGGTGGGCGATCCCTACAAGGACACCGCTGGCCCCGCCGTCAACCCGATGATCAAGATCACCAATATCGTGGCCTTGCTGCTGCTGGCAGCACTCGCTTAAGCCAACACTGCTCCCAGAACGGGACACATGACCCTGCCCGGCAGCTGCCGGGCAGGGTTTTCTTTACCCTGTCGATTAATCCTTCATTTCAGCCGCCGTCCTACAGGTTGAGAGCGGTTAGCTTGGGGCTGGCGCAGAAAGGTTAACGATCCTTGGCCGCTTATGCGCCCATCTCAGCAGCAGCCCTTAGCAGCAGCGCGCCTGTTCCGGCTGACGTGCCCGCTGACGTGATGGCAACCGTGGTGCCGAAGGCATTGCAGGCGCGCGACTGGCGCGAATGCCAGAGCGCCGGATTCGTCGCGCGGTGGGATGCGCTGGCCACGGCCGCCGCCCAGCCCAATCCGTTCTATGAAAGCTGGTATCTGCTGCCCTCGCTGCGCGCGCTTGATCCTGCGGGCCAGGTCGAATTGCTGGTGCTGGAGGACAAGGGCGCGCTGCTGGGCCTGATGCCGATCTTCCGCCCCGCCCGCTATTATGGCTACCCGTTGCCGCATTGGCGCAACTGGGTCCATGACAACTGCTTTTGCGGACAACCGCTGGTTGCGCAAGGGCTGGAGACCGCGTTCTGGCGCACCTTGCTGCAATGGTGCGATGGGCAAGGTGGGATCGGCCTGTTCCTCCATCTTATGCATATGCCCGGTGATGGCCCGCTGGACCACGCGCTCAAGGCCGAACTGGCGCGCCAACAGCGCCCCGCCGCCACGGTGCTGGCCGAGGAGCGGGCACTGCTGTGTTCTGATCTAACGTCGGACGACTATCTCCTCGCCGCCATCGGAGCCAAGAAGCGCAAGGAGTTGCGCCGCCAACAGCGCCGTCTGGGCGAACTCGGCGTGCTGGAGGTGGTGCGGGATCGCTCGGCCAAGGGGATCGCTGGCTGGACCGCCAGCTTCCTCGATCTGGAAACGCGCGGGTGGAAAGGACGGGCCGGATCAGCCCTGGCCGATCATTCGGCCAATACCCGCCTGTTCGCTGAAGCGCTGGCAGGTGCGGCGCAAGCCGGACGACTGGAACGGCTGTCGCTGCTGCTCGATGGCCGACCAATTGCCATGCTGGCAACCTTCCTCACCCCGCCCGGAGCCTATTCCTACAAGACCACCTTTGACGAGGACTACGCCCGCTTTTCACCCGGCGTGCTGCTGCAATGCGAGAATCTGGCTCTGTCCGGTGATCCGGACATCGCCTGGATCGACAGCTGCGCTGCGCCCGATCACGCAATGATCGACCACCTGTGGCGCGAGCGCCGCCCGATCGCCCGCCATTCGATTGCCATTGGTGGCAGCGCCCGGCGGCGGATATTCACGCTGCTCGCGCGGCGCGAGACTGGCCAGTGGCCCGGAGGATTGACATGATCGAACCCCGGTCCTCCACCTTTGCCACAGCATCGACTGCCACGCAGGTGTTCTGCGGCGTTTCCCGCGCTGATTTCGCATCGTCCTATCCCAACGGCGCGCATAAACTTTCGCACGAGCTGGCCAATCATCCGCTGCTCGAACTGGAAGCATTGGCGCAACTGGGCGAGGCAATGCCCGACGCAAGCGTTGAGTATAATCGCGGCGATCTGCCCGTGGGGCTGGACGAAAAGCCCGGCGCCACTGGCCTCACCATCGGCCAGACGATCCGCGCCATCGACACCAGCAACAGCTGGGCCGCGCTCAAAAATGTCGAGCAAATCCCGGCCTACCGCGCGCTGCTGCTCAATCTGCTGGGTGAACTGCGCCAGATCATCGAGCCGCGCACCGGGCGATTGCTCAAACCGCAGGCCTATATCTTCGTTTCCAGTCCCGCCGCCGTCACGCCCTATCACTTTGATCCAGAACACAATATCCTGCTGCAATTGCGCGGCAACAAGGTGATGACGGTGTTCCCCACTGGCGCCCCGCGCTTCGCCCCGGATCAGGTGCACGAGACCTATCACCTTGGCGGCAAACGCGAGCTGAAGTGGGATGACCGTTTTGCCCGCGAAGGCATGGCCTTTCCGTTGGCGCCGGGCGAGGCACTCTACGTTCCAGTGATGGCCCCGCATTTCGTGCGCAACGGCCCCGAAGTCTCGGTTTCGCTGTCGATCACCTGGCGCAGCGACTGGAGCTTTGCCGAGGCCGATGCCCGGGCCTTCAACGGGCAGCTGCGGCAATGGGGCTTCACGCCAAAGCCTCCCCTGCGCTGGCCTGGCAGTAATGTGGCCAAGGCACTAGCCTGGCGGGTGCTGCGACGATTTCCCATCAGTCGGGTGAAGCCCGGCAATTGACGAACGCGCCCGTGCCGCGCATGGGCAAGGCCATGACCTGCCAAGCGCGCCCGAATCCGACTCCTGAACAGCTGGTGGCCGATCTGATGCTGTTGCTCGATCTGGAGCAGCGTGGCGGTGATCTGTTTATCGGGCGGCGGCATCCTGACGGCACGGGCCGGGTTTTTGGCGGACAGGCCATCGCGCAGGCGCTGGGTGCGGCCCGCCGCACCGTGCCCGAAGATCGCGTGTCCCATTCGCTGCACGCCTATTTCCTGCGCCCCGGATCGGACGAACATCCGATTGAATTCAGGGTCAAGCGCGACCTCGATGGGCGCAGCTTTTCCAACCGCCGGGTGGTCGCCAGCCAGCAAGGTGAGCCGATCCTCAATCTGGTCGCCAGCTTCCATGTGCCGCAGCAAGGCCTGCACCACCAGGCGGCGGTGATGCCCGATGTCCCCCCACCAGAATCGCTGAAGTCCGATGTCGAAATGCGCCATGCGGCGGCTGCGACAATGCCCGATGGCGTCATCAAACAGCTGTTGCTGCGCCCGCGCCCGATAGATTTTCGTTCGGTTGAACCGCTCGACTGGATCGATCCCAAGGTTCGCGAACCGCGCGCGCATTGCTGGTTCCGCACCGTGGCGCATCTGCCCGATAGCCGCCCGGTCCACCAAGCGATCCTGGCCTATATCTCCGATTTCCAGCTGCTGGCGACCGCATTGCAGCCGCATGGCCTGTCGATGCTTCGCGGTCAGGTGAAGAGCGCCAGCATCGATCATGCCATGTGGTTCCACGATGATTTCCGCGCCGATGACTGGCTGCTCTATGCCACCGACAGCCCGTGGTCGGGCATGTCACGCGGCTTCGGTCGCGGACAGATCTTCGCGCGCGACGGGCGGCTGGTGGCGAGCGTGGCGCAAGAAGGGATGTTGCGGCCGGTCAGGGCAAAAGGCTGACCGCACTCTCACCCGCCGGGGTGGTAGAAATCATAAATCGCCTGGGCCACGCTTTCGCTCACGCCGGGCACGCGCATGAGATCATCGAGCGAGGCAGCGCGGACCTTGCCCGCCGTGCCGAAATTCAGCAGCAGGGCGCGCTTGCGGGCAGGACCGATGCCGGGGATTTCGTCGAGCGGACTGGCACTGATCGCCCGGCTGCGCTTGTCACGGTGGGCGCCGATGACATAGCGGTGCGCCTCATCACGCAAGCGTTGAGCCAGGAACAGCACCGGCGAATTGGTCGGCAGCATCTTTTCGCGGCCATCGGCGAAATGAAACACCTCGCGCCCCTCACGGCCATGATCTGGCCCTTTGGCCACGGCGATCAGCGGCACGTCCTCGATCCCCAACTCCTCCAGCGTATCGCGCACCGCGCTCATCTGACCCTTGCCGCCGTCGATCAGCACCAGATCGGGCCATGTGCCTGCATCCCGCTCGGGGTCTTCCTCCAGCGCACGGGCAAAGCGCCGCTGCATCACTTCGCGCATCATCGCATAGTCATCGTTGCCTTGCGCCTTGCGGATGTTGAACTTGCGATATTGGTTTTTCAGCAGGCCTTCTGGCCCCGCCACCACCATCCCGCCCACGGCCTTGTCGCCCTGGATATGGCTGTTGTCGTAAATCTCGATCCGCCGCGGGACATCGGCGAGGTCAAGGAATTCGGCCAGTTCGCGCAGGGTCCGCGCCTGCGTGCCGCTTTCGGCCAGCCGCCGGTCGAGCGCTTCGACCGCATTGCGGCTAGCCTGCTCCATCAGCCGTCGCCGATCACCGCGTTGCGGCACCGATATCTCCACCTTGCGCCCCGCCAGCTCACCCAGCGCCTGCTCCAGCAGCGCCCGATCGGGCAGGTCACGATCGACCAGAATGTGGCGCGGCGGGGGCACTTCTTCATAGAATTGCGCCAGAATGCGCGACAGCACCTCGTCCTCGGGCACCTCCTGCACATGGGCGGGAAAGAACGCCCGGTGGCCCCAATTCTGCCCGCCGCGAATGAAGAAGCCCTGGATCGCGATCTGCCCACCCTTGGCCGCCAACGCAAACACATCGGCATCGCCCAGCCCTTGCGCATTCACCGCCTGGCTGCCCTGAATGAAGCTGGCCGCGCGCAGCCGATCACGCAACATCGCGGCGCTCTCAAAGTCGAGCGCGTCTGCCGCCACCGCCATCTGCACCTCGATCTTGCGCTGCACCGCATCCGATTTGCCCGAGAGGAAAGCCCGCGCCTCGCCCAGCAATTCGTCATACCCGGCCTTGTCGATCCGGCCGACGCAGGGCGCGCTGCAACGCTTGATCTGGTACAGCAGGCAGGGCCGATCCCGGCGGGAGAAAAAGCTGTCTGTGCAAGACCTTAGGAGGAACAGTTTCTGAAGCGCGTTAATAGTCGTGTTGACCGAACCGGCGCTGGCGAAGGGGCCGTAATAGCTCCCCTGCGCCTTGCGCGCCCCGCGATGTTTCATGATCCGGGGGAAATCATGCCCCTCACGCAGGAGGATGAAAGGAAAGCTCTTATCATCGCGCAATAACACATTGTAAGGCGGGCGAAATCGCTTGATAAACTGCGCTTCCAGCAGCAGCGCCTCGGCTTCTGAATTGGTGGTGACGATCTCCATCGCGCAGGTTTGGCTAACCATCCGCGCCAAGCGGTTGGTGAGATTTGCTACCTGGGTATAATTGGCCACCCGGTTGCGCAGCGCCCGCGCCTTGCCAACATACAACACGTCGCCGCGCGCATCGAGCATCCGGTAAACGCCGGGTCGGGCTTTGAGCGTTTTAACAACATTGCGGATCGCCTCGACACCCGCCTCCAGATCGGGCTGGGCAGCGCCGCCCGCAGCGCCACGCACGGTATAGGTGGCCCGCTCCTCGTTGAAGCGTTCCCCTCCCCTCGGGTCATGCGGCGTTCCGGCGGGCGTGCGGGTCATCGTTGCTCGATAGGCAGGTCCGCGCGGCGGCACAATCTTTGTCCTTTGGCATTGTCCATTGGCATTGACCTTTGGCGCTGCCCTTAGGCATTCATACTAGGTTTAAGGCCATGGCTGTCGGACCGTCCTGCAATCCATGAAAACCAACGCTCTCCACGAAACAAATCCCGCGGCCAATGGCCGCTTGCTCGGCTGGCTCGGCTTCGGCCGCAATCCGCTGGAGGAGGACGAGCCCGTGCCCGTCTTCCCGCTTGAGGATGCCACGCGCATGGCCCGTCGGCGGTTGCTGGAGCAGATGAACCTGTTCCTGCTCGAAAACGGGCTGGAGATCACGCCCGATAACCTGACCGTCACTCACGGCATCTATGCCGGGCTCAACCCCGGTTTGCGGCGCAAGGTCGATCGCTTGCGCGAGGACGGCCATACGCTGACCCAGGCATGGATCGACCGGGCGACCGCAAACGATGATCATTCCGAGGACGTCGACATCGAAATGCTGGTCCAACAGCTGGAAAGGGGCATCGCCGATTTCACCCAGACCACCAGCACCGCCCGCGATACCACCCGCGACTATGGTGACGCACTGGCGCAGCATGTCGGCCAGCTGGAATCCGCGCCCGATGCCGGTGATATCATTTCCGAGCTGGCGCAATATGCCCGCGCCATGCTGCAACGCTCACGCAAGGCCGAGGCCGAACTGCGCCACAGCGAGGAGGAAGCGGCCAGCTTGCGGCGCAATCTCGATCGGGCGCGGCGCGATGCCCAGGTCGATTTCCTCACCGGCCTGCCCAACCGCCGCGCCTTTGAAGTCCAGCTCGAACGCCACTACCGCGAGGCCGAAGCATCGGGTGAGCCATTGTGCGTGGCCTTTTGTGATATCGACCACTTCAAGCTGGTCAACGATGTCCACGGCCATGAAGCGGGAGACCGGATCCTGTGCGTGGTGGCCAAGACGTTGAGCCGCATCTCGGGCGAAAAATGCCACATCGCCCGCCACGGCGGCGAGGAATTCGTGATGCTGTTCCGCGGCTCCACCCCCACCGAGGCGCTGGCCAAGCTGGATGAGGCACGGGCCGATCTGGCCGCGCGCAAGCTGGTCAACCGCCGGACCGAACAGCCGTTCGGCCAGATCACGTTCTCGGGCGGAGTGGCCAATGTCTTCTGCCACGACAGCCCGCGCGCCGCGCTGGCGGCCGCCGATGACGCGCTGTATCAGGCCAAGGAAAGTGGGCGCAATCAGATCAAGCTGGCCGGGGATAGGGGCTGACGGGCTTTCGCTGTGGGCTATTCGCTCGTAACGGCTGAGGCATGAGCCAAAACTTCGATGCGATCATTCTGGGCGGCGGGGCGGCGGGCCTGTTCTGCGCCGCCGTGGCCGCACAGCGCGGTCGGCGTGTGCTGCTGCTGGAGAAGGGCGCGGCGGTCGGCGCCAAGATCCTGATTTCGGGCGGCGGGCGGTGCAATTTCACCAATCTTGGGGCGGGCCCGGCCAACTTTCTTTCAGCCAATCCGCATTTCTGCAAATCGGCGCTCAGCCGCTATTCTCCGGGTGATTTCGTCGAACTGGTCGAGCGGCATGGCATAGCCTGGCACGAAAAGACGCTGGGGCAGCTATTCTGCGATGGCAGCGCGCGGCAGATCGTCGAGCTGCTGCTGGCCGAATGCGCTGCTGGCCCTGGTGAAGTGGTGATCCGCTGCGGGCAGGAAATCGAGCAGGTGACCCATGCGGATGGTATTTTCACCGTCGGAAGTGCCTCTGCCCCGGCGCTGGTGATCGCCACTGGCGGGCCGAGCATCCCCAAGATGGGGGCAACCGATTTCGCCTATCGCCTCGCCCGCCAGTTCGGCCTGAAAGTGGTCGAACCGCGCCCGGCGCTGGTGCCGCTGACCTTGGGCGGCGATGAAGTGCTGTTCCGCGAACTGTCGGGCGTGGCGGCGCCGGTAGAAGCGCGCGCAGGCAAGGCGGCGTTCCGCGAGGCGGCGCTGTTTACACACCGGGGCTTGTCCGGCCCGGCGATCCTGCAAGTGTCGAGCTTTTGGAAGCCGGGTGAGGCGGTGGCGATTGATTTCCTCCCCTCGCGCAGTGCCGATTGGCTGATCGAGGCCAAGCGCGCCAACCCGCGCACCACCTTGCGGGCGCAGTTGCGCGATGCTCTGCCCGCCCGACTGGCCGACGTTCTGGCCGAACAGCTGGGGCTTTCCGGCGATCTCGGCAATGTTCCCGACAAGGCCCTGCGCCTCGCGGGCGAGCGGCTGGCCGACTGGCGCTTCCACCCCAATGGCAGCGAAGGTTATGCCAAGGCCGAAGTGACCGCAGGCGGCATTTCCACCGCCGAGCTTTCGTCACAAACGATGGAAGCGCGCAAATTGCCCGGCCTGTTCGTGATCGGCGAGGCGGTCGATGTGACCGGCTGGCTGGGCGGGTATAATTTCCACTGGGCCTGGGCGAGCGGGTTTGCGGCGGGGCAGGCCCTTTAGAACAGCTTCCTGAACTCAATCTCGAAACTGCGCCCCACTGGGTCAATGAGGAATGGCTGATAGCGTAGCGGCACCAGCCCGGCGCTGTCGGTCACATGCTGGCGGGTGTCGAACAGATTGTCGACCCCCACGCTGATGCGGCTGCCCGCAAGGAATGGCACGGCCTGCACGATTCTGGCCTGCTGCCCCAGATCGGCGAAGGCGCGGACGTTGAGCGTGGCGTAGTCACCAAAGTGCAGATCGGTGCTGCCCGGCAGGCCCGTGCCGTCGATGGTCGAGCTGCCGGTATAGGTGCCGTTCCAGATCAGCCCGAAGCCCTTGTAGAATGTGCCGACGCGCAGGCTGCCCGAATGCTCGGCCTGTCCTCCGCCAGCCAGCGCATCGCCGTCGAGCAGGTCGAGCAAGGGCAGGCCCGGCGCAATCACAACCTCGTTCTGCAGTTCCCAGTTGTATTGCAGATTGACGAACCAGCGCCCGCCGCTTCCTCCCTGCCCACCGGGGCCGCGTCCGAAACCGCCGCCACCCGGTCCGCCGCCACCGCCGCCGCCGCCGGGGCCACCGCCACCGCCGAAGCCGCCGGGCGGGCGCCCTCCCCCGAAGATCGCCGCACCCAAACCGCCGGGAGGTGCCCCAGCCGGGGCGCCAGCCTGTGCCACTCCACCCGGAGCCGCGCCCTGCGCGCCCTGCGCACCCTCTGTGCAGAACCGCGTGCGGATCGCCTCAAACTCGGCCGCATCGATCACGCCATCATCACCCGCGAGGCGCTGAAGCATCTGTGGCGGGATCGTCAGCGGTTGGCCGTTCTCACCCAGTGGCGCTGGCTCGCCCGCGGCAGCGGCACGGATCGCCTGATTGAGCTGGCCGCGCAAAACCTCTGGCTCAGCCTCGCAGAACGTCGCCCGCAGCCGGGCGAAGGCTTCGGGATCGGGACGGAAACCTGTTGGAGCGCCGCCTGCACCACCAACTGCGCCGCCCACTGGACCACCAGCACCCGGTCCACCAGAACCCGGTCCACCAGCGCCGCCGCCCGCAGCCTGTTCGCTCGCACCGATCTGGCCCGAAAGGTTGAGGCCGAACTGCAAGCGCTCCTCCTCTCGCGCGGCATAGCTGACCGCGCGCTGATCGATCTGCACCAACGTGCCCGAAACATCGCGCGTGATCCGACCGGGGAAAGCCGCCTCGATTGCGGGGCTCAGCACCGGGAAGGCCGAGGCCACATCAGTTGAGGAATTGCGCAGGTAATCGAGCGAAACACTCGCCCCTTCAAGGAACGGCAGTTCCCATTGCACACCGAATTTCCAGTCGCTCTGATTTTGCGCGGGCAGCAGCGGATTGCCGCCACTGAGCACGGTCACGAGCACGGTTTCGTTGTTGGTCAGATCGAACACCGGCACATTGAGCGTCGCCACTTCGGGATTGCCCAACTGGGCGAGCGAAGGCGCAGCATCGCGGTTGACATAGGTGGCGGACACGCTGAGCGCCTCGGTCAGGCCCCAGGTCAGCCCCATGTTCCAGTCAAACAAGGTGCCGAAATCGGAAAGGTGATCCACACCGACGCTGGCGTTCAAGGTCAAATCACCCACCGCGCTGCCGAAATCATCGCGCCTGCTGGTCAGTGGCACGGTGAGGTTGACGCCGGTGGACAGATTACCGCGCTTGAGCAACGTGGGCAGACCGGGGTTGCGGGTATCCTGGCTGGCGATGCGGTCCCAGTCATAGCCCGCATCCAGCGTCAGGCTGACATCGCCCGCTGGCAGATAGAACGGCGATCCGCGCATGGTGGACAGCCCGCTGGCACTGGTGGTGACGGTGTGCGCGGTATCAAACCCGGCACTGCCCCGCCGCTCTACCTCACTGTTGGACTGCGCGCGGGTTGTATCGAGCGTGGTGGTGACTTCCCATTCGCCCAGACGCAGGTTGAGCGTTGCCCCGCCCGCATAGGTCTGGCTGCGGGTGTCCACCGTCAATGGATCGGGCGCGCCATCGGGCAGCAGCAGCGTATTTAGGCCCTGCAGGCGCAAGCTGTCGTTGCGCTCGAACGTGGCATTGAGGCTGAGCGAATGTTGCTGGCCGATCTTGGTTGACCAGTTGACCGTGCCCTCCAGCCCAGCGCTGTCCGCCACCAGACTGCGATAGGTTGCGGGATCGGGATCGCCGGGCAGGACCGGCCCCGCGTCCGCCTGGATCACCCCGCGATCCGCCTCGGTCAAGCCGCTGGAATTGGTCCAGCCGAGATTGACGTTGAGCCGCGCATTGCCATCGATCCGCAGATAGGTCGCCTCAGCCTCTTGCGTGGAATAGCCGCCATCGAACGGCTGGCCATATTCCAGCTCCAGCTCCTGACTGGAGAAACTGTCCTTGAGGATGATATTGATGACCCGCTGATCGGCGGAATAGCCGTATTGCAGCGCCACTTCCTCGGGGAAAACCTCGAACCGCAAGATCGCTTCGGGCGGATAGCTGCGCATCTCGCGGAAGGAACCAATGCGCACGCCATTGACCAGAATCACCGGAAACCCACCGCCACGCCCGCGCGCGCTGGAAACCTGCGGCCCCAGCGCCTGGATCAGCTCGGCAATCGAGCCTGCGCCATAGGCGGCGATATCGGCTTCCTCCAACACCAGCACCGGCGGCTGCGCGGCCACGATCTCGCCGATCAGCCGGGCGCCAAGGACGATGATCGTGTCCTCGTCATAAGTGGGTTCATCGGCAGGCCCCGTGCCTGCCTGCGCCACCACTGGTGCATCGCCTGCTGCTTGCGCCTGGGCCGGAGCGAATGCGGCAAGCGACAACGTGATAGCGATGGCAGAAAGGCTGGTGGAACTGGAAAAATGCAACGCTATGCTCCTGCAAAAATCGGTTTCCTGCCCCGCTGCAGGCTATGTGCCGCACTGCACAATCGAACAAGCCAGCGCAGGGTAATAAAGTGTCGCACATGGATCCCCTCTGTCGCGCTAACGAGTGCCCTTCCCTT